>DATAPF010000694.1:0-2899 GCA_036265355.1 Kofleriaceae bacterium | reverse complement strand
CCCTAAGAACGCGTGCGGCCCTCGGAGATCCCGAACTACCGCTTCCGTCCCAACGCGAGCGCATCGATGGTCATGGCGACACTCGCCACCGACGACAAGCAGATGCACCTCGCGGCTCGGCGGACGCCAAGATCTGCATAGACCATATGGGTTGCCGGACCGTCCGGCCTGAGCGATAAAAGAGGCCGGTTCCCCCACGGTGTCGTGGGGGTGATGTTCTTGCCGCGCGGCTGGTACCCGCGCGGCGGTCCACAACCGCATAGGAGGAACCAGCCGTGGCGAAGGCTAGATCCCTCGTCGGTCTGGACGTGCACGCGGCGAAGATTGTCGCGGCGGTCCTGGACGCTGACACGGGCGAGCTTGAGGTGTTCGTGATGAGCGGCGAGAACGGTGGTGCGGCGGCGTTCTGCGCCGGGCTGCCGCGACCGGTCAGGGTTGCCTATGAGGCAGGCCCGACCGGGTACCCGCTCGCGCGTGAGCTCGCGAAGCGAGGTGTTGAGTGTGTGGTCGCGGCGCCATCGAAGATCCCGCGCGCGACCGGCGACAAGGTCAAGAACGATCGGCGTGATGCTGAGCATCTCGTTCGGCTGCTGCTTGCCGGCAAGCTGCACCCGGTCCGGGTTCCGGGGCCCCAGGAGGAGGCGCTGCGGGATCTGGTTCGCGCGAGGGAGACGCTCAGACTGGACCTGATGCGCGCTCGGCATCGGCTGTTGAAGATGTTGATGCGTCACGGCGTGACGTTTGACGATGGGCACGCGTGGACGCAGCGACACCGCGCGTGGCTCAAGACGGTGGCGTTGGAGTGGCCGGCGGCGCAGACGACACTGTTAGACCTGGAGGGCGTGATTGACGTCCTGGTGCATCGCCGCGAGCATCTCGAGCGGGAGATCGTCGCGAACTTGCCCGGCTCGCCGTGGGAGACGCAGGTCGGGCGATTGCGCTGCCTGCGCGGGGTCGACACGCTGACCGCGGTGGGGTTGTGCGCCGAGGTCGGCGACTTTGAGCGGTTCGCCCGCGCGGAGCAGTTGATGAGCTACCTCGGACTGGTGCCCTCAGAATCAACGACCGGGTCCAGTCGCCGGCTGGGGTCGATCACCAAGACCGGGTCCGCGCACGCTCGGCGGCTGCTGGTCGAAGCGGCCTGGCACTACCGCAAGCCCCCCGCGATCGGCAAGACGCTGACTGACCGACAGGCCGGCCAGCCCCCCGAGGCGGTCGCGGTCGCGTGGACCGCGCAACGACGACTGCATCGCACCTGGACCCGGCTGGAGGCGCGATCCAAACGACGGACGCTGATCGCCGTCGCCGCCGCGCGCGAGCTGATCGGGTTCTGCTGGGCGATCACCCAAATCGAATAGCAGCACCCGAACTCCATCACGGTCGGCTGGGTCGGTGGCGGCCCGGGACGCGCGGGGAACCCGCGATTTGCCTATGAGCAACCCCGATCAGAGGGTCACGCTCGATCTCTTAGACAGCGGCACCCCACGACGAACCATGGTCCTGCGGCCACCCGGATCCGCGCATATCAGTCTGACCCGCGTCGCGCACAGCAACCCGGGCCGCCACCCACCCAGCCGACCCCCACGCTCACCGCCACACCGACCGCGACAGCGCAAATTCACACGCCCAGGTTGACAAACAGCTCTCCATATCAGGCATAAGCGAAGAGTTCTCAAAAAGCGCCATCGCATCGTTACCCGGCGGGTAATCGACGGCGTGACCGGCGGCTGGGAACGTGCCCAGCCATGAGCACTCAATCGATATCGGCCGTCGGCCCTGCTCCGACGGCGTTCTCCTCCACTCGCAGCCGTTGGCTGCCCTTGCCGGTGATCCTCGCCGGCACCTTCATGGTCGTGCTGGACTTCTTCATCGTCAACGTCGCGCTGCCGTCGATGCAGGCACACCTGCATGCGTCCAACGGCGCGATCGAATGGGTCGTGGCCGGCTACGGCCTCACCAACGCCGTGTTCCTCATCACCGGCGCCCGGCTGGGTGACCGACTCGGCCGCGTCCGGGTCTTCACCATCGGGCTGGCGCTGTTCACGCTCGCCTCCGCCGGATGCGGGCTGGCCGGCACGCCCGAGGTCCTGGTCATCTCGCGCCTGGCGCAGGGCTGCGCCTCCGCGATGCTGATGCCCAACGTCCTGGCGATCATCGGCGTCCTCTATGACGGGGGCGACCGCGCCAAGGCGCTGGCCGCCTACGGCATGAGCATGGGCTTTGCCGCGGTCTCGGGCCAGCTCATCGGCGGCATCCTCGTCCAGGCCAACCCGGCGGGGCTCGGCTGGCGCAGCTGCTTTCTCATCAACATCCCCATCGGCGTCCTTGCCGTGCTCGCGGCGCCACGCGTCATCCCGGAGTCCCACGGCCAGGCCGGAAGCCTGGACCTCGCCGGCACCGTGCTGGCGACCCTGGGCCTCACCGCGATCGTCCTGCCGCTGGTCGAGGGGCGCGCCCACGGCTGGCCGCCGTGGACGTGGCTGTCGCTGGCCGCTGCCCCGGTCCTGCTCGGCGCGTTCGTGCTCCAGCAGCGCCGGCTTGCCGGTCGCGGCGGCACGCCGCTGATGCCCCCGGAGCTGTTCGCCTCGCGGGGCGTGACCATCGGACTGGCCGCACAGCTGCTGTTCTGGAGCGGGCAGGCGTCGTTCTTCCTCGTGCTGTCGCTCTACCTGCAGCTCGGCCGGGGCATGAGCGCACTGCACTCCGGCCTGGTGTTCACGATCCTGGCCGGCGCGTACCTGCTCACGTCACTGAAGGCGCCGGAGCTCACCGTGCGTCACGGCCGGCAGGTCCTGGCGGCAGGCGCGGGCATGCTCGCGGTGGGTCAGGTCACGCTCGCCGTCACCGTGGGCGATGTCGGAGTCGGCGGCTCGGTGCTGGCGCTCGCCCCCGGGCTGGC
>DATAPF010000693.1:0-15577 GCA_036265355.1 Kofleriaceae bacterium | reverse complement strand
GCCGCGAGCTCGCCGAGCGAATGGCCGCACACCGCGTCGGGCGCGACGCCCGCCTCGGCGAGCGCGTCGGCCGCGATCAGACACGCGGCGACCAGCGCGGGCTGCAGGACCTCCGTCCGGGCGAGCGCGCGGCCGCCGCGGACCAGCAGCGCGTGCACGTCGCAGCCGGCCGCGTCGCTCGCGGCGTCGAGCAGCGGCCGCGCCCGGGGTCGCGCCAGCAGATCGGGCGCGATCCACGGCGGGTCGACGCCCTGTCCGGCGAACACGAACGCACAGGTCACAGCGACAGCCCTCCGTCGACCACCAGCGCGTGGCCGACGATGTAGCTCGCCGCATCGGAGCACAGGAACGCGACGGCCTCGGCGATCTCCTCGGCGCGCCCCAGCCGGCCGAGCGGGATGTGGCGCCGGCGGTCCTCGACGATGCGCTGGTCGAGGCGCGCGGCCATGCCGGCGGCGATCAGCCCCGGCAGCACGGCGTTGACCCGGATCCCGCGCGGCGCGAGCTCGGCGGCCAGCGTCGCGGTGGCCGCGTGGAGGCCGGCCTTGGACGCCGCGTAGCCGACCTGGCCGGGGCTGGCGCGCAGCCCCGCGACCGAGCCGACCAGCACGATCGCGCCGCGCCGCGCCGCGAGCATCGGCCGGATCGCCGCGCGCGCGAGCCGCAGCGCGCCGCCGAGGTTGACCCGCACCGGCTCGTCCCAGTCCTCGGGAGACGACAGCGCGAACAGGCTGTCGCGCGCGACCCCGGCGGCGTGGACCACGACGTCGAGCCCGCCGGCCTCGCCGACGATCCGGTCGACCGCGGCCTGGCACGCGGCGGCGTCGGCGACGTCGAACCGGACCGGCGTGACCTCATCGGCGGGGGCCGGGGCCGGGGCCGGGGCCGCGTCGCGCAGGTGGCCGGCGTAGACCCGCATGCCGTCGCCGGACAGCCGGGCCGCGATCGCGCGCCCGAGGCCTCGCGAGCCGCCGGTCACCAGCGCGGTCTTGCGTGCGGCCGTCATCGGCGGACCAGCGGCGGGAAGGCGTCGGTGTCCCGGGTGGCGAACGAGTGGCGCTGCGGATCGACCAGCAGGCTGCGGTTGTCGATCGCGGGCGCCGACAGCGTGCGCGCCGCGACCCCACCGACGGTGAAGTCCAGGCCGGCGTGGGCGAGCGCGCGCTCGACGATCGCGATCGCGAGCCAGTCGCCGCGGGTCGGCGAGGCGCCGGTGTGGAGCACGCCGCCGATGTCGCGGCCATCCGCGACGACCCGCGCATCGGCCGGCAGCTCGCGGTCGGCGCACAGCAGCACCGCACGGCGGTGGGCGGTCCGGCGCCGGCGGTGCAGGGCCGCCGACCCCGGGAACTCGCGATCGTAGCTGACCCGCCACTGCAGCTGCAGCTCGATCGGCGTCAGCCCGGGAGCGGAGTCCTTGCGCGGGTTCCAGAACAGGTTCTCGAGCTGCGCGGTCTCGAGCGCCGCGAGCGAGATCTCGGCGAGCTCGAACCGGCGACCCAGGGTCAGGACGCGATCGCGGAGCCCGGCCAGGCGGTCGCGCTCGACCAGCAGGTCGTAGCCGTACTCGCCGGTCTTGCCGCCGCGGAAGCAGGTGAACGCGTCGGCGTGGAAGAACCCCAGGTAGGGCAGGCCGATCACGTCCGGGGTGGTGAGCTCGCCGAGCAGCTCCCACGCGTACGGCCCGTTGAGCGTGATCATCGCGTGGCTGTGCGACAGGTCGTCGAGCTCGACATCGAGCCCACCGGCGCGGCCCTGCACGTGCTCGATCACGTACTCGATCACGGCCGCCGCCGGCAGGCCCTCGGCGAGCATGAACCAGTCGTCCTCGTCGCAGCACAGAGTGACGTCGGCGATCGGCCGGGCGTCGTCGTCGAGCAGCAGCGTGTGGGTCATCTTGCCGGGCCGCGCGAACAGCGCGCGCGGCGACACCCGATCGAGCGTCTCGACCGCGTCCGCGCCGCGCACGCGCACGCAGGCGATGTGATCGCCGGCCGCCAGCGTCACCGCGGTGCGCAGCGCCTCGACCTCGCGCGCCAGGCTCACGGCGCACCTCGCCCGGCGGCGATCAGGTCGATCATCTTGTTCAGCGAGCGGAACGACTGGCGCAGCGTCACCGGATCGCCGACCCGCACGCCGAACTCGCTCTCCAGGCACACCACGAGCTCGACCGCGTCGAGCGAGTCGAGCCCGAGCCCCGAGCCGAACAGCGGCGCGTCGGGATCGAGCTCGTCGGGGTCGCGCCCGAGCTGGAGCTGGGCGACCAGGATGTGGCGCAGGCGGTCGAGCATCGCCGCGCGCTCGGCGCTCCGGGTTTCGAGATCGGTCATGTGGCCTCCGCAACGAGGTGCAGCGCGCAGGCGATCGAAGCGCACGGCTCCGACACGACGAGCGCCGCGTGGATGTCGGCCCGCCGCAGGGCGGCGACCGCGATCGCGAAGCCGAGCGCCGAGGCGGCGGCCCCGCCGCGCTGATCCGGCGCGACGACGCGTGGGCAGGGCACGCCGGGGACGGCGGACCCGACGACGAGATCGACCGCCGCGCACCGGGCCTGCGACAGGGCCGCCCGCGCCGCGTGCGCGCGGCCGTCGGGGCCGGCGAGCCCCCAGCCGGCGAGCCGGATCCGCGGTCCGGCCGGCGGCTCGGTCGACAGCAGCGCGGTCACCGCGCCCTCGACCGTCGGCCCGGGGGCGCCGCGCTCCTCCTCGACGCCGCCCGCGATTGCGCGATCGAGGTCGCCGCGGGTCGCGAGCAGGTGCGCGGCCTGGGCGATCGCGGTCAGCCCCGAGCCATCGCCGGTGGAGATCGTGGTCAGCGGCCCCTTGAGCGCGAGCTGCTTGGCGCACGCGCCGACCGGCGCGTTGAGCACCATGCGCGAGAACATCACCGCCGACAGCTGGCGCAGCCCGCGGTCGTCGATCGACCGCAGCAGCTGGTCCTCGCTCTGCCGCGACACCCGCGTCGTGCCGATCACCAGGCCGCTGCGCTCGTGCATCGCGCCGCGCAGCCGCACCCCGGCGTCGGCCAGCGCCTCGCCGGCGGCGGACACCAGGAACCGCGTCATCGCGTCCACGCCGCGCGCATCGCCGGCGATGCCGGGCGCGGTGCCGCCGGGTGCGCCGAGCGCGCCGATCACCTCCAGGCTGCGGCGATGCGGGCCGACCGCGCCGAGCCCGGTGACGAACACCGGCCGGGCGGCCGGCGCGACCGGGGGATCGAGCGCCGCGATCGGCCCGACGATGACCGCGCAGTTCGCGCCGCCGAACCCCGAGCTGTTGCACAGCGTGTGGCGCACGCTCGCCGGGCGCGGCCGGTCGCAGGCCACCGGGTCGGGCGGGCTGTTCGGCCGCGGGCCTGCGAAGTTGCGGGTCGGGGGAATCGCCGCGCGGTCGAGCGCCACGAGCGTCGCGATCAGCTCGAGCACGCCCGCGGCGCCCTGGGCATGGCCGAGGAAGCTCTTGCTCGAGCTGACCGGGACGCGGTCGGCGCGCGCGCCGAGCACCTGGCGCAGCGCGCGCCACTCCGCCGGATCGCCGGCGGCGGTGCCGGTGCCGTGCGCGTTGACGTAGTCGATCGCGTCGGCGGAGACTCCCGCGTGCGCCAGTGCGTTGCGGATCGCGCGCGCGACCCCGGCGCCGCTCGGATCGGGCCCGGTCTCGTGGTACGCGTCCGACGACAGGCCGTAGCCGAGCACCGCGTGACGGGCCCGGCCGCGCGCGCGGCGCTCCAGCACGACGAAGCCGGCGCCCTCGCCGAGCGTGGTCCCGGGCGGGTGCGAGAACGGCGCGCACGGCAGGGCGCTGAGCACGCCGAGCCGCAAGAACCCGGCGAGCACCATCGGCGTCAGCGTGTCCGCGCCCCCGGCGATCACCGCGTCGGCGGCGCCCTGCTCCAGCAGGTCGAGGCCGATCCCGAGCGCGTTGCTCGACGAGGTGCACGCGGTCGACACCGTGATCCGCGGCCCGCGCGCGCCGATCGCGTCGGCGATCTGCCGGGTGACCTCGTGCAGCGCCAGGTCGTGATCGCCCAGGCTCGAGCCGTGCACCAGCGCGATCCGGTCCGGCGCGGCGTCGAGCCCGGCCGCGTCGAGCGCCTCGCGCGCCGCATCGACCGCGAGCTCGATGCACAGCGCCGCGCCCGGATCCGCCCAGCGCGGATCGTTGCGATCCGGCACGACACCGGCGATCTGGACGTCGAACCCGTCGGTCGCGAACCGCGCGATCCGGCTGATGCCCTGCTCGCCGGCCGCCATCGCATCCCACAGGCGAGCCGTGCCGCGCCCGAGCGCGGTGACTGCGCCGATCCCTGTGATCGCCGCGCGCATCAGTCCGAGCCCAGCCGGATCAGCGCGCCGACGATCAGCGTGATCAGGCCGATCGCGGCCAGCAGCGCGCCGATCGTGATGCCGCCGACCAGCGCGGCCACCGCCACGCCGCCCGACGCGCTCGACACGATCAGCGCGCCGAGCCCGAAGTCGACCACGCCGATCCCCAGCATGTACGCGCCCGCCTTGATCGCGGTGTCGCCGGGCCGGTGCGGCGCAGCCGGCGCAGGCTGCGGCGCCACTGCGGACGGCGGCGTGGCGCCGGGCGGGGACAGCCGGGCGGTCGGTGCCGCGGTCGCCGGCGTCGCGCCACCCGGACCGGCGGCCTGCGCGAGGTGCTCCTGGTAGCGCCAGAACTGGTCCTCGCCGAGCTTCTGGGCGAGCGCGAGCGCGAGCGCGCTGTTGCCGTCCTCGCCGCGCAGCCGCTGGACCTTCGCGGTGTACTCGTCGATCAGCGCCCCGGGAGACTCCGTGCGCAGCCGGAACGTGGCGTGCTTCATGATCTGGCGCAGCTGGCGGCGGCGCTCCACCGTCACCCCCATCGTGGCCGCATGGCCGTCGAGCAGCTCGGCGAGGTCCATCGCGGCGCGCGGGTTCGTGCGCAGGGCGTCGCGCAGCTGCGCCCGCTCGTCGCCGGTCTGCGCCGACAGGAAGCTGGTCAGCTCGAACACCGTGCCATCGATCTCGTCGAGGTGCGATGCGATGCGGGTCTGCACCGCAGGGTGGGCCTGGGTGTCCGGCGGCAGATCGCGGAACGACTGCGTGATGAACAGCGCGCCGATCAGGCGCTGGAACATCGCATCGCTGCCGGCGACGAACCGGTCGTCCTCGGGCGATCGCGGACCGGGCGGGCGCTGCGCGGCGATCGCGTGCACCGGGCGCATCCGGGCCGCGAGCCCCAGGCTGTGATCGAGCATCGCGAGGTAGTCGGCGGCCGCGCGATCGTCGTGCGGCGCAGGCGCGCGGGGCACGGTGGCACAGCCCGCGCCACCCACGCTCGCCCCGACACCGGCAACCGCGGCCGCGGCCGCGGCCTGCTTCAGCACATCACGTCGCTTCATGGTTCGCTCCCAGCCTGGAGAGGTGTTGCCCCAGATCGCTCGCGCCGGTCAGCGGAAGTCCGATCAGGAGGCCGATCAGCCGCGAGATCCGGTCGCGCACGGTGGTGATGTCGAACGCCACCCGGTGGCGCTGGAAGAACTCGCTGACCGGGTGGCTCACGAGCTCGTTGCTCCGGAACCACAGGAACAGGATCTTCAACGCGTCGCGCCGCTCGCGATCGGGGTCACGCGAGCGCTCGAGGTGACGCCGCGCGTACAGATAGAAGCTCGCGCAGTGGCGCGCCTCGTCCGCGGCGAGCCGGCCGGCGATCTGCGCGAGCACTGGCTCCGGCGAGCGATCGCGCAGCGCGACGTAGCCGGTCGACGCGACCATCTCCGAGATCACGTTGGTGACCAGCGTGCCCATCCGCGACCGCATGAACGGCGCGGTGGCGCGGCCGTGCTGCACGAAGCGGTCGTCGACCACGACCCCGACCTGGCGCAGCCAGCGCAGCAGCACGCCGGGGTGCTTGGTCTCCTCGTAGAACCACACCGCGATCCACTGCGTGAGATCGACGTCGTCGGCGAGATCGGTGAGGAACCGGCGGGTCGCCGCGAACGTGGTCTGCTCGGACGACGCGACCGCGCGCACCAGGTCGCACAGCTCGGGCGTCACCGCCGCGCGGTCGATCGCGTGCCACGCGATGTCGGCCATCCGCCAGCGCACCGCCTCGGCCTGATCGAACAGCGGCGTGTGCAGCATCTCGCCGATCAGGTCATCCACGCGGCACCGCCTCGATCTCGCCCCGGATCGCCTGCGTCGGGCAGACCAGCGCCGCCGCCGCGCACGCGGTGACCTCGGCCTCGGTCGCCGGCTGGCGCACCAGGCGGACCCGGCGGACCACCGCGAACACCCCGGGGGCGAGGATCGCGCACGAACCACAGCTCAGGCAGCGCGCGGGCTCCACCGCGTAGCCGATCGGCATGGAGCCGGCTCCATCACGCGGTATGCCATGCAGCAAAGGACGAGCTTTGCCAGGCATCGCCACGCCGTTGCCATCCCCAGCGTCGTCGCGTCGTCGAGACTTCACCGCGCGCGTGGCAGGTCGTCAGAGATTGCACAGATCGCCGGCGCCGCCGCGGTCCAGGGCTACGACCAGGACGTCAGAAGGAGGCATCAAACGCGACCTCGCCCTCGACCGCGACCTGATAGGCCGAGACCCGGCGTTCGAAGAAGTTCGTCACCTCCTGCACGTCTTGCAACGCGAGGAAGCTGAACGGGTTCTTCGCGCCGTACTGCCTGGCGAAGCCAAGGGTCGCGAGCCGTTGATCGGCGCAGTACTCGAGGTACACGCGCACCTCGCCGGTCGACAGTCCGGCGACGCCGCCGGATAGCAGATCGATCACGCGATCGAGCTGGCGGATCGCGGTGCGCACGGTGCGCGCGAGCTTGGCGAAGCCGAACCCGCTGTTGCCGACGTGGCGCGCGAGGTTGATCGAGCCGAGGTTGCACACCGCTGCCTCGTCGGCCGACGTCACCTCGATGATCTCGGTGCACCGGTTCGACAGGTGCACGGTACGCCCGGGCAGCGCGGTCTGGTTGCACGTGCGGTTCGACGCGTCCTTGAACGTCATCCAGCCGTTGCCGGTCTGCGCCAGGGTCCGCATCATCCGCGCGTAGAGTTCGCGCGCGCGGACGGTCCTGGCGGCGAGCCCTGCGCGCTCCGCCGCCCCGTAGGCGCGATCGAAGTCGTCGCCCCAAAGATCCGGCAGCTCGCGCACCCGCTTGGGGTCGAACAGGCTCCACTCGGCGTCGGCCTCGACCCGGCGCATGAACAGATCCGGGAGCCAGTTGGCCAGGTTCAGGTTGTGGGTGCGAGCGGCCTCGTCGCCGGTGTTGTCGCGCAGCGCAAGGAACTGCTCGATGTCGGCGTGCCACGGCTCAAGGTACACGCACGCCGCGCCCTTGCGCTTGCCGCCCTGGTTAACGGCGGCGACCGAGGCGACGAGCGTCTTGAGCCACGGCACGATGCCGTTCGAGTACCCGTTGGTGCTCTCGATCAGCGAGCCGCGCGATCGCACGCGGTGGTATGCGAGGCCGATGCCGCCGGAGAACTTCGACAGCAGCGCGACATCGGTGTAGCGCTGGTAGATCGCCTCCAGATGATCGGTGGGCGAGTCGAGCAAGAAGCAGCTCGCCAGCTGTTCGTGCGACGTGCCGGCGTTGAACAACGTCGGCGAGCTGGGCAGGTACTCGAGCGTCGACACCAGCCGGTACAGCTCGAGCGCGTCACCGATCGATTCGGTGAGCGCGCATGCGATGCGCTAGGTCTGGTCGACCACCGGGTTCCCTTTTCAGCCGCCGTTCGAAGCGGCGGCACCAGCACGGATATGTGGTTGGTTCGTCTTCGCTAGGTGACTCCGACGATGGCTTCTTCTAGCGTGGCGTGCATGTTGGGTCAACCGCTGTACACACTAAATATAGGGTGACGTGACTATCGCACCACTACAGGTGCCGTATTCTGGTGCGCCGATCCCCAGGCTACTCCGGGCATCTGACACGGAGCGATCGGCATGCACACGACCCGCCGCAGGCCGAGCTCCGGTTCGGCAGCGACTGAAACCGCTGTGTTTACCGCGATATACGCCGTGGCTTCCGGAGCGTGGAAGCCGAAGCGCGTTGCGTCGTATCATTCAACGGGCGGCTAGATGCCCACGACTCCAAACCTGACGGGCGACGAGGCAGCACGCGTGGAGCGCGGCTTCTTGCATCTGCACAGCAAGCTGAGCCAGGGCCACGTGAACCTCCGTGAGCTCGCGACGACCGTGCTGGCGCTCGTCGATCTGCTCGTCGCGCAAGGCTTCGTCAGCGTCGACGAGCTGCGAGCGCAAGCCGCGCATCTGCGCGACCGGCTCGCGTCGACCGAAATCGGCCGCGGCCTGGAGCTCGCGTTGCTCGATGACCGACGCGACAAGTACAGCCATCCGGACACCGCGGTGGTCGACTGCACTGCTCGGTTGCCGATGTGTCGCGCGGCCTGCTGTGCGATCGATCGGACGCTCTCAGCGCAAGACGTCGAGGAGGGCGCGGTGCGCTGGGATCTCGCGCGACCGTACCGGCTGCGCCGCATCGACGGCGGGGGCTGTTGCCACCTCGGTGCCGACGACCGGCGCTGCACCGTGTACGCGCAACGCCCGCTGGGCTGCCGGACCTATTCGTGCAGCAGCGATCCTCGGATCTGGAAGGACTTCGAGCGCCGGATACCGAATGAGGAGAGTATCGCAGCGCTGTTCGCATGGCAGACTGCGCCCCACCTCGAAGGCACCGATGCCGCTGCACCGTGGGCAGAGAACATGCATACTGACGAGGGAGAAGCTCATCCATGAGCATCAAGGCGTCCTCGAAGGACTCACTGAAGGCTGGCGAGATGGAGATCGACATGACCGCCATCGAGGCGGTGCAGTCCGGCGAGAAGGGGACGATCAAGTTCACGCCGAACGCCAAGGCCAAGGACACGACCAAGCTGCGCATGGTGCAGGTCGTCCGCGATATCAAGGATGACGGCACCGACTACAAATGGACCGGTAGCCAGGCGCGCCTCGAAGACGTCAAGACCCAGGAGAAGGGTACGCCGGGTGAGGCTGGCTCCGTCGAGAAGGGCTGGATGGTCGACCACAACCCGGCGGCGGTAGCGCCTCGCAGCAAGGCGAGCGATTCTGCCGTGTCGACCGCGTATCGCGATTACTGGCCGAATAGCTCCGTGAGCCAGGACGGTCACAAGAACGGCAAGGATATCCAGCACTGCTCGCTGTGGGACTTCCCCGGTGTATCAGGCATGAACTTGACCTGGCGCTTCGAGACCGCCGCGCAGGGCGCGGATGGCACGACCTACGGGACGGTGAAGTGGGGCTTCACCGTGAAGGACTCGAAGGTCATCAATGAAAGCCACTCGTTTCAGGACAATCCTTCGGCGACCTTCAACGCTGCGGTCGACAAGTTCAACGACGTCTACCACAATCCCGGTTCACCCAGCGCGCCCAAGCCGGCCGCAACCCCGGAGAAGAAGGACTGAGGACGCGTGATGCGCCTGATGGTCTTTGCACTGGTCGTGCTCGTGGGGTGCGGATCGACCGCTCCATCGTCCGCAGGAGATCAGCCCATGTCGAATCATGCTGCAGGCCCGACGACGAACGACCCGACGATCGAGGCGCTCGTCGCGCGTATCGACCAGGATGCCAACCCGCTCCACGCCGATATCACGCCCGCGGTCGAACAGCTGGGCGAGCTCGGACCCAAGGTGATTCCCTATCTCGGCGACGTGCTAAATGCCAAAGATGAGCTGACCAGGCTCCACGCTCAGCGAGCCCTGGAACGGGCGCTGGAGCGGCATTTCGGCTTCGTGCCCGGCCAGGGCTGGACCAAGCCCGACGGCGAGGCGCGATTCCGTGCGCTGTGGATCAAGAACGGCAACTATGACGCCGACGGCGCTGAGCCTGCGCGTGAAGCGTCGATCAAGGCGTGGCTCACGTGGTCGTCGACCCAACGGTCCTAGGCGCAGCGCCGTTTCGCAGTTGCGAAGAGGTCCTCGCCGAAGCGAACCGCTGGGCTCGCCTGCTGTTCGCGCGCCTCAAGCTCGCGGCGGCATCGGCGACCGGCGATGGCGATATCTCGCCGGGTGCGACGCTGATCGGCGGAGCATCCCCCGTGCATGCCGCGACCGCCCGCGCCGATGCGCTCGCGACCGCGCTGCGCTCGCGCGCGACCCAACCATTCTCCGATGGAGCGGTCGCGCCGGTCGCGGTCCTGGCGCGGCAGCTGGCGCTCGATCCGCTCGACATCGAGATCGTGCTGGTACTGGCCGCGTACCAGCTCGATCGCGGACTCCAGGCCGAGCGCGCGCATCGCACGGGGAGCGGGCCACGTCTGACGGCGGGAGAGCTGGTCGACCTGCTCGGGCCGAGCTTCGCGCGGCGGCGCGCCGTGACCGAGCGGCTCGCGTCGGGACTGCCGCTTCGCCGATTCCAGGTCGTGAGGCTGGGCACTCACGATGCAGCGCCTGGGTTCGGTGGCCGTCCCATCGAGCTCCACGAGCGCATCGTTGACTGGCTCGCCGGCGACGACAAGTTCGATCCACGGCTCGCCGACACCGCGCGGCTTGCGCACAGCACCGTCGAGCTCGAGGAGTTGCCTTACCCCGAGTCGCTCCGCCAGACGGTGTTCGGATGGCGCGAGGTCAGCACCGTGCCGCGCCGGCTGTTGCTCGTCGGCCCGGACGCCGGCGGCAAGGCCGCGCTGCTCGGCGCGCTCGCAACAGCCGAGGGCCGGCCGCTATTGTGCGTCGACCTGCGCCGCATCGCGCTGCTGTTCAGCGACCCCGACGTGGCGCTGGCCGAGCACCTGCGCGAAGCACGGCTGACCGACGCTGTCGTGTACCTCGACGCACACCGGCTCGAGAGCGCGGCCACAGTTCTCGTTCGACTCGCGACGGTGCTCGCCGAGTACCCGTTTCACGTCGCGATCGGCTGCGTGCGCGCGTTTCCTCCGCCACTCGACATCACCGACGCAGTCGAGCTCGAGGTCGGCTTGCCCGACGTCGAGGGACGCCTCGCGCTGTGGCAGAGGTTTCTCCAGGATGACGTCGGTGAGCCTACAGATCTCGCAACACTACGCGACCTGTCACAGCGCTTCCTGCTCGGTCACGACGAGATCCGAGACGCAGCGCACGAGTGTCGGCGGGCCCGCACACTCGCCGGGTCAGTCGCCGCGCTCGGCCTGGACGAGCTGTCGCGCGCCGCGCGCCAGCGCCAGGCGCACCAGCTCGGCCGCTGGGCGCACCGCATCGAGTGCACGAATCGCATGGAGGATTTGGTCGCGCCGGAGGACGCCGTCACTGGATTGTGCAGGATGATTCTCTATGTCCGGGCATCGCCGTTGGTGTTCGGTACGTGGGGCTTCGGTCGTCGCTGGTCGCGGCGCGCCGGACTGAGCGCGCTGTTCCACGGGCCGTCGGGAACGGGCAAGACGATGGCAGCGTCGCTGGTTGCGCGCGAGCTCGAGATGGATCTGTTCCGCATCGACCTCTCGAAGATCACCAGCATGTGGATCGGTGAAAGCGAGAAGCACATCAGTGAGGTGTTCGAGCAGGCCAGCCTGAGCCGGGCGATCCTGTTGTTCGACGAGGCCGACAGCCTGTTCGCCAAGCGCACGGAGGTCAAGAACAGCACCGACCGCTACGCCAACCTCGGCGTGAACTTCCTGCTTCAGCAGATCGAGGATTATCAGGGGATCTCGATCCTCACCACCAACAAGCCGGAGAACATCGACGAGGCGTTCAAGCGCCGCCTGCGGTTCGACATCGAGTTCCCGCTCCCCGACGCCGCTCAGCGACATCAGCTATGGAAATCGATGATCCCGCCGGAGTGTGCGCTGGCCGGGCGGATCCGGTTCGAACAGCTTGCCGCGCGATACGAGATGGGCGGTGGCAGCATCCAGAACGCCGTCCTGCGCGCCGCGTTCCTGGCTGCGGAGGCCGGTTCGCCCGTCACCGAGGATCTGCTGTTCCGCGCAGCCAACGAGGAATATCACGTACTCGGTCGTCTGGCGTGAGCGTCCGGTGCCATGTCGAGCGGGCGGAACGCGTTGAACCGGGCTCCCGAGGAGTGCGGATCTCTCTTGTGGTCGCGCCGCAACCGTCGTACTCACGCGCGATGCAGCATCATGAGCCGGCGCGGTCGCTGCGGGGTCTGTTCAAGTTCATGTCTGCGATCCAGCTGCCGGCGCGGACGTCCGACGCCGAGGCTATCGTCCGAGAATTGTTTGAGCTCGCCGACATCCAGATCGGTGGCACCCGACCCGGCGACGTCCGCGTTCACGACCCGCGGTTCTACGAGCGGCTCTTGCGCGACGCGTCGATCGGTCTCGGCGAGTCGTACATGGAGGACTGGTGGGAGACCGATGCCCTCGACGTGATGATCGACAAGGTCATGCGCGCGAACCTCAAGCAAAGGATCAAGGGCAGCTGGCGGTTACGTGTGCTCACGGTCAAGGCCGTGATGATGAACCTGCAGGCGAAGGCCCGCGCCGGCGCGTCGATCGAGGCGCACTATGACATCGGCAACGACCTGTACACGCGGATGCTCGACGAGCGCATGGTCTACACCTGCGCGTACTGGAAGGACGCCAGGACGCTCACCGAGGCGCAGGAGGCCAAGCTCGATCTCGTGTGTCGCAAGGTCGGGCTCCGGCCCGGCATGCGCGTGCTCGACCTCGGTTGCGGCTGGGGCGGCCTCGCGAGCTGGGCGGCCGAGAAGTTCGGCTGTAGCGTGCTCGGCGTGACGCTGTCGAAGGATCAGGTCGCGCTCGGCAACGAGAAGTGGAAGCACCTGCCCGTCGAGCTGCGGCTATGCGACTACCGCGACGTCCACGGCACGTTCGATCGCGTGGTGTCGATCGGGATGATGGAGCACGTTGGACCGAAGAATCACGGCGAGATGATGCGCGTGATCGATCGCTGCCTCGTCGAAGATGGCGTCGCGCTCGTCCACACCATCGCGAACAACAAGAGCCTGCGCCACGGCACGCCGTTCATCGAGAGGTACATCTTCCCGGACGCGGTCGCGCCGTCGCTCGCGCAGATCGGCCGCGCGATCGAGGGCGTGTTCGTGCTGGAAGACCTTCACAATATCGGCCCCGACTACGACCCGACGCTGATGGCGTGGTGGGAGAACTTCGATCGCACCTACTCCGAGATCGCTGTGCGCTACGACCGCAAGTTCTATCAGGCGTGGAAGTTCTACCTGCTGGCCGCGGCCGGCGCGTCGCGCTCGCGTGACGGCCAGCTCTACCAGATGGTGTTGACCAAGACGGGCCGCAAGCAGCCCGACTGCCGTGCCAGCTAATCGACGAGGGTCGCGCGGAGTGCCCCGCGCATGTCGACGGGGCTGATCGCTTCGCGGGACCACGCGTCGCGAATGAACCGAGTCGCGTCGCCGAGCGCGTGCAGATACGGCTCGCTCAGGTAGGGCATCCGTGTGCGGGCGCACCACGCACGCGTGATCGCCGCAGCCTTCGGTAGGTTCATGTGGGGGATTTTCGGGAACAGGTGGTGCTCGATCTGGTAGTCGAGCCCGATGAAGAACATGGACACCACGCGCGGCAGCTCGAGGTTGCGCGTCGTCTCGATCTGATGGAGCCAGTCGCGATGCTGATCGCTGACGACCGGCAAGCCGATGTGCGCCGGCGCGAATACGAGCGCGAGGCAGATCCCGACGACCGACCAGATCGCGGTATAGGTCAACACGCCCGCAAACGGGCCCCACAGGATCGTCGGGATGACGATCCAGCACGTGTAGTGGAGCAGGATGCACGCAACCTCGACGAGCCAGGCACGGTCGATTCCCTTGGTGCGGGCATAGGTTGCGAGGTAGACCACCGACGACTTCCGCATGCCGATCGTCATCAACAGCGACATCGGCCAGAACACGTAGCGCTGGAAGTTGCGCTGGAACCAGCGCTCGCCGCGATTGCAGCGCTGGTGATCACCCAGCGACGACACGAACGGAAACGGCTTGATATCGGGGTCCAATCCCTCGACGTTGGGATGACCGTGATGGAGCCGGTCGTGCTTGTTGTGCCAGTACAGCGAACCGAGCCCGGAAAACAGGGGGAACACGAGATAGACGAGGAGCGCGTTTCGCCGAGGCGATCCGGAGAAGCTCTTGTGGCTGCCTTCGTGGCCGTACATCGCGATCGAGGTGCACAGCACGCCCGCGACCGGGACGAGGACGAGCGCCGCGACGCTCCCCCACGTCGCGATGCCGGCGAGACATGCGACCAGCGCGGCCGCCATCAACCCGAGCTTGCCCCAGCTCCTCGCCTCGCGATGCTCGAACACACCCGCCGAGCGCAGCTCCGCCCGCAAGCTACACAGCTCAATGGCCATCCTGGGTGGAATATCGCCCGAATTCGTGATTCTTCGCGAGCTTGCTATGTCACGAGTCGGTCACGTCGGCCGGGCCTCGAGGTAGCGGGCGCACGCGATCGTCAGCTCGCGCGCCGGCTCGTTCTCACCGGTGCACGTGTTACGGGGGTGGGCAAGGTGATCGTTCGCGACCTCATCGACACATGGCCCGTGGGGAAGTCCCCGTTTGGACGCGACGCATCGCGTCTGCGGTGCTACGCTGTGTCCGGATCGAAGCTCGGAGCCTCACGGATGGGCCGTGGTCTTTTGGCGGCGTCCAGACGAGACCATGAACAACCGAACGGGTGCGCAGCCCGAACGCCGCGGCCACGCGCGCATCTGCCCCAAGGGCACCTCGCTCGTCCGCGTGGACGGCTACGCGCTGCATGGGCGGATCGCCAACCTCGGCGAAGGCGGCATGCTGGTCATCACCGACGTGGACGCACCGGAACGACTGCTCGGCCGCCTCGCCGATGTCGAGGTCCGGCTCGACGGCGGCTTCGCCCAGTGGTTGCGGGCGACCGGGCGGATCGTCCGGATCGCAGGCGGGGGCGTCGCGATCGCGTTCGCCACGCTGTCCGGCGAGCTGCGCGGCATGATCGACGAGCTCCTCACGGCGTCGCGCGCCCGCAACCGGGTGCTGTCGGTCGTCCTGATCGACGCCGATGCGCAGCGCCGGTCGGCAATGACCGCGGGATTTCGCGCCACAGGCTGCGGGGTCGTCGAGGCGGCGACCCCGCTCGAAGCGATCGCGCGGCTGGGCGAGTCGAGCTTCGAACCCGATGTGATCGCGATCGCCGATTCCCATCCGGCGGCGGCGGCCGACGAGATGCGCGGCTTCGTCGAGCGCAACCACCCGAACGCAAAGCTGGTCACGATCGGAGATGCGTTGCTGCAGCCCGACGGGATCGCGCACTGGCTGTCGTCGGCCGATCCGGCCAGCGACCTCCCCGCCCGCATCCGCGAGGTCCTCGTACGGCCTCGCCCCTGATCGGCTGCGCCACCCCGCTGGCGCGAATACGAACTAGATCAGATGGGCCGCAGATTCGAAAACCGGATGTTGCCATCGACCGGCACGCAGCAGATGCGGGCTCGGACCTTGCTGTCGCGCGCGGCCTGTCGCACGAGCTCGAGCGCCTCGACCGGGCTGGTTCGCTTGATCACGTACATGCCGCGCGGCAGACGAAGCGTCTTCCGCGTCTTCCGGCCCTTGACGGTACGCACGAATCCAAGCTCGCCCATCGCGATCGTGA
>DATAPF010000692.1:0-4548 GCA_036265355.1 Kofleriaceae bacterium | reverse complement strand
CCGAGGTCGAGGCCGCGCTGACGTTCCACGAGCTCGCGGTCGCCGGCGCGCGTGACAAGGGCGAGGAGCCGGGCTGGGCGTGGTATCGCCACCGCTACGCGGTGTCGTACCGGATGTCGCCGGTGTTCCGCGACGGCGCGTTCGTCGACACCATGGAGGTCGCGGCGAGCTGGGAGCGGCTGCTCGACCTCTACCACTCGGTGCGCGCCGCGATCGCCCGCCACGCGCTGGTCATGGCGCACTTCTCCCATGCCTACCCCGACGGCTGCTCGATCTACTTCACGTTCGTCGGCACCGCCGGCGACGCGTCCGCGTCCGAGCGGCTGTACGACGCGATCTGGCGCGACGGGCTCGATGCGACGATCCAGGTCGGCGGGACGATCAGCCACCACCACGGGGTCGGCCTGCTCAAGGCGCCGTTCATGGCGGCCGAGCACCGCGAGGCGATGGCGATCTTCGAGGCCACCAAGACGGCGTTCGATCCCGACGGCATCATGAACCCCGGCAAGATGGGCCTCGCGCCGCCCGGTGCGCCCGCGCCGGCGCGAGGGCTCCGGCGATGACCCGCGAGCGCAGCGAGACGGGGGGTGGGGACCCCGACGGCTCTGCCGGCGGGGCGGGGGGCAGGGGCCCCCCCCCCCTCCGTGGGATCGAGCAGGAGCTGATCGACAGCGTCGGGGCGCCCCACGTCGAGTCGCTCGGCGGCGCGAGCTGGCGGGTCGCGCCCGGCTCGGCGGCCGAGGTCGCCGAGGTGATCCGGCGCGCGCGCGGCCACCAGGCCGCGATCCACCCGCTCGGCGCGGGCGGGCGGCCGGCCCGAGCCGAACCGATCAATTCCGGTCCGCAGCGAAGCAAGGATCGGAATCTCCCTGCGGCGAGGGTCCCCCCTGTGGGGACACGGGTCGCCGACGACCGGCCGCGGGTCTACATCGCGACCCGGCGGCTCGATCAGGTGCTGCAGCTCGACGAGGCGTCGCTGCTGGTCCACGCCCAGGCCGGGCTGACCGGGCTCGACCTCGAGCGCGTGCTCGGCCCGCGCAACCTGTCGATCGGCGACTACCCGCCGGTCGTGCTGACCTCGTCGCTCGGCGGCATCATCGCGGTGCGCACGCCGGGCAAGTCGAGCGCGCGGCACGGGTTCTTCGAGGACGCGGTGGTCGGGCTGTCGGCGGTGCTCGCCGACGGCCGCACCGTCCACACCCGGGTCGCGCCGCGGCGGTCGACCGGCCCGGACCTCGCGCGCGCGCTGTGCGGCAGCGAGGGCACGATCGGCTTCATCACGTCCGCGGTGCTGCGGATCCACGTCCGGCCCGAGGCCCGGCTGGTCGCGGCGTACAGCTTGCCGTCGGTCGACGCCGCGGTCGACGCGGTGTACCTGGCGCTGCGCGAGGAGGTCGCGCCGTCGGGCCTGCGGATCTACGACGCCGCCGAGGCCGCGCTGCACTTCGACGGCCTCACCCTGCCGGCGGGCCACGCCTTGCTGTGCGCCGGCACCGCGGGGCCGACCGACCTGGCGGCGTGCGATCGCGACCTGATCGCGAGCGCGGTGCTCGCCGAGAGCGGCGTCGCGACGGACCAGGCGCTCGCCGAGCTGTGGTGGCGGCGGAGCCACGCCGGCGAGCCGACCCCGGGCCCGCAGCCGACCCTGCAGGTGATGGCGGCGCCGTCGCGGCTGCTCCGGGTCTATCACACGGTGATCGGCGAGCTCGCCGGCCGCGGCGGGGCGGCGCGCGCCCACATCTCGCGGTTCGACGCCGACGGCGCCGTGGTGTTCTTCACGCTGTCACCCGACGACGGCGACGCGATCGCCGCCGCCGAGCGCGCGGCCGAGGCCGCCGGCGGCTGGCTGCTCGGCGCGCGGGCGCACCGGCTCGACAGCTACCTGCGCGAGCTGCGCGACGCGCTCGACCCCGACCGGATCATGAACCCGGGCGCGCTGGCCTGATCATGTAACCGGCCTTGAAAAACGCTGCGAGGAGCCCCGAGCGCGAGGCGGAGCGAGAACCGGATCGGAGTGTGCTCACGCACATGAGAACCGGAAGCGCAGCGACAACGAAGCGATCGGGGCCCGCAGCGCGTTTTTCAAGGCCGGGGCTAGGCGGACTCGGACCGGGCCATGTCGGCGACCAGCTTGCGCATGAACAGCTCGATGTTGCGGCGCAGCGCCGGGTCGTCGCACACCGGCAGCGCGCGCCGCCAGGTCTCGACCGCGCGGGCGTGCAGGCCCTGGCGGAAGTACAGGTAGGCGAGCCGGGTCAGCGCCGGGAAGTACGCGGGCTGGAGCTCGACCACGGCCTCGTACTCGTCGACCGCCTCGGCCCAGCGCGACGCGCGCTGCAGCATGTTGGCGAGCATGAAGTGCAGCTTGGGGCTCGACGGGTCGCCGACCAGCGCACCGCGCAGCCGGTTGATCGCGCCGTCGATGTCGCCCGCGTGGTAGCGGCCGAGCGCGTCGGCGAGCAGCGCCTCGTGGTCGCCGCGCTCCTCGCTCGACAGATCGCGCAGCAGGCGGCGCAGCCGGCGCGAGTCGAGCGGCTTCTCGAGGTAGCCGTCGGCGCCGTGGCGCTGGAGATCCTCGTCGGCGATCTGGCCCGAATCGACCACCGCGGTGGTGACGATCACTCGGCACTTGCCGAGCCGCTTGCTGCGCTTGATCGCGCGGCACAGCCGGAGGCCGTCGAGCTCGGGGGTCGCGATGTCGGCGAACACGATGTCGAAGTACAGGCTGCTGAGCAGCGACAGCGCCTGCATCCCGTTCGCCGCGGCCTGGCACTCGTAGTCGAGCTGCTCGAGCTGCGACACCATCTGGATCCGGTTGGGCGGATCCGGGTCGACGACCAGCGCGCGCAGCCGGCCGCGGTGGGTATCGGGCTCCTCGTTGCCGCGGTCGAGCTCCGCGGCGATCTCCATCGTGTGCTCCTCGCGCTCGAGCTGCTCGACGCCGACCGACGTGTTCGACAGCGAGACCTGCCAGTCGCCGGTCGAGGTCACGCCGCCGACGGACTCCTCGGACGGCAGCTCGTCGTCGCGCTCGATGTTGCGCGCGGCGTCCTCGGCGAGCGCGCGCTGGGCGCGGCGGTGGTCGTCGTCGTCGCGATCGGGGTGGACCACCGCGAGGAACGGCCCCGAGCGGTCGGCCTCCGGTCCGGCGAGGAACAGCTCGCCGGTCTTCCACCGCGAGAACGCGACGCGGATCGTGCGGGCGAGCGTGATGTCGAGCGCGATCCGCAGCTCGACGTTCTTGCCGCGCGACGCGGCGAGCTCGCGCGCCGGGGCGACCGCATCCTCGGGGCGCGCCGCCGCGAACACCAGGGTCTGGGCGTCCTCGTAGACCACCAGCGCGGCGAAGATCCGGGCCCAGTCGAGCGAGACGTACTCCAGGACGTCGAGCCGGATCACCGACTCATCGAGCACGATGCCCGGCCAGCCGGTCTGCGCCGACAGCGCAAGGCACAGCTGACGCTCGCTGGCGTAGCCGAGCATGTAGAGCTCGGATGCGAGCGGATGTCGGCCGCTCTGATGGGCGAGCGCATCCGACAATGCGCTCGCGTCGATCACTCCTTGCTGGACGAGGATCTGGCCGAGCGAACCGCGCACGTCCTCTGCAGGGTATCAGACCTGGCCACAGGTCACATTTTCTTCACCATGCAAGTAGTTGAGATCTCGACTGACCGTGCCGGGCCGATCCGCCCGTGGAAGAATAGTCTGGCGATTGCCATCGACATTGATATCCTCCGCTGCCCTCCGAGGGCCCCCCCGATCGCGCCTTCCCTGACGGGGAATCTCTGATGTGTCAGGCTGTCGCATGACAGCGGAAGGAAGCTCGCTCCACCTTTCAAGGCTAACTATTCAATAGCCGAGGCTTTTCGGGGACCGAGCCCAAGGTGGCACCTGCGTTGCTTCGCAGGGGGGCCCCCGAACCACGCAGAGGAGAGAACACCGTGATTCACGACTTCAGAATCGGCGAAAAGGCTGTGTACCCAGCGCATGGTGTGGCCGAGGTGATCGGGATCGAGAAGAAGGAGATCAACACCTCGGTGTGTGCCTTCTACGTACTGAAGGTGCTCGCGACCGGGATGCAGATCCTGGTTCCCAAGGACAAGGCCGATCAGGTCGGGCTGAGGCACGTGGCCAGCTCCTCGGAGATCGACGAAGTGTTTGATATCCTGCGGGAGAAGGACGTTCACATCGACAAGCAGACGTGGAACCGGCGCTACCGCGGGTTCATGGAGAAGATCAAGACCGGGTCGCTGTTCGACGTCGCCGAGGTCTACCGAGATCTGTACCGGCTCAAGAGCAGCAAGGTGCTGTCGTTCGGGGAGCGCAAGATGCTGGACAACGCCAAGCAGCTCATCGTCAAGGAGCTGGCGGTGGCGCGCAAGTGGAGCGAGGAGAAGGTCGAGGCCGAGCTGGAGAAGGCCTGCGCCTGAACAGATGACGAACAGATGATGAACAGATGACGCGGCCTGTTCAGCTCCCTCGCGTCGCCGCCATCATGCTCGGCGTCCGCGATCTACCCGCGGCAGTGTCCTTCTATCAGGACAAGCT
>DATAPF010000691.1:0-47540 GCA_036265355.1 Kofleriaceae bacterium | reverse complement strand
GTGCCGACGACGACGCTCACGCCGGCGACAGCAGCCCGCCGATCGCCCTGGCGATCGCTCCGTCGTCGAACCGGTCCACGGTGCGCAGGTCGAAGCGCACCTCGTCCGCCTCGACCCTGGCGAGGATGCGCACGCGCCCGGACCGGAGGGCGGCCGCCGCGCGCGACGCCGAGCGCAGCCTCGAGGCCGCCCCGGCCGGCTGGCCGGAGCCGCCGGACCTGCGCCGCCGGCTGGTGTTCTACCTGTGCGTGGTCACGCTCGCCGTGATCGCCGCGGCGGCGCTGGCGGTCGCCTGAATCTGCAACAAATTCTCGTCGAAAGTGACCAAAGCATGACGGGCAGCGCCGCGCGGGCCTTGTAAGGTCCGGCTATCGATGTCCACAACTGCTGTCGAGGCCGCGCAGGCGAGGGGTTGGCGCCGGATCTATTGCAACGCGGGGACCCTTCCGTTCTGGAGCATCCACGCCGGCGCGATCGCCGGGGTGGCGATCCTGGGCTGGTCCTGGCGAGGCCTGGCCCTGGTGCTGGCGCTCCACCTGCCGCGCATGTTCTTCGTGACCGGCGGCTACCACCGCTACTTCTCGCACCGCAGCTTCCGGACGTCGCGGTGGTTCCAGTTCGTGCTCGGCCTGGGGGCGGTGCTGACCGGCCAGCGCGGCCCGCTGTGGTGGGCGGCGCACCACCGGACCCACCACAAGCTGTCGGACATGCGCGGTGACCTGCACTCGGTCAAGCAGTCCGGGTTCTGGTGGGCGCACCACGGCTGGATCCTGAGCCCCGATCTGGAGGAGACCAACCTCGCGCGGATCAAGGACTTCGCGAGGTACCCCGAGCTGGCCTGGCTCGACCGCTGGTGGCACCTGCCGCTGGTTGCGTTCGGTGTCCTGACCTACGTCCTCGGCGGCTGGACCGGCCTGGTCTGGGGGTTCTGCATCGGCCAGGTGCTGTGCTGGCACGCCACGTACACGATCAACTCGCTCTCGCACCTGTGGGGCGCCCGGCGCTACGCGACCTCGGATGACTCGCGAAACAACCTGCTGCTCGCCCTGATCACGATGGGTGAGGGCTGGCACAACAACCACCACCACTACCAGGTGTCGGCGCGTCAGGGTTTCTTCTGGTGGGAGCTCGACCTGACCTACTACGTGCTCCGGGGCCTCGCCGCGGTCGGCCTGATCTGGGACCTCCGCGGCGTCCCCGACCACATCCGCGCGGCTGCCCGCGCAGATTCCGAGCCGCTCGGCGCGCTGCCGGCGCCGGCCGAGACCGCTGACATGGCATAGTCCTCGCGATGCGATTCCCGCGGGCGAATCTGCAGCTCCGCCGCGCGCAGGTGGTGCTGATGCTCGCCGTGCTGTTGCCGACGATCGCGATGATCGCGGTCGGCGTCGTGCTGCTGGCGACCAGCGCGGGCAGCGTGCCCGCGGTGGTCTCGGGCGTCCTGGTCCTGACGTTCTGCACCAGCGGCATCACCGGCTACATCCTGGGCAGCCTGTTCCTGTCCAAGGGTGCCGCGCTGGTCCGGGTCCAGAACGACTTCGTGGCCAGCGTGTCGCACGAGCTGCGCACGCCGCTGACGTCGATCCACCTGCTGATCGAGTCGCTGCGCGATGGCCGGCTCGACGCCGCGGAGCGGTCGCAGGTCCTGTCGCTCCTGGCGCGCGAGACCGGCCGGCTCGAGGCGCTGGTCGGCCGCGTGCTCGAGCTGTCGCGGCTGCAGTCGAGCTACGACTACGCGCGCGATCCGCTGGACCTGCCGGCGGTGGTCGAGGAGGCGATCGCCGCGTTCGACGCGATCACGCTGACCCGGCCGACCCCGATCGCCCGGCGCATCGATCCCGGCCTGCTCGTGACCGGCGACCGGCCGACCCTGGTGCGCGCGCTGGTCAACCTGTTGACCAACGCGTGGAAGTACACCGGCGACGACAAGCGGATCGAGCTCACCGCGATCGAGAACCGCCGGTGGATCGAGATCGCGGTGCGCGACAACGGCGCCGGGATCGACCCCGCCGAGCAGAGCCAGATCTTCGAGCAGTTCCAGCGCGGCCGCGCCGCCGACGCCAACGGCGCCACCGGCCTGGGGCTGGGGCTGTCGTTCGTCACCGCGATCGTGCGCGGCCACCGCGGCAAGCTCGACTTCGTGTCGCGGCCCGGCGAGACCACGTTCCGGATCCGGCTGCGGCGCCAGCGCGATCGCCCCGCGGTCGGCTCGCCCGCCCTGGTGGAGCGGCTGGCGCCGTGACCGGCCGGATCCTGATCGTCGAGGACGATGATGCGATCGCCACCGGGCTGGCGCTCAACTTGAAGCTCGCCGGTCGCACCACCACGATCGCGCGCGACGGGGTCGACGCGCTGACCCAGACCCAGACCGAGGACTTCGCGCTGATCCTGCTCGACATCAACCTGCCCAGGATGAACGGGCTCGAGGTGCTCACCGCGCTGCGCGCCGCTGACAACCTGGTCCCGGTGATCGTGCTGTCGGCGCGCGAGCACGAGTTCGACAAGGTCGCCGCGCTCCGGCTGGGCGCCGACGACTACGTGACCAAGCCGTTCGCGCTCGCCGAGCTGCTGGCGCGGATCGACGCGGTGCTGCGCCGGACCCAGCAGGTCGCCGCCGCGCCGGTGCCGGTCGCAGCCGCGCACAGCGATCCGCTCGGGTTCGACGACGTCACGGTCGAGCCCGGCCAGCGCCTGGTGACCCGCACCGGGGTCGAAGTCAAGCTCACCCACCTCGAGTTCGAGCTCCTGGTGTTCTTCGTCCGCCACCCCAGCCAGGTGTTCTCCCGCGCCCAGCTGTTCCAGCTGGTGTGGGGCCAGTCGGCGGGCTCGGTGCGCACGGTGGACAACTTCGTCGGCCAGCTGCGCAAGCGATTCGAGGTCAACCCCGAACAACCGCGGCACTTCGTCACCGTGCGCGGCTCGGGCTACCGCTTCGATCCGTAGGCCGGCCCCGATCGGCCGCAACCACGCTACCCTGTGCGCCATGGCCGAGACCGTGTTTGCCAAGATCCTGCGCGGCGAGATCCCGTGCCACCGCGTCTACGAGGACGATGCCGTGGTCGCGTTCCTCGACGTCAACCCGCTGTCGCGCGGCCATACCCTGGTGATCCCCAAGGAGCCCGCCGAGACGCTCGATCAGCTGTCGGATGACGCCGCCGCGGCGATCGGCCGCGTGCTGCCGCGGATCGCGCGCGCCGTGCTCGCGGCGACCGGGGCGCGTGCCTACAACATCCTGCAGAACAACGGCCCCGAGGCCCACCAGGCCGTGTTCCACGTCCACTTCCACATCATCCCCAGGCTCGACGACGGCAGCGGCCTCGGCATCGGCTGGAAGGCGACCAAGCTGGTCGACGGCGCCGAGCTCGCGCGGGTGATCGCCGCCAGGCTATGACCGCCGC
The DNA here is from genome assembly GCA_036265355.1 of Kofleriaceae bacterium. Taxonomy (GTDB): domain Bacteria; phylum Myxococcota_A; class Polyangia; order Haliangiales; family Haliangiaceae; genus JABFXX01. The sequence goes on along the minus strand of DATAPF010000691.1, from coordinate 44,142 downwards.
GCCCCGTCCGCCGCGCCCGCGCGCGCTGTCCGCTGCGTTGCCCGTCGCGCTCGCCGCGTGCCTCGCGCTCGCCCCGGGCTGCCTGATGACCGACTACCTGCTGCAGGCCGCCCACGGCCAGCTCGACCTGCTCAGCAAGGCGCGGCCGATCGACCAGGTCGTTCGCGACCCCCGGACCCCGTTCCGGGTCGCGGCGATGCTCGCCGAGATCCCCGCGATCAAGGACTACGGCCGCAGCTACGGCCTGAACATCAACCGCAACTACTCGACCTACGCCGCGCTCGGCCGGCCCGCCGCGGTGTGGTTCGTCGGCGCGGCCGACCCGCTGGCGTTCAAGCCGAAGCAGTGGTGCTTTCCGATCGCCGGCTGCTTCGCCGGCCTGGGCTGGTTCGACGAGGACGACGGCGTCCGCCACAAGCTCGCGCTCGATGCCGAGGGCTACGACACCATCATCCGGCCGGCGTCGGCGTACTCGACCGGCGGCTGGTTCCCCGACCCGGTGCTGTCGACCATGCTGGGCGGCGGCAACGATGCCCTGCCCGGGCTCGCCAACGTGATCCTCCACGAGTCGGTCCACGCGACCGTGCTGGTCCCCGACGAGCCGTTCTTCAACGAGAGCTTCGCGTCGTACATCGCCGACGCCCTGACCGACCACTGGATCGCGGTCCGGTTCGGTCCGGGCTCGCCGGAGGACCTGGCGTGGACGCTGGGCCAGTCGATCCGGCTGCCGGTCGTCGCCCGCCTGCTCGACGCCTACCAGCAGCTCAAGAAGGTCTACGACGGCGGCGCCCCGCGCGACCAGAAGCTCGCCGCCAAGGCGCGGATCATCGACGAGCTCGTCGCGGACCTCCACCTGCGCCGCCGGCCCAACAACGCCACGCTGACCGAGACCCGGGTCTACAACGGCGGCGCCGCGGCGCTCGCCGAGGCCCACCGCGCGTGTGGCGATGTGCGCAGCCTGGTGCTCGCCGGCAAGACCCTGACCCGCGCCGACTTTGCCAGGACGCTGCAGGACGACCTCGCCCCGATCGCCAAGCTCCTGGCGGCGCGCTGCAAGCAGGCCCCTGCCACCCGATCCCCGAGCGCGCCGGCTGGATGACATTCGGTCACGCGCGCCGGCGCCGCGCCGGCGCCGCGCCCCCGGGCGACGCAGACCGCGGCAAAGATTCATGAGAACGAAACTGGCGCACCACCCGGCGCTTGCTTCACCATGGCAGCTCGATGCGCGCGCTCGTCGGTCTCGCCGGTCTCGCCGGCCTCGTCGCCCTCGGCCTCCTCGTCCTCCCCGCCGCCGCGCACGCCAGCTCGAAGACTGCGCCGGACGGCAACGCCGGCAAACGCGGCAAGGCCGCCAAGGACGCCAAGGCCCGCCGCCGGTCGACCGCGAGCGACGATCACAAGACCAAGAAGCGCGCGGCGCGGCTGCACGCGCTGCGCGAGCACGAGCGGTTCGAGCCGCGCCAGATCGCGGCCGGCCAGAGCGTCGGCGCACCGTGGGCCGGCCGGCTGCAGCACGCCACCGCGCTGCCCCCCGGCGACGGCTACTTCATCCGCCGCCCCGGGCGCGCCTACGGCACCGAGACCACGATCGAGCTCACCGAGCGCGCGATCAGCGAGACCCTCGACGCGTTCCCCGACGAGCACGTCCTGGCGATCGGCGACATCTCCGCGCCGGCGGGCGGCCTGATCACCCAGCACCGCTCGCACCAGTCCGGCCGCGACATCGACGTCGGCCTGTTCTATCGCGAGCGGCCCGCCGGCTACCCCGCGAGCTTCGTCCACGCCGACGAGGACAACCTGGACTGCGCCGCGACCTTCAAGCTGCTCGAGAACTTCCTGGCCACCGCCGACGACGACGGCGGCGTCCAGATGGTCTTCCTCGACTTCGACGTCCAGGGCATCCTCTATGACTGGGCGCTCGACCACGGCGTCAGCGAGCGCCGGCTCGACCGGATCTTCCAGTACCCGCACGGCCGCGGCTCGGCCGAGGGCATCGTCCGCCACGAGCCCAACCACGACAACCACATGCACGTCCGCTTCCGGTGCCCGGCCGACGACACCGGCTGCCGGTGATCGCCGGCCCCGGCGCTGACGCGGCGTCGCCGCTCGCTGCGGTGACAGCCTCGGGCGCGCAAGAGACGTCGATGATGCTCGTGGCCGCCCGCGTTCCCGCAGCGGTCTTGACGCCCACCTCGTAGGCAGCCACGCTGTGGATTGCATGTTCGCGTTGCGAACCAGCCCGGCCGGCTTTCCGATGGCGCCGAGCGTCGAGGAGTGGGAGGCACTCTCGCCCGCCGAGCGCGAAGCCGTGGTGGCGGCGCTCCCCGGAGAGGTCACCTACGACGAGATGGCGATGCCCGAAGGCGATCGCCACGCCAAGGCCAAGGCCCGCGCGCTCGATGCGCTGCGTGGCTTCTTCACGCGGCAGCGGCGCCGGATCTATCTCGCCCAGGAGCTGCCGATCTACTACCCGGCCGAGCCGCGCTTCGCGCCGGATCTGCTGGCCGTGCTCGATGCCGACGACGTCGATCGCGACAAGTGGGTTGTCCACGCGGAGGGCAAGGGGCTCGACTGGGTGCTCGAGGTCCATGTCGGCGGCGATCGGAAGAAGGACGCGGAGCGCAACGTGACGCGCTATGCGCGGCTCGGCATCCCCGAGTACTTCCTCTACGACCGGGCTCGCAACCAGCTCGCGGCCTATCGCCTGGCGTCGCCCGATGCGCGCGTCTACGCCCCCATCGTCCCGAACCATGGATTGTACGAGTCCCGGGTGCTCGGTCTCGAGATCCAGGTCGACGAGGACAGGCTCCGGTTCTACGCGGGCACGGCGCTGCTGCTGGAGAGCGAGGAGCTCATCGCACGGGTCCAGGCGATGTACGATGCCGCCCAGCGACGTGCCGAGGAGGAAGCCCAGCGGCGCGAGGAAGCCGAGCGGCTTCGCGACGACGCAGAGCGGCTTCGCGACGAGGAAGCCCGGCGGCGCGAGGAAGCCGAGCGAGAGGTCGCCCGGTTGCGCGCAGAGCTCGAGCGACTCAAGCGGTGATCTTCCGACTACCCATCAACGCGACCTCTTTAAGGCCCGCACTGCGGGTTCGGCCCGCAGGTCGCGCGTGAAATACATGCGCTGGTGGCCATCTCGGTCGCTGCGGCCGAGCAAACCGGCCAAGGTTACGACCGGCCTGGGCGGCTGCGCCGGATCCGGCCGGATCCGCTGCACGTAGGGGTGCTGTTCGGGTGAGCTTGCGGTGCCACCGATCGACCACCTCGCGCAGCTGCGACGCCCTGTACGCCGGTACGACCCGTCCCAGCCGTGGATAACGCTCCAGCAGCGCCACGCGGCGGATCAGAACCTCGACGATCCGCGCGGCCCGATCCGCCGAGTAGCGCCGAGCAAACCACGCCTCCAGCGCGACCAGCGCCCACGCCGCCTCTTCCGACCAGATGACCTTCATCCACGGGTTCGTGCCAGCCGCTGCTGCTCGAGCAGCGCGAGCACCTCGTGCGCCGCCCGCGTGCGATATTCGTCCAGGTCGGCGAGCCCCGAATCGATCGAAGCCGCAAGCTGGTGCTCGTAGCGGAGGAAGTCTCGTAGCGCCTCGTTGGCGAGCGCGCCCAGCGAGCGACCGGAGCGCTCGGCCAGCTTGCGCAGCTCCTCCTGCACGTCATCGTCGAGCTTCACGGTCGCGGCCGCGGGGTCCATCACGACAATGTAGCAGCGATCAGGCCCCGGCGGAGCGTCGCTACCCCCGCCGCTTGCGCAGCCAGTCGCCGGCCTTAGCGACCACGCCGTCGCCGTAGAGCTGCTTGATCATCTGGCGCAGCCGCGCCGGGGCCGACCTGGGCTGGCGGAACGACAGGAAGTTGACCGGCAGCGCGACGACCTGCTCGGCGGTCGACTTGATCCGGGTGAACTCGCGGATGCCCTCGTCGCCGTGGATCCGGCCGAACCCGGAGTCGCCGACGCCGCCGAACGGCAGCGACGGGATGCCGGCGTAGCTCATCACCGAGTTGATCGCGGTCATCCCGGCGCGCAGCTTGGCGGCGAGCTCGCGGGCGCGCTTGCCGGCGAACACCGACGAGCCCAGGCCGTACCGGGTGTCGTTGGCGAGCTTGACCGCCTCGTCGAGCGAGCCGACCCGCTGGATCGGGATGACCGGGCCGAACGTCTCGTCGCTCATCACCTTCATGCGGTGGTCGACGCCGGTCAGCACGGTCGGCTGGATGTAGCTGCCGCTGATCGCGTCGGGGCCGCCGGTCAGGACCTTCGCGCCCTTGGCGACGGCGTCCTCGAGGTGATCCTTGACGATCGCGACCTGGGCCGAGCTGGTCATCGCGCCGAGGTCGCCATCATCGCCGCCGACCTTGAGCGCGCGGACCTGCTTGACGACCTCGTCGACGAACCGGTCGTGGACCGGCTCGGCGACGTAGACCCGCTCGACCGAGATGCAGGCCTGGCCGGCGTTGGTCAGCGCGCCGTAGACGCAGGCCTCGGCGGCCTTCTCGAGGTCGGCGTCCTCGGCGACGATCATCGGATCCTTGCCGCCGAGCTCGAGCAGCACCGGGGTCAGCCGCTCGGCGGCGGCCAGCATCACGCGGCGGCCGGTCGCCGGCGAGCCGGTGAACGCGATCTTGTCGACCGCCGCCCGGGCGAGCGCCGCGCCGGTCGGCCCCGCCCCGGTGACGACCTGGAGCAGGTCGGGCAGCGCGAAGCTGCGCTGGGCGATCTCGGCGACCTTGACCGCGATCAACGGGGTCAGCTCGCTCGGCTTCCACACCACCGCGTTACCGGCGGCGAGCGCGTAGGCGATCGAGCCCATCGGCGTGAACAGCGGGTAGTTCCACGGGCCGATCACGGCGACCACGCCGAGCGGGTGGTAGCTGATCGTCGCCCGGAAGTTGGCGAGCACGCCGGCCGACACCCGGCGCGGCGTCAACGCGGCCTCGGCGCACCCCGCCGCGTGCTGGATGTGGCTGAGCGCCATCATGACCTCGGTCAGCGCCTCGAGCTCGGGCTTGCCGTTCTCGCGGTGCAGGAGGGCGGCGAGCTCGTCGGCGCTACCGGCGATCGCCCTGCGGAACGCGGTCAGCTCGTCGCGGCGGGCCTCGAACGACAGCGCGGCCCAGCGCTCGGCGGCGATCCGCGCCCGCGCGACGGCGGCGTCGACCTCCGTGGGGCCGTGGATCGGGACGCTGCCGATCAGATCGTGGGTCGCCGGGTTGTAGCTGGAGAGACACTCGGTGGGAGTCGCTGCGGTCGCCATGCGCGCACCATGGCACCGGCGAGCGAGCCGCTCAAGCCGGTCTCACGCGGCGCGTCGCCGCATCGAAAGCCGCGTCAGGTCTCGAGGATCAGCACGACCAGCGCCGCGACGACCAGCACGAGCGCGAACGACAGGACCACCCAGCGGGTGTTGGACTGCAGCTTGACGTTGACCTGACCGCTCTGCAGGCGGGTGTGGCTGCCATCGTTGGGCGCCGTCAGCTTGACCGAGGTGCTCCACCCCAGCTTGGGATCGGTGACCAGCGACCGGGACCCGGTGTGGCTGCTGAGCTCGTCGTTGACGAGCGACGGGAGCCCGCTCGGTGCGAGCGCCCGGTTCGACATCGACGCCGACGGCATCGGCATCCCCGGCACCGACGCCCCCGCCGACATCGGCGGCATCATCCCGGACTGCCCGGACTGGCCCGGATGGCCCGGATGGCCCGGCGGGCCTGGGTGACCGAGCGGCCCCAGCGCCGACGTGGGCGGCATCGGCGGCACCGCCGTGGGCGGCATCGTCGCGGGCGGCATCGTCACCGGTGGCATCGGCATCGGCAGCACCGGCGACATCGCGGGCATCGACCCCGACAGCGACCCGGACGGGATGCCGATCAGCGACGCGACCGGCGGTGGCTCGTCGGGCGTGATCGGCACCGGACCGATCACGGTCATCGCCAGGTTGGGGTCCGACGGCCGGCGCTCGCCGCTCGACCCGGGCATCGGCGCGGTCTTGCGCTCCGCCGGGTGCGGCATCGGCACGGTCGACCGCTCCGTGCTCGACGGCGACGCACCGGAGAACGGCAGGGCCGGCCGCTCGCCGGTCCGGCGCACGCTCGGTCGCCGGGCGCGCTCGGGCCCCGGCGGGGGCCCCGGCGGCGGGCCCGCCTGCGGCCGCGGTGTCGGCTCGGGCGGCGGACCGGCGATCATCGGCGACGGGGTGCGCGCCACGGCCGGCGCCGAGCCGGGATTCGCCGCCGAGCTCACCGGCGCCGAGCCCGCGCCGTACGGCGTGAGGTTCAGCTGCTCCAGCACGTTCTGGATGTCCTGGCGATTGCCGAGCACCAGCGTCTCGTCGTTGTCGTCGTCGAACGGCTCGCTGATCTCGGCCGGCGTGACCAGCGTATGGTCCGTGCTCTGCAGGCCGGTGTCGATCCACGGCTCCTTCTTGGTGCCGAACAGCTGGCCCATGAACCGGCTCATCGCGGTGTTGGAGCCGGTCAGCTTGGCGCGCACGGTGAACGCATCGAGCGCCTCGATCAGCTCCTGGGCGGACTGGAACCGCGCGCCCGGATCGCTGGCCAGCGCGGTCAGGATGATCGCCTCGAGCTCGCGCGGGAACCCGGGGATCAGGGTCGACGGCAGCACGAGATCACCGGCGACGATCCGCTTCATGGTCTCGAAGTCGTCGTTGCCCTTGAACGCCCGGCGCAGGGTCGACAGCTCGTAGAGCACGATGCCGAGCGCGAAGATGTCGCTCCGCCGGTCGATCGGCCTGCCCTTGCACTGCTCGGGCGACATGTAGCCGTACTTGCCCTTGATCGTCCCGCCGATCGTCTTGGTCGCGCGCTCTTCGGCCTTGGCGATCCCGAAGTCGAGGACCTTGATCGCGCCGTCGTAGGCCACCATGATGTTGGCCGGCGACACGTCGCGATGGACGATCTGCAGCGGCTGTCCGTTCTTGCCGCGGCGCTCGTGGGCATGGTGCAGGCCCGCCGCCGCGCCGTTGATGATCATGATCCCGAGCTCGAGCGGGATCGTCCAGCCGCGGCGGATCGTGGTCTCCAGGATCGCCCGGGTGTTCTCACCGTGGACGTACTCCATCGCCATGAAGTACGCGCCGTCGGCGTGGTCCACCTCGTAGACCTGCGCGACGTTCTGGTGGTTCAAGGTCGCGGCGAGCTTGGCCTCGTCCAGGAACATCGTGACGAACCGCTGGTCGGCCGCGCGCTCCCGCAGGATGGTCTTGAGCACGACGTGGCGCTCGAACGAGCCCAGTCCGGTCTGGCGCGCCAGATAAATCTGCGCCATGCCGCCGGTCGCGAGGTGACTGATCACCTCGTAGCGGCCGATCCTCAGAGGACCAGCGGTCGTGGGCTCCGGCGGCGCCACCTGGGGAGCATCAGCTGCCTGGCATAGCGTGTCAAGCTAGCGGCCCGACGCCACGCGTATACTGGGACCGGCCGATGAACACCCATCTTCAGGTTGCGCTATCCGGTGCGGTCCCCGCGCTGCTCCTGATGTGGCTCGTCGACCGGCTCGACGCCAAGCGCCCCGAACCACGCGGCACGCGCCGGCTCGTCGTGGTGGCGGGCATGCTGTCGGTGATCCCCGCACTGATCCTGGAGGTCATGATCCCGGCGCTGGCCGCCGGCCGGATCGAGCCGGAGATGACCTATCAGGGCTCGAGCTTCCAGGCCTTCATCGTCGCGGCGGGTGTCGAGGAGGCGTGCAAGATCGCGATGGTGTACTGGGTGGTGTGGCGGCGGCCGGAGTTCGACGAGCGGATGGATGGCATCGTCTACGCCAGCCGCGGCGGGCTGGGGTTCGCGCTGGTCGAGAACGTGCTGTACTTGTTCAAGCAGCACTCGCTGCAGGGCCAGATCATCGTGTGGGTCGAACGCGCACTGCTGGCGGTGCCCGGCCATGCGATGTGGACCGGGATGATCGGCGCGATGGCCGCCCGGCGACGGTTCGATGGCAAGGGCCTCGGCCTGCTGGGCGGCTACCTGCTCGCCGTCGCGTTTCACGGCGCCTACGACGTGTCGGTGTTCCTGCAGCGACCGCTGCACCTGGAGGGCCGTGACACGGCGTCACACATCCTGCTGGTGGTCCCGGTGCTGCTGACGGTGCTGGCGTTCCTGGTCCTGCGGGCGATGGCGCGCACCGCGCTTCGGCTCGACGACGCCGAGGCCGCCCGGACCGCGGCGCGGTCGGCCCTGCCCCCGCTGGTCGGCTGACCCCTCGATCAGGAGGAGGCGGCCTGCCGCGCCGCGCGCAGCACGCCCGCCGCCGCGAGCGCACCGACGATCACCGCGCCGGCGAACAGCCAGAACCCGCGGTCGAGCTCGAACGGCAGCCCGTTGTTCGGGACCCCCGCGGCAAACCGGCTTCCGACCAGCGCCGCGACGGCGACCGCAACGAGCGCGGTCCGCGCCGCCAGCCGCGGCACGCGCCGGGCCGCGAGCGCGCCGGCGACGAAGATCAGGACCCCCATCGCGATCATGCCCGCGGCATAGGTCGCGAAGCCGTAGCGCTCCCACTGTGCGCTGCCGCCCGCCCACGAGAACCCGCCCAGTCCACCGAACGGGCTGCGCGCCCCGAGCGGGCCGACCGCGACATCGCTGACTGACCACCAGCGACCGCCCTGCACCGACAGCGCGAAGCCAGCCGCCGCGACGAGCGACGCGGTGACGAGCGACCAGCGATGGCGAAGACCTGCAGCGGTGGGCATGGCGGCGCGGAGTTTGATCGGCAAACCCTGCGATCGCAATGCCATTCTGGCAATCGGCCACCGGGGTCGACAAAACCGGTCTGCCTACATTGCCAGGGCATGCGGGATCACAAAATAGTCGGCCTGCTTTGGGAACCGTGCATCGTGCATGCCTCCTTGCTGCGACCTGCGCGGCCGCCGGGGCGATCCTGGCGCTGCCGCTGGAGTCCGCCCTCGCGGCGCCCGCCGGCCAGGCCGCAGCCGCGGTAGATGCCTCGGCCGCGGTCTCCCCCGCACCCGGCCCTGCGATCCAGGACACCCAGGCGATGCTCGCGGTCGCCCGGATGGCCGGCACATTGCAGACTCCGTTCGCCGGCGCGGTCATCGACCAGCTGGTGCGCTGGCAGCACGACCTGCGCGACCGGCTGCGCGGCATCGGAGCCGGGCTGGCGGCGTTCGCCGACACGAGCCTCGCGCTCCCCGATCTGACCGTGCTGTCGACCCAGCCGGTGGAGCGCACCGAGTCGTCCGGGTTCGGCTGGCGCGACGACCCGATCCGGCACACCCGGAGCTTCCACGCCGGCACCGACTTCCGCAGCCATCCCGGAACGCCGGTGATGGCGGCGGGTGACGGCGTGGTGACGTTCTGCGGCCGAATGGGCGGCTACGGCAACGTGATCGACGTCGATCACGGCGGCGGCGTCGTGACCCGCTACGCCCACCTGCGCCGGATCCTCACCAGGAAAGCAGCCACCGTGAGTGCCGGCGACGTCATCGGTCAGGTCGGCTCGACCGGGCGCACCACCGGTCCCCACTTGCACTTCGAGGTCCGGATCGATGGCGCGCCGGTCAGCCCGATCGAGGCGATGGCGGTCGCGCAGATGCAACGCGAGATCCCGGTCGCGGGGCGGCTCGCCGCGCTCGCCCTGTCGCCCGAGCTTCAGGCCAACACCGAGTCCGACGTCGATCCACCGAAGCAGCATGCCAGGCCGGCACAGCGCCCCGAGCGCCCCGGCCGAGCCAAGCGCCGACAGGTTCTCTGGTAGCTCTCGTGCCATAGTTGGGCTCCGTGTCTCGCAGCCAGGCCGCTCGTCGATACGTCGTGTGGGTACGTAACCACACGCTCGCGATCATCCTGGTGCATCTCGGGCTGCTCGCCGGCGCGCTCGATCTGATCGCGTTCCATCTCCCGCTGTACGCCGACTTCTCGTATCTCCTGCCGCAGGACGTCCCCGCGGTCCGCGACCTGCGGCGGCTCGAGGCCCGGGTCAAGGCCAACGACATCGTGCTCGCGCTGGTCACCGCGCCGAGCCCCGACGCGCGCGCCGCGGCGGCCAGGGAGATCGCCGAGCAGGCCCGCACGCTGCCGCCCGATCTGGTCGAGAGCGTGATCGACGACGACTCCGGGGCCCGCGCGTTCTTCAAGGCGCACCGCCACCTGTTCGTGCCGCTCGCCGACCTCGAGAAGGCGGCGGCGGCGCTCGAGCGCCGGATCACGGCGGCCAAGCTCGCCGCCAACCCGCTGTACATCGATCTCGACGATCCGGCGCCCGACACCGCGCGCGACCAGCGCGAGCTCGACGAGCTGCGCGCCCGGCGGCGCGAGGCCGAAGCGCGGCTGGAGCGCTCGACCAACGTCTCGGCCGACGGCCGGACCGGCATGGTCCAGATCGCGACCAGCTTCCGCGCCACCGATGCCGGCCCCGGCGGAGATCTGGTGGCGCGGCTCAACGCGATCGGCGCCCGGGTCGCCGCGCACCACCCCGGCGTTCACGTCGGGTTCACCGGCGGCGCGATCACCGCGGTCGCCGAGCACGACGCGATCTTCAAGGGCATGGTGCTGTCGAGCGTGATCACCACGCTGCTGGTCGCGCTGGTCCTCGCGCTGTACTTCCGCAGCGCGATCCTGCTCGTCCTGTTGCTCGGCACGCTGGGGATCGCGACCACCGTGGCGTTCGGGATCGCGGCGATCACGGTCGGCCACCTCAACGCGGCGACCGCGTTCCTCGGCGCGATCATCGCCGGCACCGGCGTCAACTACGGCATCCTGCTGATCGCGCGCTACCTCGAGGAGCGCCGCACCCGCGACATCGACAGCGCGATGGCGGTCGCGATCCGCGGCACGCTGCGGCCGACCGCGGTGGCGTCGCTCGGCGCTGCGATCGCCTACGGCTCGCTCGCCGCGACCAGCTTCCGGGGGTTCGCCGACTTCGCCGCGATCGGCGCGGTCGGCATGATCCTGTGCTGGCTGGCGAGCTACGTGCTGCTGCCCGCGCTGGTGCTGCGCTGGGGCGAGGGCCGGCGCCCGGCGGCGCTCCACCCGCTGATCGGCTCGCTGCTGGTCCGCGTGTTCGGGTTCCGCCGGCCGCGCGTGGTGTGCGGCGTCGCGCTGGTCGGCGCCGTGCTCGCGACCACGATCGTCGCGCGCTACGTCGCCAACGATCCGTTCGAGTACGACATCACGCAGCTGCGCTCGGAGGGCGACGACGCGATCACCGCGCGGGCCTGGATGTCGCTGTCCGACCGCACGTTCGGCCGCGGCTACTCGGGCCGCACGTACATCGCGGCCGACCGCCTCGACCAGGTCCCGCTGATCGTCCGTGCGCTGCGCGCGCGCGACGCCGACGTGCCGCCCGAGCACCAGACCGTGGGCTCGGTGGTCTCGATCATCGACGTCGTCCCCGACGACCAGCCCAGGAAGCTCGCGATCCTCGGCCACATCCGCGCGCTGCTCGACGACGAGGCGCTCGACGCGCTGCCCGAGCACGAGCGCGCCGAACTCGCCGAGCTCCGGCCGCCCGCCGACCTCGGCGTGATCACCGCGCAGAGCCTGCCGAAGCTCGTGCGCGACCAGCTCCAGGAGAAGGACGGCCGGATCGGCTACATCGTGTCGATCCGGCCGGCGCCGCGGCTCGACGAGTGGAACGGCCACGACCTGATCCGGTTCGCCGACGCGGTGCGCTCGATCCACCTCGGCGACGGCGAGACCGTCACGACCTCGGGCGCCAGCGTGATCTTCGCCGACATCGTCACGTCGATCTCGGGCGACGGGCCGCGCGTCACCGCGGTCGCGGCGCTCGGCCTGATCGCCATGGTCGTCCTGCTGGTCGGCCGCAACCGCCGCGCGCTCGCCGTGCTGGTCGCGACCGCGTCGGGCTCGCTGCTCATGGTCGCCGCGTGCGCCGTGATGAGCCTCAAGGTCAACTTCCTCGACTTCGTCGCCCTGCCGATCACGCTCGGGATCGGCGTCGACTACGCGATCAACGTCGCCCACCGCCACGACCACGAGCCCGATCCGGTCAAGACGCTGCGCACCAGCGGCGCCGCGGTGTTCGTGTGCTCGCTGACCACCATCATCGGCTACGGCTCGCTGCTGATCAGCGAGAACCTCGCGATCCGCGGCTTCGGCATGGCGTCGCTGATCGGCGAGATCGCGTGCGTCATGACCGCGCTGATCCTGGTCCCCGCCCTGCTCGCGCTGCGCCACAAGCCGGCGGTCGGCGCCAGCGAGTCGGTGGCGGCCTGACGATCACGCCGGGTGCTCGATCCGCTCGATGCCGTCGCGGCTGAACACCACGCGCCAGCGCTCGAGCCGCACCCGGGGGTCCGGTCCGCCGATCCGGACCACCGCGTTGAGGTGGTAGACCTTCGCGATCTCGTGGGTCGCGAACCCACCGATCGCCGGATCGTAGTGGCGCACGATCTGGTCGCGGTCGTCGAGCCGGGTCATGAAGTGGCGGAGGTTCAGCCGGATGATCTGGCGGAGCGCGAGCTCGTCGGTGGCGCGCAGCTGGCCGTCCCGCGGGGCGAGGATCTCGAGCTTGCGCCGGTACGCCAGCACGACCTCGCCGCCGATCCGGGCGCCCGCGATCGACCGGCCGCGCTGCCGGATCGCGAGCACGTCGTCGGGGACATGGTCGAGGAACTGCACCTGCTCGCGCAGCGTCCCGCACAGCGAGCCGAGGCCCGATCGGGCGAGCTGCGAGCCGACCAGCTCGGTCTCCTGGTCGTACGCGCGCATCCGCCGGATCATCCACTCCTTGGTCAGCTCCTTGATCCGGTCCTTGAGGACGTAGCCGATCACCGGCAGCACGAACATCACCGTCTGCGTCACCGGCGACAGCGCCAGGAACTGCGCGGGGACCTGAGCGATCAGCGCCCAGGTCGCCGCCATCCCCGCGGCGACCATGCCCGCGGCATTGCGCAGGTAGCTGTCGACCTGGCGGCGGCGCGTCCGGACCCACAGCGCCTGATGGACCGCCTTCTTGAGCAGCGAGCGCCGGTAGAGGAAGTACTCGCGGCTGACGTCCGAGGAATGGTCGAGGTTGACGAAGCCCTGCGCGTGCCGGTACCTGGCCTCGGCGGCCGCGCAGGTCGCGAGCACATCGATCACGCCGGCGGGGTCCCCACTCCCGATCTCGCCTGGCTCGATCCGCTGCTGCCGCGCGCCGAGCTCGTGGGCGAGCGTGGCGAGCGCCTCGTCGAGGAACAGGCTCGCGTACTCGTCGGTCTGCTGGAACACCGCCCAGACATCCGGCGCGACCCGGCGGAACGGCGCGAACCGGTGCCTGGCCTCGCGCAGCCGCTCGAGCGCCGCGCGCGACGCAGCCGCGAGCGCGCGAACCCGGGTTGCGAGCTCACGGGGCCACCCCTCGGCCTGGATCGCGGACGACAGCCGCGCGCGAGCGCGATGCACCGCCTCGGTGAACTCGTGGCCGAACAGCTTCACCGCGACCCCGATCGGATCGGCCGTGGCCTCGCCGCGCGCGAGCTCCGCGAGGTGAGCGTCGAGCCGGTGCAGCGGCGAGCGCGGGCTGGCGCACAGATCCGCGAGGCCGAGGTCCGGCAGGTCGAGCCGCAGGTACGCGGTGAGGTCGTGATAGAACTGCGCGCCCGGATAGTTCGCCGCGGTCAGGCCGACGTTGCGCGGGATGAACAGGAACAGCTCGACGTCGTGGCTGCCGGCGGTGATCGCCGAACCCGGGGCGTGCCGGATCTCGAGCGCGAGCTGCTTGCGATCGTGCGCCGCGAGGGTGACCCGCGGACCACTCGACCGGGCAGGCGTGGGCGCCGGGTCAGCCATTCCGGTCCCCGTCCGCATCCGCCGCGTCGAGCACGAGCAGCCACAGCGGCGGAGCATCCGGGCGGGCCAGCGCCGTGAGCTGAAACCGCGCGTCGTCCGAGATCGCGCCGCGGATCAGCGCCCGGACCGCCACGCGCTCGACGCCGCGGTGGTCGGCCACCACCGCCGCGAGCTCCGCCCGCACGTCCGCGAACACGCGGTCCTCGAGATCTGGCGTGAGCCCCGCGCGCGTCCGCAGCGCGCCGTTCACGGCGAGCGGCGCGAGCGTGTCGCCGAGCAGCGCCGCGGGCGTGGCGAGCGACTCGACCGCCTGCAGCACCATCGCCTCGGCCGCGCCCACGGCCACGAGCTGGTGGCGGAGCTGGCGGCCCAGCTCGTCGAGCGCGTCCGCCAGCTCGCCCAGCTCATCGCGCGACCGCGGCCGCTTGACCTCGACCCAGCTGGCGGCCGCGAACGCGCGTGCCACGTCGCGCAGCCGGCGCAGCGGCAGCGACACCAGCAGCGCGGCGACCAGGCTGAGCGCGAGCGCGGCCGAGACCCCGACGCCGACGCCGAGCCGCAACGCGAGCATCGCCTCGGCGACGGTCTGCGCGACGCGCGCGCGGGGCGACGCGATCCGCACGACCTCGCCGTCGAGGTGATCCGGATCGAGCGGCACCGCCGCGTACACCAGATCGACGCCGAGCGTCGCGCTGTTCCTCGCGTCCACCCCCGCGCCGACCTCCCGCGCATGCCGGACCTCCGGCCGGGCCGCGTGGTTCTCGACGCGCGCGAGCGCGGACGGCTCGACCTCCGAGTCGGTGATCACATGGCCCGCCGCATCGATCACGGTGACCCGCGCCTGGAGCACGCGCGCCAGGCGCGTGACCTGCGCGACCAGCGCCGCGTCGGTCTGGCCGCGCAGCACGGCGGCGACCTCGCGCGCCTGCGCCAGCAGACCCTGCTGCTCGGCGCGCTCCAGCGTTCCGCGCAGGCTGTCGCGCAGCGGGTAGAACACCGGTAACGCGATCAGGGCCGCGACCAGCAGGTAGCTGAGCATCAGCTTGAAGGGGAGAGGCAACCACGACCGCGACCGCACGCCCGCCAAGGCCATCCCGGATGGATACGCCGGCTGTCCGGCATGCAATCGGTCGTCACTGAGACCTCATGCTCCATTCACGGAACAGCGAATTCCGCACGTACGATCGGTGCGGCCGGACACCGGAATCGCCGCCGCAACGCCGTGGCACAGGCGCTCGCCGGGCAGCGCTCGGCACCCGCCGGAAAACCACCGGCAGCCTCGGGAAACCCGGGCGGCCCTGCATCGCTGCGCCGGCGAGCTGGCTCACGACTCGGGAATCCGCCCACTGGCGCCGGGGCCCTCCGATGATTACGGTACATGTCGGCTCCCCTGGAGGAGGTGCGCCGATGACCCTCCTGCAACTGCTGACTCCGATCGCCGATGTCTCGTGGCTGTCCGTGACGGACACGGTCGGCGATGCGTTCGACCACCTGGAGACCTACGAGCTGAGCGCGGCGCCTCTCGTCGACCGGACCGGACGCTACGCCGGCACGGTCACCCAGGCCGATCTGCGGCGCCACGCCGCCGGCGCCGCCGATCGCGCCGCCGCGCTCGCGACACCGCTGTCGGTGATCGAGCGCCGCGCGCGCAACCCCGCGGTCAGCGTCGACCGCGATCCCGGGTCGCTCGCCGACGCGGCCGCCGCGCACGGCTTCGTGCCGGTGGCCGACGCGACCGGCAAGCTCGTCGGGATCATCGACCGCCGCCGGCTGCTCGACCTGCACCAGCCGTCCGCGCCCTGAGCGGCGCCCGGCGCGCCCCGAGTCGAGCGACCTGCACGGAATCCCGGCGCAAAGGCCTGGGAGCGTTCTTCACCCTCGGCCCGGCCCGGATCACCGGCGCGGTCCAGGGGATCATCAATCCGATCGCGATCAGGTAACGCCAGCGCGTTGGCTGGCAGGACCCGGCAAAGACCCGCTGCCCCGTTCCGTGATCGAGCGCTGAGGTGATAGCGAGCTCGTCGACCCCGAGGCCGACCGTGATATTCTGCCCCGGAGGTCGCGACGACCTCGCACCTCGACGTACGTCCAACCGCAGCAGGAGTGTGGAGCATGAACCGCAACAAGAAGCAGGAAGTCCCGACCAAGCCGTTCTTCGCCCGGTTTCTCGAGAAGCAGGAGCTGCGCGGCGTGGGCGGCGGTGGGCCGGACCACACGCTGAAGTTCCCGTCCGACAACGACGAGCACGCCGACGACAAGTAGCCGCCCGGCGACCCCGCGTTGCAAGCCGCGATGACCCGGACCGCGCTGCTCGTCACCCGGTCGGACGACAACCGGAGCGTGGCGCTGGTGACCGCCGCGCTGGAGGCGCGCGGCGCGCGGGCGTTCCGGCTCGACACCGACCGGTTCCCCACCGAGATCCAGCTGGCGCTGCATCAGCCGCGCGGGCGGTCGACGCTGCGCACCGCGGCCGGCGAGCTCGTGCTCGGCGAGGTCGACGCGGTGTGGTACCGCCGCGCGGCGATCGGCGCGGCGCTGCCCGAGGACATGGACCGCCAGCTGCGCGACGCCGCGGTCAAGGAATCGCGCGCGACCCTGTTCGGCATGCTCGAGGCGCTCGACTGCTTCGTGATGGACCGGGTCTCGACGGTGCGCGCCGCCGAGCACAAGCCGCGCCAGCTCGAGCTCGCCGCCGAGCTCGGCCTCGACGTGCCGCGCACCCTGACCACCAACGATCCGGACGCCGTGCGCGCGTTCTGGTCGGCGTGCGGCGGCCGGGTCGTCGCGAAGGCGCTGTCGTCGTTCGCGATCTACGATCCGGACGGCCGCGAGCAGGTCGTGTTCACCTCGCAGCTCGCCGCCGAGGACCTGGCGCACCTCGATCAGCTCGCGCTGGCGCCGATGACGTTCCAGGAGCACCTCGCCAAGGCGGTCGAGCTGCGGGTGACGCTGGTCGGAGATCGGGTGTTCGCCGCGGCGGTGGACTCCCAGGCGCTGGAGCGCTCGCGCGTCGACTGGCGCAAGGCCGGCACCGAGCTGGCCGGCGCATGGACGCCGTACGCGCTGCCGGCGGAGGTCGCGGCCCGGCTGGGTCAGCTCGCGGCCCGGCTGGGGCTGTCCTACGGCGGCGCCGACGTCGTGGTGACGCCGGACGGCCGCCACGTGTTCCTGGAGATCAACCCGGCCGGCGAGTGGTTCTGGCTCGACGACGTGTTCGGCCCGCGCGCGCTATCGACGGCGATCGCCGACACGCTGCTCGGGTCGCGCGGCTAGGTCACGGCGCGCCGCAGCATGCCCGGCTCGGCGGTCAGCGCGAGGATGGCGTCGAGCAGGCCGCGCGCCCCGGCGGACGAGCCGGCCAGGCCGGAGCCGCACACCGTGATCGCGGCGCGATCGCCGTCGTCGACGACCGTGACCACGCACGCGCCGAGCGGGTCGCCCGGCGATGCGTGCCGGCTGGGCGCGGACACGGCGCACGACGGCGGGACCGGCGTGTCGATCCGGATCCGCGACACGCACGCGCGGCCGCCGAGCACCTCGGACACCCGATCGAGCCAGCGCGGGCGCGCGGCGGAGAACCCGCGGCGCTTCCAGGCCAGCGGCGCCGGTGCGGCGCGGGCAGCGGCGAGCAACCGCGCGCACAGCCCGACGCCCAGGGTCTCGCGCTGCACCACGCCGCGGGCGCGGGCCTCGAACCGCTCGAGCGGCTCGGGCTCGCCGCCGGCGAACCGCACGCTGACGATCGCGGCCGTGGCGCGCCGCCGCCGCCGCTCGGGATCGTCGAGCCGGCCGGGCGCGACCGGGATCTGGAGCGTCGGCGAGAACGGCGCGGATCGCGCACCCGACCGGGCGCTGGCCTGGTGCAGGATCCGGCCGACCGCGTAAGCCAGCGGCAGCGCGCGCACGCCGGGGCCGACCAGCTCCTGCCAGGCGACACCGAGCGGGACGGCGCCCGCGACCGGCGCCAGCGCCGGCAGCGCGGCGTGGAGGTGCGAACCGTGGGGATGGGGATGGGCATGTGCATGGTGCGCGGCCGACCACGCGCCGCGGGGCCCGGCCTCGAGCAGTGCGTGGATCCGGCCGGTCAGGGTCGCATGGCCGTAGCCGTCGACGACCAGGTGGCAGGTCGACACCGTGGCGAGCTCGCCGGCGCGGCCGAGGCCGAGCCACGGTCCGCGCCCGTCGCGCCACGCGCGGCGATGGCCGTGGCGCGCGGTCTCGATCGGATCGTCGCCGATCGACACGCAGACGAACGGCGTCGGCCCGCGCCACGGCGGCGGCGCGGTCCCGCGCGCGGCGGCGGCGAGCTGGGCCAGCAGCGTCGGATCATCGAGCGCCGCGATCACGCAGTGCGGGCCGATCGCGAACGCCGCGGTGTCGAGCGCGCTCGGCTCGGGGATCGCGCGCCCGCCGCGGGCGATCGTGACCGCGAGCGGCTGATCGGGGAGCGTGCCGTCGAGATCGCGCAGCGCGGTGCGGGCCGCCCGTGCACGGTCGATCGCATCGCGCAGCGGATCGGCGGGCAGCGCGGCGCGGTGGCCGATGAAGGTGTCGGCGCCGGGCTCGGCGTCGGACGCCAGGTAGCCCGGGCGCGCCGGCCAGCGCTCGGCGACCGCCGCCCCCCCGGCGAGCAGCCACCACCGCAGGTCATCGCCGGCAAGCGCGGCCAGCTCGCCGCGGAGCTCTGCGGTGCGCCGGATCCAGCCCCGCATCACGCGAGCTCCATGATGTAGACAGGCTGGACCGGATCGGGCGTCAGCGCACGCAACGTGAACCCGGACTCGGCGGCGAGTGTGGCGATCGCCGCAGCCGGCGGCGCGGTCCGCAGCATCAGCGGCCCGAACAGCTGACGCAGCATCACCGAGCCGAGCCGCGCGGCGTGGTAGGCGACCCGGCCGGGCTCGGCGTCGGGATCGAGCTCGACGATGACGAGCGAGCCGCGCACGACCCGGCGCAGCTCGCCGAGCGTGGCCGCGCGGTCGCGAACGTAGCGGATCGATGACAGGCAGATCGCGACGTCGACCGAGCGCGCGGCGATCGGCAGCGCCTCGCCGGTCGCGCGCACCACCCCCGGGCGGGCGAAGTCGCGGCTCGGATCGATCGCCACGACGTGCAGCGCCTCGAACCGCGCCGCCGCCCGGCGCGCCAGCGTCCCCGGCCCGCAGCCGAGATCGAGCAACCGCCGCCCTCCGGCGAGCTGGGGCGCGAGCCGGTCGAGCAGCCGGTCGTCGAAGTCGCCGAACGCCGGCCGGGCATCGCGCGCATAGCGCCGGGCGCTGCGTCCTTCGAATGGATGCCGGTACAGGAGCCGATCGAGCAGCGGGACGTACACGCGGTCAGCCGATGTATATCGCATCGGTGAGTCCGGCCACATCCTGTCTCCCGATCCCCGGTGGTACCGTTGCCCGGTTGTATGAGCGACCGCACAGCCGTGCTCGCAACCCTCGCCGCCGGTGCCTTCGGTGCCGCGACGCGGTCATCGATCTCAACCACGGTTCCGAGCCGCAAGCCCGCCGCGCTGCGCATGGTCCAGCGCTTCCTGCTCCCGCCCGACCGCCAGGCCGCCGACGGCTGCACGCTCGCCGGCAGCCCGGCGCCCCGCGACTGCGCCACCGGCGCGTGCGACTGACGCCGACCCCTCGATCTGCCGATCTCCGGGCCTGCCGCCCGCCCGGCCCGTGGCGGGTTCTGCTATATGGGGAAGCGTGCCGCGCCACCTCGTCAGCATCGCCGACCTCGATGCTGCGGAGATCGTGCGCATCCTGGATCACGGCGATCGCTACACGGCGCTGGCCAGCGAGCCGATCAAGAAGCTGACGTCGCTGCGCGGCCGGACGGTGATCAACCTGTTCTTCGAGGCCTCGACCCGGACCCGCACGTCGTTCGAGATCGCGGCCAAGCGGCTGTCCGCCGAGGCGATCAACGTCTCGAGCTCGGCGTCGTCGATCTCCAAGGGCGAGACCCTGCTCGACACCGCCGAGAACCTCCAGGCGATGTCGCCCGACGTGATCGTGGTCCGCCACTCGTTCGGCGGCGCGGCGGCGATGCTGGCCAGCCACGTCAGCTGCGCGGTGATCAACGCCGGCGACGGCCAGCACGAGCACCCGACCCAGGCGCTGCTCGACGCCGCGACGATCCGGCGGATCAAGGGCAAGCCGGTAGCGGGTGGTGGGCCGCCGTCGGTTGAAGATCCGCGCGACGCGACGCGCGGAGGGGTGAATGGGCCGGCTCCGCCGGTCCAGAGGGGACGGGAAGGTCCCCTGTCGATAGACGGTCTGGAAGTGGCGATCGTCGGCGACATCGCGCACTCGCGGGTCGCGCGCTCGAACGTGCTGTGCCTGGCCAAGCTCGGCGCCCGGATCCGGCTGGTCGCGCCGCTCACGCTGATCCCGCGCGGCATCGAGCTGATCGGCGGCGACGTGACCCGCGAGCGGGTCCGGCTGGTCAACCGGCTCGAGGACGGGCTCGACGGCGTCGACGTGGTGATGATGCTGCGGATCCAGCACGAGCGGTTCGACGGCGAGGCCCCGCGGTTCCCCAACACCCGCGAGCTGTCGCGCACGTTCGGGCTCAGCGAGCGCACGCTCGGGTTCGCCAGGCCCGACGCGATCGTCATGCACCCCGGGCCGATCAACCGCGGCGTCGAGCTGGCGCCGCAGGTCGCCGACAGCCCGCGCGCGGTGATCCTGCAGCAGGTCAGCTGGGGCGTGGCGATCCGCATGGCGGTGCTGGAGCGCGCGGTGATCGGCTTCGACGACCGTGCCCACGAGCGAGCAGGCGCCGCATGAGCCACGCGCTGGTCGTCCACGGCCTGGTCAAGCGATTCGGCAACCACGTCGCCGTCGACGACATCTCGTTCGAGGTCCCGCGCGGCGTGGTGTACGGCATCCTCGGGCCCAACGGCGCCGGCAAGTCGACCACGCTGCGCATGATCAACGACATCTTCGCGCCGGACGCCGGCGAGATCATCGTGCTCGACGGCCTGCTGCCCGGCCACGCCGCCGCGCAGCACATCGGCTACCTGCCCGAGGAGCGCGGCCTGTACCCCAAGATGAAGGTCGCCGACATGATCGCGTTCATCGGCGAGCTGCGCGGCCTGTCCCGCGGCGAGGCCCGGCGGCGGACCGGGATGTGGCTCGACCGGCTCGGCCTGACCCAGTGGGCGGCCAACAAGATCCAGGACCTGTCCAAGGGCATGCAGCAGAAGGTCCAGTTCGCGACCGCGCTGATCCACGAGCCCGAGCTGGTGATCCTCGACGAGCCGTGGAGCGGGCTCGACCCGATCAACGCCGAGGTGCTGCGCGACGAAGTCGAGGACATCCGCAAGAGCGGCCGCACCGTGCTGTTCTCGACCCACCAGATGGAGCAGGCCGAAAAGCTGGTCGACCGGATCTGCATCATCGCGCGCGGCAGGAAGCTGCTCGAGGGCTCGCTCGCGGACATCCAGCGCCGCGAGGCCGCCGACGGCCTGATCGCGCTGGGGTTTCGCGACGCCGCATCGCGCGCCGCGGCCGACGCCGTGCTCGCCGATCGCGCGGTGGTCGCCGAGCGCCGGGTTCCCCGGGCCCGCGCCCACGCCGACGGCACCGACTGCGAGGTCAAGCTCGCCGACGGCGCGACCGCCCAGCAGCTGCTCGCCGCGCTGGTCGCCGCCGGGGTCGGCCTGCAGCGGTTCGAGGTGGTCGTCCCGACGCTGCACCAGATCTTCGTCGATCGCGTCGGGACCAGCGCCGCGGTCGCCGAGCGCCGGCCGGAGGCGTCCTGACATGCCGCGCGGGCTGCGGGACGCGCTGGTGATCGCACGCCGCGAGTTCGTCGAGCGCGTGCGCTCGAGGTGGTTCGTGGCGATCACGCTGCTCGGCCCGCTCGGGATGATCGCGCTGGTCCTGGTGCCGGCGCTGTTGATCGGCCGCGGTGTCGAGGGATCGCGGATCGACATCGTCGATCGCTCCGGAGTGCTGGCGCAGCCGCTGTCCGACGAGCTCACCCGGGAGGGCTGGAAGCCGACGATCGTCCCGCGCGACACGGCGAAGGCCGACGAGATGGCCCGGATCCGCGATCAGAAGATCAACGGCTTCATCACGATCCCGGACAGCTGGCTCGACAGCGGACCCGCCGGCCAGATCGTCTATCTCGGCGACAACGCCTCGAACGAGGGCGTCGACCGGACGCTGCGCGTGGCGGTCCAGCGGGTCGTGCAGCGCGAGCGCGGCCTGCGCGCCCACATCGACCCCGGGACCCTCGAGACGGTGCTGCAGAAGGCGAACTTCGCGCCGCCGCAGCACACCAACGGCAAGACCGAGGAGGCCTCGGGGCTGGCGTCGTTCGTGATCGCCTACTTCCTGGCGTTCATCCTCTACATGGTGATCACGCTGTACGGCGTCAACGTGATGCGCAGCGTGGTCCAGGAGAAGACCACGCGCGTCATGGAGCTCATGGTCGCGACCGTCAAGCCGCGGTCGCTGATGACCGGCAAGATCCTCGGGGTCGGCGGCGCGGGGCTGGTGCAGATCGTCGCCTGGCTGGCCATGGGCGCGGTGACCCTGGGCTATCGCGAGCAGCTGCTGGGCTGGTTCGGTGTGTCGGGTGGCGGCTCCGCGCTCCCGCCCCTCGAGCTCGGCGCGTTCGTGGTCGTGATCGCGTACTTCGTGCTCGGGTACTTCTTCTACGCCACGATGTATGCCGCGGTAGGAGCGATGGTATCCTCCGAGCAGGACACCCAGCAGGTCCAGATGCCGATCACCATGTTGCTCGTGATCGGCGCGCTGTGCCTGCAGATGGTCAGCAACGCGCCCCGCGGTTCCGCGACGGTGATCATGACGATGATCCCGTTCTGGTCGCCGATGCTCATGCCGATGCGCTACGTGCTCGGCGGGGCCTCGCCGCTCGACGTTGTGATCTCGCTCGCGATCCTGACCGCGTCGATCGTGCTGATCGCACGTGCAGCGGCCAAGATCTACCGGATCGGCGTGCTGATGTACGGCAAGCGGCCGACCGCCCAGGAGCTACTCCGGTGGCTGCGGTATTGAAAGCGGCGTCGGAGTAGCAAATCGGCGTGAAACCCGCGTAGAATTTTCTGCGATGCGCCGGTGGCGACTGACCGCGGGATCGTCGATGGCCTCGCTCGCGCTGACGGGGGCGCTGATCGGCGTGCTGGACGGGAGTGCGCTGGCCCAGCCGGCCGACCGCCCCGCAGACGTCGCCGAGCCGGACAGCGGAGGCGCCCGACCGCCGCAGCGCATCGGCTACGGCGCGCTGCCCGGGGGGATCCACGTCGCCGCGGCCGAGACCCCGCCGGTGGGGACCGTCGAGCTCGCCCTGCTCAGCGGGTTCGGCTATCGCAAGGGCCTGCTGTCGGCGGACCACACGCTCGACCGCGCGATCGGCGATATCGCGATCTCCTACGCGCCGCTGGCGAACCTGGCGATCGCGCTGTCGTTCGACGGCCGCTACGACCACCACAAGCTCGCCGGGACGACCGACGACGGCTACGTCGGCGATCCGCACCTGCTGGTCCGGTTCGCCGCGCCGTCGGGCCGGCTCGCGCTCGGCGGCCAGCTCGGGATCTGGGTCCCCGGCAAGAACGCCCCGTCGATCGCCGCGTCCGCGACGTCGGTCGACGCCCTCGGCCTGCTCTCGATCGACGCCGGGTTCGGCCTGGTCACGGCCAACGCCGGGTTCCGGCTCGACAACAGCGCCAAGTCGATCGACAAGCCCATGGCCCTGTCGGTCGAGGATCAGGTCTCGCTCGGCGTCTCGAGCTTCAGCGCGGCGCTCGCCGGGCTGTCGCTGCGCGTCCCGATCAACGAGCGCATGTACGTCGCGCTGGAGGGCTCGGCCGACGTGTTCGTCGGCAGCGGCGCGCCGGGGCCGATCGTGCGCGGCGGCGGGCTGTTCGGCGTCACGATCAACGATGCGCTGTCGCTGATCGCCTACCTGGAGGGCGCCAAGGTGCCCGCGATCAGCGCCAGTGACGTGACGACCAACCAGATCGTGCTGGTGCCGTACGAGCCGGTGATCACCGGTGGGATCGGCCTCCAGGTGCGGTTCGGAGGCCCCCGGCCCGTGGTCGCGCCGACCAGCCAGATCACCCGGAACGCCCGGCCGGTGCCGGTCACGGTGGTCGAGACCGCCGACGTCACCGGCACGGTGGTCGACGACGCCGGCAAGCCGGTGGTCGGGGCCCGGATCACGATCAAGCTCAAGAACAACACGGCCACCGCGATCAGCGACGACAAGGGCACCTACGTCGTCACCCGCCTGCCGATCGGCAAGACGGTCGACGGCAAGACCGATCTCGACGACACCGGCGCCGAGATCTCCGCCGAGGTCGCCAACAAGAAGCCCGGCTCGGCGACCCTGACGCTGGCCAGGGGCGCCAACGCCGTGCCCCGGATCGCGCTCGACCCGATGCTGCCGCCCGGCCAGCTGCGCGGGGGCATCATCAACGTCGGGACCAGCCGGCCGGTCGCCGGCGCCACCGTGACGATCGAGCCCGGCGACGTCACGACCACGTCGGGCCCCGACGGCAAGTTCTCGATGGATCTCCCGCCCGGTCACTACCGGATCACCGTGACCGCGCGCGGGCTCGCCCAGCAACAGCTCGATGTGAACATCGACCCCAACGGTGTTGCGATCAAGAACATCGAGCTGCACAAGTAGCCTCGGCTGCGCGTGCGCGATCGCGGCGCTGTTCGTCGCGTGCCGGCAGAGCTCCAGCGCGGTCGCCGAGCTCGCCCAGGCCGATGGACCGGTCGAGCGCCAGGAGGGCAGCGCGACGTGGCAGCAGGCCCGGATCGGCACGCGGTACTTCCTCGGCGACGCCGCGCGGGTGACCAACGGCCGCGCCCGGCTCAGCATCATCGGCGCCACCGCGCAGATCGCCATGCGCGACGGCACCGTGCTGCGGTTCGGCGGCAAGCCGGGGGAGATCCGGATCTCGGTCGAGCAGGGCACGGCCGACCTCAGCGGCAACGGCAGCTATGCGCTCGACGGCGGCAAGCTCAAGCTCGCCAACGGCACGGTGGCGATCACCGCCAGCGGCAGCGGGCGGGCGACCGTCGAGCTCACGGTCGGCCAGGGTCAGGTCGAGACCACCAGCGGGACCTTCGATCTCGTGCTCCAGCAACCGCGCGAGGTCGGCCCCGAGGCCCGGCCGCCGATCGACGCCGGGGTCGACGCGCCGGCCGTCGCCGCGATCGACGCCGGGGTCGACGCGGCCGAGGCCCAGGCCGCCGGGGGCGCGACGATCGAGGTCACCGGCCGGCGCGCCGAGCTGCGCGAACCGGGGCAGACCACCTGGAAGCCGCTGCCCGCCGGCACCGCCTCGGTCCCGCACGGCGGCGCGGTCCGGCTCGGCCCCGGAACGTCCGCCCGGCTGTCCGGCGGCGGCATGACGCTCGACCTCGTCAGCGGCGCACGGGTCAAGCTCGACGACGGCGACGCGCTCGGGTTCGCGCTCGAGGCCGGCGGCGCGCAGGTCGCCGCGAACAACCCGGCGGCGCTCGCGCTGCCCGGTGGCGCGATCGCGCTCGCCGGCGCGGCCGGCTCGGCGGCCGAGGCCCGGCTCGACGCCACGCCGCGCGACACCAAGGTCAGCATCGTGCGCGGCGGATCCAGGCTGACCGGCGAGCCGGGCGCCGAGCTGGCGATGAGCCGCGGCGAGACCGCGCTGCTCACCCGGTCCGGCGCGATCCGCGTGATCGAGGCGATCCCCGGCTACTTCGACTTCCGGGTCGCCGCCGGCGAGTCGCTGACGGTCCACGATCCGAAGCCGCCGACCGCGGTGCAGTTCCAGTTCGACGGCAAATGCCCCGACGGCGGGATCATCGAGCTCGACCGCGACGCGCGGTTCCGCACCGCCAAGGTCAGCGCCGGCAAGGAGTTCGCCAACGCGCTGATCGCCGCCGGCGCGTGGGCCTACCGGCTGCGCTGCACCAGCAAGGACACCGAGGGCGGTGCGATCGCGTCCGGCAGGATCAGCGTGGTGCGCGACGACGGCCGGCGGCCGCTGCCCAAGGCCCAGGGCGTCAACGACATCGACGCGGACGGCCGCACGTACCGGATCTCGTACCAGAGCGCGATCCCCAACGTCGTGGTCCATGTCCGGAACCCCGGCGCAGCGCACCGGCTCCACCTCGCGTCGGCCGGCAAGGAGCAGACCTTCGACTCGACCGGCGCCGCGATCACCGTGCCCGGCGGCCAGCTCCACGAAGGCAACTACACCTACTGGATCGATCGCGACGGCGCGAAGCAGGACAAGGTCTCGACGCTGATCATCGACTTCGACCAGACCGCGCCGCAGGTCTACATCGAATCCCCGATCAACGGCGAGCCGTGGACCGGCGACATCGACGTGCGCGGCGCGGTGCTGCCGGGCTGGTCGGCCGCCGTCGAGGAGATCGCGATCCCGATCGACAGGCAGCGCCGGTTCTCGGCGAAAGTCGGAGCCCCGGGCGGCAGGGCGCTCGCGATCCGACTTTCCCATCCCCAGCGCGGGGTTCACTATTACCTGCGCCGGCCAAAGTAAGCGAACCTGTAGATCTGAAGCAGATAGACGTCTCGAGTATTTTCTGCATTGCGTGCTCTCCCGCTCGTGCAGATCCGCCACGCGTGCTCTGTTGCCTCATGCGAGCAATCGTGACGCTGGGAGTTTTTCTGACCGCGGCATGCGGCGCGACGACGTCCGAAGACAGCCCGAGCGCTGGTGACACGAGCGGTGGCGACACGGGCGGGGTGGACCCGGGCGGTGGCGACACGGGCGGCGGCGGCGGCGGCAGCGGCGCCGGGAGCGGCAGCATGACGGGCGACCCGATGGCAACCGCCACGACCGGGCCGTACTTCACCGCGCCGATGTTCTTCAACAACGACGTCCGCGCGCTGCCCAAGGCGGCCAGCTCGGACGCGATCATCGCGGCGCTCGTCGCCGAGGGCGGCTGGGGCAACGGCAACAAGATGCAGATCGACTTCGATCTCGACGTGCTGACCGCGACCGCGTCGACCCCGAAGCAGTCGTTCACCCCGACCGAGGACTTCTTCGCTCCCGACTGCGACCACGTGGCGATGCCGGTGCCGGTGGGCGGCAACCTCGAGGGCGAGACCGGCTACGCGTGCACCCACGACGGCGACTGCCACCTGCTGGTGGCCGACCCCGCGGGCGGCAAGCTCTACGAGATGTGGCGCGCGAACATCACGACGACGTTCCAGGGCGGCTGCCTCGCGGTGTGGAGCACCGGGGCGTCGTACGCGACCACGCTGCGCGGCGATCAGTGCACCAGCGCCGATGCCGCCGGGTTCCCGATCTCGCCGCTGCTGTTCACCGCCGACGAGGTCAAGGCCGGCCACATCGATCACGCGATCCGCTTCATCCTGCCCAACAACCGGGTCAAGCGCGGTTACGTGCGGCCGGCGACCCACGCCACCAGCACGACCGGCACCAGCGCGGCGCCGTCGTACGGCGTCCACCTCCGGCTGCGCGCCGACTATCCGATCGCGAACCTGCCGGCGGGCGCCCAGGTCGTCGCGCGCGCCATGCAGAAGTACGGCATGTACCACGCCGACGGCGGCAACATCGCGCTGACCGCCCAGAGCGATCGCCACACCACGGCCAAGTGGTCCGGGCTGCTCGGATCCAGCGACCTCGCCGCGCTCAAGGTCACCGACTTCGAGGTCATCGACCACGGCGCGGCGATCGGGCTGACCGGCGACTGTGTGAGGTAAGCACGCCGGACACCGCTGCACCCCGCCGCGACCGGCGGTAGGATGACCGGGTGCGCTGGCTGACCCGACTGACCACGGCCGCGGTGATCGCGATCGTCGTGGCCGGCGTGGCGCTGGCGATCCGGTCCCAGGTGCCGTCGACCCACGTCACCGGCGAGTTCCGCACCTACGTGATGTTCCGCGACGCCTCGCGGCTCGCGGTCGGCGCGGCGGTCGTGATCGCCGGCGTCCAGGTCGGCGTGATCGACCGGCTCACCATCGAGGGTGATCTCGCGCGGATCGACCTGCGGCTGCGCGACGGCCTCGAGCTGCCCGCGGATTCGTTTGCGACCCGGCGCGCCGACTCGCTGTTCGGCGACAGCTACATCGAGATCATCCCGTGTTGCGGCGAAGGCAGCGCGCTCCGGCTGCTGCGGTCGGGCGAGCCGATCACCCACGTCGTCGAGGGTGGCTCGACCGACTCCGCGCTGCGCGCCATCGCCACCACGATGCCGAAGATCGACAGCGCGCTCGACACCGTTCACGACTTCGCGATCAAGGGCCGGTCGTGGGTCACCGGGCCGGTCGCCGACCGGATCGGCGGCGCCGACACCTGGGTCGCCGAGGGCCACATCGAGCACCCGATCGAGTCCGCCAACCGGATCGTGTCGCGGATCGACGACGCTACCGCGCGGGTCAGCGACGCGCTCACCACCGGCGGCCCCGAGGCGCTGCGCACGCTCGACCGGATCGACGGCGCGATCAGCTCGGCCCGGACCCGGATGCGCGATGCGCGCGACGGCCTGGTGTCGGCGCTCGGCGACGCCCGCGCCGGGCTCGACCAGATCGACCCGCAGCTCGACCAGGCCACCCAGTACGTCACCGCGATCAACGAGGGCCGCGGCCAGGACTGGAAGGGCACGCTCGGCCGGCTGGTCAACGACCCCGAGCTCGGCACCTCGATCGCGGACTTCACGGACGACGCGCGCGACGCGGTCGCCGGGCTCAACCGCTTCAAGTCGTGGATCGGCGGGCGGGTCGAGCTCGACGCGTTCTCGCGCGACTTCCGGTTCTACGCCAGCGCCGAGATCCGCGCCCGCGCCGACAAGTTCTACCTGGTCGAGTTCGAGCGCGGGCCGCTCGGCGGCCTGCCCCACGACGCGCTGTCCGAGGTCGTCAACTCGGCCGACTACACGCGGACCGTGCAGATCCAGGATCAGCTGCGGTTCACCTTCCAGTTCGGCAAGCAGCTCGGTCCGCTCGCGCTGCGCGGCGGCATCAAGGACTCGACGTTCGGCGTCGGCGCCGACGGCGTGGTGCTCGACGGCCGGCTCAAGCTGTCGGCCGATGCCTACGGCTCGTTCACCGCGACGCCGCGGCTCAAGCTGGCCGGTGCGCTCGCGGTGTTCCACTCGGTCTACGTGCTCGCCGGGATCGACGACGCGCTCAACGCGCCGGGCTACCTCCCGGTGCTGTCGGGCAACCCCGGCGCGCCCCAGGTGCTCGATCACCTCCGCTACGGCCGCGACTACTTCGTCGGCACCTCGCTGCAGTTCACCGACGAGGATCTCGCGGTGCTGCTCCGGGTCTACGGCGCGATCCTGGTCGCCAACCTGCTGTAGCCGCGGGTGGGGCGTGGCGCCGGGGAGAACGCTCACACGCGAGCTCGCCGTGGGCTGCTGCGCGGATGGGCGTCGGGACCGCGCCCGCCGAATCACCACCCGTCCTGCGCGAACCCCGCGAGGTATGTGCGGAGCAAGACCCGGCCTATCCAAATCACGGTCGCGGCACCGACCCCATCCTGCTCGCGGTCGCCCACGGCGGCTCGCGTTGACGTCTCGCGATCGCGCCTCGGAGGGGTCCGCATCGGATCTGCTCGCCTCCACGGGACACGTCAGGCGACGGCGAGGGATACATCCCGACATCGCGGAGCGGGACTATTCAGGCGGCTCGCCCGCTTCGTCGAGTCACGCGCGCTGACGAGCGGGACCGGTTGCGATAGCCTGGTTCGGTGGGTGAAAGCGGCGAGGTCCAGGCGTCACCGCCGGCGGCGGAGCGGATCGACTTCACGCTCGAACGCGGGCGACACCGCCGGTTTGTCGGGCGAGAGGACGTGCTGGCCAGGCTTGACGAGCGGTTGCTCGGGCCGGACGACACGGGGTGGGTCGTGGTCACCGGCGGGCCGGGCATGGGCAAGAGCGCCATTTTGTCGAAGTGGCTCGACCGGCGCGAGGCCGCCGGCGCCGAGGTGCCGCATCACTTCGTCCGGCGCCAGGTGATCGACTGGGATCAGCCCGAGCGGATCGCGGCCTCGCTCGCGGCGCAGATCGAGGCCATGTTCCCCGAGCAGCGCGACGCCCGGGCGAAGCCCGAGGGACGGCTCCCCGAGCTGCTCGGCCGGGTATCGAAGCACCTCGACGCATCAGGGCGGCTGGTGATCGTGGTCGATGGTCTCGACGAGACGCGTGCGGAGCCGGGTGAGAATCCGCTGCCGCGTTTCCTGCCGCACGTGGTGCCCGCCGGGATCCGGATCCTGTGCGCGATGCGCCCGACGTATCCGCACCTGGGCTGGATCGAGGCGCGTAGCCCGGCCCGACGCGTGAACCTCGACGATAGCCAGTGGGCTTCGTCCAACGAAGCAGTGGTCCGCGGCTTCTGGGAGGAGGTCGGGCCGGACTATCAGCCGCCGCTGCCGGCCTCCACGGTGGCGGCCGCGATCGGTCGGGCCGAGGGCAACGTCCTGCACGCGGTGATGCTCCACGACGTGCTGCGAGGCCTGCCGCCGGCGCAGCGCCGGGCAGAGCGCATCCCGGCCGGGCTCAAGCATCTGATCGGCGAGGTGTGGGATCGCGCTGCGTCGACGGAGAGCGTGCGCGTGGGGCTGGGCCTGCTGTGCGCCGCGCAGGAGGCGCTCTCGCTGGACGCGCTGGCCGAGGTCGCGGCGTGGAGCTACGACGACAAGGAGCGATTCGTGCGCGAGGCGCGGCAGCTCCTGCTTGAGGAGCCGGCGTCGTGGGCTGGCGCAGAGGCGTATCGCCCGCGTCACGACTGGGTACGCGAGCTGATGGCTGAACGGCTGGGCGGCGTGGCCCTCCGCGCCCACCACGAGACGCTGGCACGGACGCTGGCGCGCTGGCCGGGCGCCAGGGAGCCGACGGCACGGAGATACGCACTCCGCCACGCGCTGATCCATCGCGTCGAGGCGGGTGCGTGGACGGACACCTGGCGCCTCGCCGCCGATATGAGCTTTCTCGAGGCCAAATGCCGGGAGTTCGGTGCGCACGAGGCCGAGATCGACGTGGAGCGCGTTGCCGAACGCTGTCGCGCGAGCGGTGACGAGGCGCTTCGCGAGCGATTCGATGATCTGGCCCGGGCACTCGCGCGCGAATCGCACTGGCTGCGCGCCGCCCCGGAGGCGACGGCGGCGCAGGTGTGGAACCGGCTGCGGCAGCTGGGGTGGAGCGCGGACGAGATCGACCAGCAGTTGCAGCTTCCGGTCGGGTCGAGCTTCCTGCGCGTACGGCACGTGGCGACCTGCGAGAGCGCCGCGCTGGTGCGGGATCTCGTCGGCCACGCCCGCACTGTGACCGCGTGCACAGTGACCCCGGACGGGCGGCGGGTGGTCTCGGCGTCTTGGGACCACACGCTCAAGGTGTGGGACCTGGCGAGCGGGCGCGCGGAAGCGACCCTGGAAGGCCACGCCGGCAGGGTGACCGCGTGCGCGGTGACGCCCCACGGACGACAGGTGGTCTCGGCGTCTTGGGATCACACGCTCAAGGTGTGGGACCTGGCGAGCGGGCGCGCGGAGGCAACGCTGGAAGGCCACGCCAGCAGTGTGACCGCGTGCGCGGTGACGCCGGACGGGCAGTGGGTGGTCTCGGCGTCTTGGGACCACACGCTCAAGGTGTGGAACCTGGCGAGTGGGCGCGCCGAGGCGACCCTGGAAGGACACGACCGCCCAGTGACCGCGTGCGCGGTGACGCCGGATGGGCGGCGGGTGGTCTCGGCGTCAGATGACGGAACGCTCAAGGTGTGGGACCTGGCGAGTGGGCGCGCCGAGGCGACCCTGAATAACTACGCCAGGAGTGTGACCGCGTGCGCGGTGACGCCGGACGGGCGGCGGGTGGTCTCGGCGTCGAAGGACCGAACGCTCAAGGTATGGGACCTGGCGAGCCGGCGCGCTGGGGTGACCCTGGAAGGCCACGCCAGCAGTGTGACCGCGTGTGCGGTGACGCCGGACGGGCGGCGGGTGGTCTCAGCGTCGGATGACAAGACGCTCAAGGTGTGGGACCTGGCGAGCGGGCGCGCGGAAGCGACCCTGAAAGGCCACGCGGACTGGGTGACGGGGTGCGCGGTGACGCCGGACGGGCGGCGGGTGGTCTCGGCGTCGAAGGACCGAACGCTCAAGATGTGGGATCTGACGAGCGGGCGCTCGGAAGTGTCGCCGGAAGGTCACGTCGGCAGGGTGACCGCGTGCGCGGTGACGCCGGACGGGCAGCGGGTGGTTTCGGCGTCGAGTGACGGAACGCTCAAGGTGTGGGACCTGGCGAGCGGGCGCGCGGAGGCGACCCTGAAAGGCCACGCGGACTGGGTGACGGGGTGCGCGGTGACGCCGGACGGGCGGCGGGTGGTCTCGGCGTCAGATGACGGAGCGCTCAAGGTGTGGGACCTGGCGAGCGGGCGCGCGGAGGTGACCCTGGAAGCCGAAGACGACATCGGCACGGTGACCGCGTGTGCGGTGACGCCGGACGGGCGGTTGGTGGTTTCGGGGGTGGACGACGGAACGCTCGAGGTGTGGGATCTGGCGACCGGCTATGAGGAGGCGACGACCCTGGAAGGCCACGCCGACAGGGTGACCGCGTGCGCAGTGACGCCGGACGGGCGGCGGGTGGTCTCGGCGTCGCATGACAGGACGCTCAGAGTATGGGACCTGGCGAGTGGGCGCGCGGAAGCGACCCTGAAAGGCCACGCGCACTGGGTGACCGGGTGCGCGACGACGCCGGACGGGCGGCGGGTGGTCTCGGCGTCGGATGACAAGACGCTCAAGGTGTGGGACCTGGCGAGCGGGCGCGCGGAGGCGACCCTGGAAGGCCACGCCGACAGGGTGACCGGGTGCGCGGTGACTCCGGACGGGCGGTGTGTAGTCTCGGCGTCCAGGGACCAAACGCTCAAGGTGTGGGACCTGCAGTCCGGCGCGTGCATTCTCACCCACCGTGCCAACGCCGTCTGCCTTGCGATCGCCACGACCGCGACCGCCATCATCGCCGGCGACGCCGCAGGCGCCGTCTGGTTCCTCGATTGGCCGCCGCCGGATGCGCTGCAAGGATCAGCTCAAGACGATCGCAGGCCCGACAACCAGTCCACTCCGTCCTCGGATTCCGAGCTCCCTGCGCAGAGGCCGCCGATGAAGCACACGATCCTGTTCCTGGCCGCCAATTCGCTCGGCACCGACCGGGTCGCGCTCGATCGCGAGGCGCGCGCGATCCAGGTGGAGCTGGAGCGCAGCGGCTTCCGTGATCGCTTCGAGCTCGTGACCCGATGGGCGGCCGAGCCGCTCGACCTGCTCCGCGAGCTTCGCAAGCTCAAGCCGACGGTGGTCCATTTCAGCGGCCACGGCACCGCTGGCGGCGCCGGCCACGCTCCCAGGCCGGAGTCTCCTCGCGATGTCGACATCGGGCCCAGCCACAACGACGGCGATCCCTGCGCCGGGCTGCTCTTCCAGGGCATCGATGGTGGCCCGCAGCTGGTATCGACCGAGGCGCTCGAGGCGACGTTCGGCGCGGCGGGATCCTCGGTCCAGCTGATCGTCCTGAGCGCCTGCTACAGCGAATTGAACGCACAGGCGCTATTGCGGCACGTCGGCTGTGTCGTCGGGATGGGCGGTGCGATCGCCGACGACGCAGCACGGAGCTTTGCGATCGGTTTCTACGGCGGCCTCGGCGAGCGCGAGTCGATCGCCGCCGCGTACGCGCAGGGGTGCGCAGCGATCCGCCTCCAGGGGCTCGCCAATCGTCCCAAGCTCGCTGTCCGCGCCGGCATCGACGCCGGCAAGCTCGTCCTGGCCGCGCACGCGCCCGATCGAGCTGATGGCCGCGGCGGGTAGCGCCATGGAGTCGCCGCATGCCACGAGCAAGACGGACCCGCTCGATCGAACGGTTCCGCAGGTCGTGACCGGAGGCGGGGACGGCACGGACCCTTGGTAGCCGGTCCGCTTCGCCGGGCGGGCTTCGAGTTCACAGCAGCACGAGCGCGACACGCGCGCTTCCGCGTCGCGGTTCGTCACTAAACGCGGCGGTGAGTCGTATGACAGGTGGCAACGGGACGCACCGGCGGTGGCGGCTGGCATCCCATGTGGGAACGTCCTGCCCTCGGTCGGCTGCGCGGTGTTGCAGCCGGAGACTGGCACAGGCTGGCACCCACGTGGGCGTTGCGTTCTGCGGTGGCGCGGTGCCCGGCGATTCCGCGGAATCGTGGTCGGCTCGTTGGGCCGCTGCCATGGCGAGCCGAGGCGAGGGGGTCCAAAGCGGAGTCTTCGAGGCGCGATCGCGGAACGTCAACGCGAACTCGCCGGGGGCGACCGCGAGCAGGATGGGGTCGGACGCCGAGCCCGTGATTACGATTGGCACTCGTGGCCCCCGCACATACCTCGCGCCGCTCGCGCAGGCGGCGATGGTGATTCGGCGGGCGCGGCTCCGACGCCCATCCGCGCAGCAGTCCCCGGCGAGTCTCGCGTGTGCGCGGTCTCCCCCGCGCTCCGCGCGACCCCCGGCAAGTCTCGCGTGCGAGCGTTCTCCCCGGCGCTCCGCGCGACCCCCGCCCTACCCGCCGGCGAGCGGGGCGAGCAAGTAGATCTCGTCGCCGTCGGCGAGCACGCGGTCCATGTTGGCGTGCAGCGGGCAGCGCTCGCCGTTGAGCATCATGGTGTCGGTCAGGTGGGGCGAGCGGGCGAGCGCCTCGCGCAGCGGCAGCCGCGCGGCGTCGGTGATGTCGAGCAGCTTGCCGAGCGTGGTGCCGGCCGGGACGCGGACGTGCTCGTCGATGTCCTTCCAGTCGTCGCCGATCCGGCCCTTGATCAGGATGTGGATCCGGACGTTGCCGCCGCGCAGTCGGTCGAAGATGCCCATACCGCGCCGGCCTACTCCAGGTAGCCGTCGAGCAGGTCGGCCATGCCGAGCTCGGCGGCGCGCGACCGCGCGAGGTGGCCGGTCGTGGTGTTCCAGTGCATCGACCGGTAGTAGTCGTCGCGCAGCACCGGCAGCGGGACCCGGATGCCCTTGAGCGGGCCGGCGTCGATCTGGCCGTCGCCCTCGCCGAGCATGCGGCGGTGGGGCTGGAAGTCCTTCGGCGCGAGGCCCTCGCGGCGGTTGAACGCGGCGCGCAGGTTCTGGATCCGCTCGCCGCACACCAGCAGGTCGGCCTCGGTCAGGCCCCACCCGGTCGCGCCGTCGAGCAGCTCGGCCCACGGCAGCGAGCCGGTCAGCATGGTGAACATGCACAGCCCCAGGCCGTTCATCGCCTGGTGGGCGTTGGAGAACAGCGCCTGGGCGCGGCCCTTGCCGGTCGTCCCCTTCCACTTGACGTTCCATTCCTTCTTGTCGGCCGCCTTCGGCAGGCTGAACCCGGCGCCGAACGTCTCGTTCCACGACGCCGAGCCGGCGGTGTGGCGGCCCGGCGTCGGATCGGTCACGTAGGTCACGCCCATCAGCGACGAGAACCGGCTGTCGTGATAGGCCGGCTCGCTGCCGTGGACGTGGACCGCGTAGTCGGCCGTGCCCTTGCCGACGTGCTCGGCGGCGCGCGCCACGCCGTGGCCGAGCCACGCGCCGCAGCCCTCGGCCTTGCCGATCTTGATCGTCAGCGCGAGCGCGGCCTCGCCGTTGCCCCACTTGAGGTCGATGCCGTCGAGCTCGCCGGCCGACAGATCGCCGCGCTCGACCGCCTCGCACGCCCACGCGAGCGTCGCCGACGACGACACCGCGTCGATCCCGAGCCGGTTGCACGCGTCGTGGCACGCGGTGACCAGCTCGATGTCGTCGTTGAGCAAGTTGGCGCCGAACCCGACGATGGTCTCGTAGTCCGGCCGCCGGACGTCGGTCAGGTTCCTCGACTTGACCTTGACGATGCCCTTGCACGGCATCGGGCAGTCGCCGCACGACAGCTTCTTGGTGATGTACTTGTCGACCGCCGCGCCGTCGGTCTTCATGCCCTTGGTCGCCATCGGGAAGTCGCGGGTGCCGACGCCGCGCCAGTTCTTGATCGGCGCATCGCCGTTCTCGATCGACAGCGCGACCGCGGCGGTCGTGCCGCGCTGGGTCCACAGCTGGCGCATCGCGGCGGTCGGCGACTGCAGCTTGCTGCCCATCCGGGTCATCATCCGGTACATCCAGCCCAGCCACTTCTTGGGCTTGGCGAAGTACGCGAAGATCCGGGCGATCAGCCCGAGGTCGCGCTTGTACTCGTCGGTGACCTGCTTGCAGAGCGCCTTGAGCTCGGCGGGCCTGGCGACCTGGATCTCGCCGGTGCCCGACACGACGATCGCCTTGAGGTTCTTGCTGCCGTAGATCGCGCCGAAGCCCTGGCGGCCGAACGCATGGTAGCGATCGTTCATCACCGAGGCGATCCGCAGCTGGGCCTCGCCCGCCGGGCCGATCGCCGACACGCCGACGTCGCGCTTGCTGCCGAACCGGGCCTTGAGCGCGTTGAACGTCTCGGGGATCTCCTGGCCCCACAGCTCGCCCGCCGGCTCGAAGCTGACCTCGCCGTCGCGGATCACCAGCAGGGTGGGCACCGCCGCCTTGCCGCGCACGACCAGCGCGTCGTAGCCGGCGAGCCGCAGGTGGCTGCACACGCTGCCGCCGGAGTTGGAGTCGGCCCAGGTCCCGGTCAGCGGCGACTTGCCGACGATCTGGATCCGCCCCGAGAATGGCGTCCTGAGCCCGGTCAAGAGGCCCGAGGACAGCGCGAAGCACGCCTGGGACGCCAGCGGGTCGGTGCCGGGCGGGAAGTGCTTCCACATCAGCCACGCGCCCAGGCCGTAGCCGCCGAGGTAGGCGCGGTACACCGACTCCTCGACGTCCTCGACCCAGTGGCGCTGCTCGGTCAGATCGACGAACAGCACCTTGCCGAGGTGGCCAAACCGCGGACGAACGAGCGCTGCATCAGAGGCTGCGGGCGATGCCATGGGCGGCAGTGTAACCTCAAGGAAACTTCTCCGGCGGGACAAACGCGACCTGGAACGACCGGACGCGACCGGCGCAGCCGTCGATCATCCTCCCGGGGCGGCGGCGAGCACCAGCGCCGGGCCGTCGACCGCCACGACCGCCGACGCCGCCGGGTCGAACCGCACCGCGGTGAGGGTGCGGCCGTCGGGCGCGGCGATCTGATCGCCGGGCTCGATCCGCTCGCCGTCGGCCAGCGTCGCGGCGACGTCGCGCAGCACCAGCGCGGCCTCGGTGGCCACCTCGGGCCGGACGCCGAGCAGGACGAGGTCTGGGCGGCCGAACTTGCGCAGGCCGAGCGACCACGCGGCGAGCAGACCGTCGGGCTGCTCGTCGAAGAACAGCGTGACCTCGTGCATGATGTCGAACCCGCGGTCGGGGGCGAGCGCGGCGACGTCGCTGCCGAGGTGCGAACGCGCGGCGTGGACGTCGATCACCACCGCCGCGCCCTCCTCGCACACGCACTTGGCGAGCGCCCACGCGGCCTGGAGGTGGCCGAGGTCGTCCGGATCGTCGATCCGGGCCTCGATCACGTAGGCATGCGCCGCGGCGAGCGCGGCGGCCGCCGCCTCGGGGCCGAGGTCGGTCGCGACCAGATCGGCGAACGGCGCGAGGACGTGGTCGTCGAACCACGCCGGATCGTCCGCGCGATCGCGGGCGACCAGCGCCACCGCCTCGGCGCCGTCGC
This sequence comes from Kofleriaceae bacterium, assembly GCA_036265355.1. Taxonomy (GTDB): domain Bacteria; phylum Myxococcota_A; class Polyangia; order Haliangiales; family Haliangiaceae; genus JABFXX01. Next base: position 6,765 of record DATAPF010000691.1, on the reverse strand, counting down.
CCTCGTCGGGCATGCCATGGCGGCCGCGCGACACCGGCAGCGGATCGGGCAGCTTGACCGACGACAGCGCGATCAGCGCGACCTCCGCCGCGCCGCCGCCGAACACGTAGCTATCGCGGCGCCAGGGCGCGACCACGGCTAGTCGCCGTCCGCGTACATCGCGTCGATCTGGGCCTCGTAGCGCTGCGCGATCACCTTGCGCTTGAGCTTCATCGTCGGGGTCAGCTCGCCGCCGGCGATGCTGAACGGCTGGGGCAAAATCGTGAACTTCTTGATCTGCTCGACCCGGGCGAGCGTCTGGTTGACCGCGTCGACCTGGCTCTGGACCGCGGTCTGGATCGCCGGCGCCGCGGCGAGCTGGCCGGCCGCGACGTCCGGGGCGAGCTTCTGCGCGACGGCCTCGTCGAGCGTGACCAGCGCGGTCAGGAACTTCCTGCGATCGCCGATCACCATCGCCTCGCTGATCAGCAGCGACTCCTTGAGCGCGGCCTCGATGTTCTTGGGCGCGACGTTCTTGCCGCCCGCGGTGATGATGATCTCCTTCTTGCGGCCGGTGATCGTGATGAACCCGTCCTTGTCGATCACGCCGAGGTCCCCCGAGCACAGCCAGCCGTCCTTGAGCGTCTCCGCGGTCGCCTGCGGCTCCTTGTAGTAGCCCAGGAACACGTTGGGCCCGCGCACCAGGATCTCGCCGTCCTCGGCGATCTTGACCTCGAGGCCCGGGATCGGCGGGCCGACCGAGCCGATCCGGGTCCGCCCCGGCATGTTGTACGACGTCGGACCGGTGTCCTCGCTCTGGCCGTAGACCTCGCGGATCGGCAGGTCGATGCTCGCGAAGAACGCCAGCACGTCGGGTGCGATCGGGGCCGCGCCCGAGCTCAGCACGCGCGCGCGATCGAAGCCGAGCGCGGCCTTGAGCTTGCCGATCACCAGCCGGTCGGCCAGCGCGTACTGGGTGCGCAGCAGCCACGGCATCGGATCGCCGCGATCGCGGCGCGCGTTGACCTCGGTGCACACCCGGCGGGCCCAGTCGAGGATCCGGCGCTTGCCGCCGGTGACCTCGCCCAGCCGCGCCGCCAGCACGGCGTGAAACTTCTCCCACACCCGCGGCACCCCGAAGAACACCGTCGGACGGCACTCCTTGATGTTGTCGGCGAGCTTGTCGATCGACTCCGCGAAGTACACCGTGCTGCCCGCGGTCGCCGGCATGTGGATCGTCCCCATCTGCTCGGCGATGTGCGACAGCGGCAGGTACGACAGCGAGCAATCACCGTCGATCTTGCCGCCGCCGACGTCGATCAGCGTCTGCGACGTCCACGCCAGGTTGGCGTGCGACAGCATCACGCCCTTGGGCGGACCGGTGGTGCCCGAGGTGTAGATCAGCGTCGCGAGGTCCGCCGGCTGGAGCGCGGCGAGCCGGGCGTCGATCTCGGCGTCGTGGGGATCGGGGGCCTCGCCCTTGCGGTGAAGATCCTCCCACGACAGGATGCCGTCCCCGCCGGTCGCGGGCAGCTGCGCGCCGCGCATCAGCACGATCCAGCGCAGCAGCGGCAGCTGATCGCGCCGCGACGTGACCTTCTCGAGCTGGCCGGCGTCCTCGACCAGCACGACGTGCGCCTCGCTGTGGTGCAGGATGTACTGGACCTCGTCGGGCGAGCACGTGGTGTAGATCCCGGCGGCCGCGCCGCCGGCCATCATCGCCGCGTGATCGAGGATCACCCACTCGGGCCGGTTGAAGCCCAGGATCGCGACCTTGCCGCCGCGCGGAAAGCCCAGCGCGATCAGCGCGCGCGCCGCGGTCCGGACCTGGGAGGCGAACGTCTGCCAGGTCGTGGGCTGCCAGCGCCCGTCGAGCTTGGCCTGATAGGCGATCGTCGATGGGTTGCTGGCCGCCTGCCGGAGCAGCCGGTGCGGGATGGTATCGCGGTCCGCCATCGCCGCGACTAGTTCTTCGCCTTCTTCTTGCCCGGGAAGTACGTCGTCGAGCGCTTCTGGCCCTTGGCCTTGAGCCGGCCCTCGGAGATCAGCTTGCGGATCGGCAGCGCGAGGTCCTTGGTCGTCGTGCCGAGCTGCTTGTTGATCTGCTCGATGCGCAGGCCGGGGTTGGCGCTGACGAACGACGCGAAGCGGCCCGACAGCGCCTCGAGATCGGCCGACGAGCGCTTGGCGCCGCGGCCGCCCCGAGGACGACCGACGCGCCCCAGGTTCGTCGCGAGGGCCTCCGCCGCGGGCGCGCCGCGACCACCGCGGCCGCCGAACGCCGATTCCAGCGTGTCGATGGCCGCGCGGCGGGCGAGCTCGGTGATCTGTGCAACGAAACCCTGCACGACACGATTCATCTCATTCTGGAAATCACTCATTCGGTTCCTCGTTCGAGAGTCAGGATATTAGATCAAGCGTTCGGCGGCATTCGAGCATAGAAGTGCTCGTTGCACAACATTGCAATGGCAAATCGCGCATCCGGTCCGGCCGGCCCCCTGCGACCATGTGCCGTAGCGGCAAATGCTGCCGAGCCAAAGAAATCATGTGATATGAACCCTCTTGGCGAGATTGACAGTCCCGTCCCGTGAGGCCGGGCTCGGGGGCGGTCCGCCGCGTTCTCCCCCCGGTCCGGCCAGGGTATCCCACGTCTGGAACGGCCCGGTTCCCCCGTGCGGGGCAGCATCGGTGGCAATCTGCTCGACGACGATGTGCGCCGGAGCCACCCCCGGAACGGGAGCTCGATAGGCACTGTGCTCCGGGGGGATACCAGTCCCGGTGTCCCGTGCCAGTCCCGGTGTCCCGTGCCAGTCCCGGTGTCCCGCCGGTTGGCGCCCGCCCCGGAGAACTCGTAGGCAATCAGGTGTCGAGTTAGGGGGCTGATTCCGCTCATGATTCCTGGTGAATCGCGGTCGCAGACCGCCCAGGGTCCCGGCGGCCGGGACGCGGCCCGTCGGCCGGCCGGCCGGCCGGGGGACCCAGCCTGCCACGGTGTGGTGTGTGCCACCTGCACCGGACACCGGGTGATTCCACGCAACCGGACACCCGGTTGATCCCACAGGGGCTCTGCCCCACCCCCGCCGGCGTGCCCGGTAGGGGCCATCCGATCTCGGGCCGCTCGGTCGCGGCGTGAGGTGTGTGTCACCCGAAAATGGCAACGGCCCCAGCGGGGCCGAGACAGTCTGCGACAGCCGTGCGTTCCGGGACTGGCTACTGCGGACCGGCCATGGTGACCGGCAGCCGGCTCGGCGCCGGGTTGTTGTAGGTCAGCGTCGCGCCGGCGCCGGCCACCGGTGCCTTGTCGAAAAAGCCACCGCTGATGTCGGCGCTGACCCCCGGCTGGGTATCGATCTGGATGAAGCTGTTGTTCGACCAGTTGTTGAGCGTCAGGTCGACGTTGTTCCCGCCGTACAGCATCAGGCCGTACACGGAGGTGCTGATGTTGGAGTGGGTGACCTTGATGGTCGATCCCGAGCCGCCGAAGTGCATGTCACAGTGGGTCGTATCGGCCCCGCCGTCGGGGTCCATGCCGATCGAGGAGTACGAGACATCGACGGTGCCGTCGGTGACCACCAGGAAGTCGTGCGAGGAGTGCGACAGCTGCGAGTTGGTCACGGTGAGCTTGCCCCCCGGGTTGACCGCGATCCCGCCACCGTTCTGGACCGCATAGTTCATCGTGATCGCGCCGCCGGCCGAGATCGTGGTGCCGATGAAGTGGTCGCCGATGGTCGCCTCGACCAGGTTCACGGGCTGCGCCTTGGTGCCCTGGACGTCGAGGCTGCCGTTGACCACGATCGCGCCGCTGGGTCCGAACTTGACGGTGGTGCCGGCCGCGATGGTCAGCTTGACGCCGGCATCGACCGTGGTCGTGCCGGTGACGCTCATCGCGCCGGTCCACGTCATGTCCGCCGCGATGTGATCGCCTCCCGGGGCAGGGCCGGGGCCGAGGTCGCTTCCGCCACTCCCGCCGCTCCCGCCGGGCCCGGTCCCCCCCGTGTCGGTTCCAGAGCCGATCACGCATGCGACCAGGGGCAAGGACAGACCAAGGGCGAGCAGCTTGTTCATGACAGCGATGTAAAGCAACGGATGTGCCGCCAGACCCCGCCGCGATGAACGCTTGATATGCGAGATCATTGCGCTCCTGGCGAGGTGGGACACAGCCTTGGTCGACCGCAGCGGGGGGCGCGGCCCCCACGCCTGGGACTGGAACGACCGATCGGGAGCTGCCGCCCGGGCGGCCGGACAGGACGCAGCCTGGCGCGGAGGGGGCGTGGTATGAGCCGGCCGATGGCCCGCGACGACGAGATCCAGGCGATCGTCGAGATCGGCCGGCGCACCCGCGCCGCGGTGCCGCGCAGCCTGTGGATCGCGGCGGCGATCGTGGGTGGGATCTGCACGGCCGGTCTCGCGGTGGCCCTGCTCGGCGAATCCGCGCCCGCGCCGGGCCGGACCCAGCCCCAGGCCCAGGCTCAGATCGACGAGCGAAGCGAGGAGACGGGGGGTGGGGACCCTGCGGGCTCCGCCGGTGGGGCGGGGGGCAGAGCCCCCCGTGGGATCGACGAGCGGACGGGCTGGGGCACCGGGCTCGCGGTCGGCGCGGCGGGCGGGCTGGTCGTCGGCTTCGCGCTCGGCCGTCACCGCCGCGACCACTCGTCGCGCAGCAGGCCGTAGAGCACGACGTCGTGCAGCCGCCTCGCCTTGTGGACGTGCTGGCGCTTGACGCCCTCGTTGACCATGCCGAGCTTGTCGAGCACCCGGAGCGATGCCCGGTTGTCGGCGAGCACCTGGGCGTAGATCCGGGCCAGACCGAGCTCCGAGAACCCGAAGTCGACCACGGCCTGCGCCGCCTCGGTCGCGAGCCCGTGGCCCCACGCCGGATGGGCGAGCCAGTAGCCGAGCTCGGCGCGGCGATCGCGGGCGTAGCGCCGCAGGCTCATGGTGCCGAGCAGCATGTCCGGCGCGTCATGCAACGTCACCGCGAACGTCACGCCGCGGCCCTGGTCCCACCACTCGATGCGGTGAGCGACCCAGCGCCGGGCGAGCGCGATCGGGTACGGCGACGGCACCTGGATCAGGAACGCCGCGACCCGGCGGTCGCCGGCCCCGGCCGCCACCAACGCCGCGTCACTCGGCCGGAGCTCGCGCAGCACGAGCCGCTCGGTGGCGAGCTCAGGAGGCCGGTTCGAGACGGCAAGGACGGTCGAACGCACAACAAATCCACGCAGATCGCAGGGGTCCAGAGATTGTACGGGATATGTTCGCCCGGGACCTGCCAAAAGATGCCCGGCCCACGGCCCCGTGCCTATCATCTCGCCGCCGCGCTCGTCGCCCTGGGCTGCCTCGGGGGCCATCGCGCCGCGGCGCTGCTCGCCGTGCAGGACGTCCACACCCATCGCCTCGACAACGGCCTGACGCTCCACATCGCTCCCGGCCACCCGGCGCCGGTCGCCGCGGTCCAGGCCTGGCTCGGCGCGGGCTCGGCCGACGAGGCGGCCGGCGAGGCCGGCGTCGCGCACGTCGTCGAGCACATGCTGTTCAAGGGCTCGGCCGGCTACGGTCTGGGCGAGCTGGTCTCGGCGATCGAGCGCGGCGGCGGCGAGATCAACGCCTGGACGTCGTTCGATCACACCGTCTACCACGCGGTGCTCGGCGCCGATCACGTCGAGGCCGCGATCCACGCGCTGGGCGACGCGCTGGTCGAGCCGCGGGTCGACCCCGACGAGCTCGCCCGCGAGCGCGAGGTGATCCTCGAGGAGATCCGCCAGGGCAGCGACGATCCGGCGCGCGGCGTCGCCCAGAGCCTGTTCGCGACCGCGTTCGTCGCCCACCCGTATCGCCGGCCGGTGATCGGCACCGCGGAGAGCGTGCAGCGGATCGGCGAGCGCGAGCTGCTCGGATTCTTCCGCCGGTTCTACGTCGCCGACAACCTGACCGTGGTGGTCGCCGGTGACGTCGACCCCGATCGCGTGCAGCGCGCGGTCGAGCGCCGGTTCCGCGCGATGCCGTCGGGCCGCCCGCCGCGCCGCGGCCCGGCCGAGCCGCCGCAGACCGCGCCGCGCGCCGCGTGCAGCCACCGCGAGCTCGGCGAGGCCCACCTCGCGATCGGGTTCCACGTGCCCGCCGTGCGCCACCCCGACCTCGCGGCGCTCGACGTCGCCGCGATCGTGCTCGGCCAGGGCGAGTCGGCGCGGCTGCCGCGCCTGGTGCGCGACGACGCGCAGCTGGTGACCAGCGCCCACGCCAGCCTCCACACCCTGCGCGATCCGGGGCTGCTGGTGCTGTCGGCGACCGCGCGGCCGGGCGACGCACCGCGCACGGTGACCGCGCTGGTCGACCGCAGCGCCGCGCTGGTCGACGACCTCACCGCGGGCGAGCTCGACCGGGCGCGGATCGCGATCGAGGCCGCCTGGGTCCGCCAGCTCGAGACCGCGCAGGGCCGCGCCCGCACGCTGGGCTGGCACGCGGCGGTCGCCGGCGACCCGCAGTTCGGCCACGTCTACCTCGACCGGATCCGCGCGGTGCGCCGGCACGACGTCGCGCGGGTGATGCAGCGCTACCTGCGGCCCGGCAACGCCAGCGTGGCCGCGATCCTGCCCGCCGCGCCGCGGGCCCGGCCGCGCACCGCCTGGGCCCGGCAGGTCGAGCGCCGGGTCACGCGCGCGCTGTCGGCCGCCGTCCCCCCTCCGCCGCCGGTCGAGCGCCGGGTCGTGCTGGCGAGCGGGATGACCCTGCTGGTGCGGCGCGACCCTTCGGTGCCGATCGTCGCGATGCGCGCGGTGTGGCGCG
>DATAPF010000690.1:0-4222 GCA_036265355.1 Kofleriaceae bacterium | reverse complement strand
GCGAACGCCGTGATCCTGCGCGAATTGCGCAATCACGCGGCCGGCACGCGGCTCACGGCAGAACGATCCCCGGATCGTCCGGATCGGCGCGGTACAGCAGCAGGGTGTTGCCGAGCACCTGGGCGACCTCGCTGCTGGTCTGCCGCGCGATCGCCTCGACGGTGTCGTGGCGGTCGAGCGCAGCGGCCTCGCCGAGCTTGATCTTGATCTTGATCAGCTCGTGGTCGGCGAGCGCCTGATCGACCGCGGCGACCACCCCGTCATCGATCCCGGACCGGCCGATCTGGACGATCGGCTTCAGCTCGTGTCCCAGGCCGCGCAGGTGGCGGCGTTGCTTGCCGGTGAGCACGGCTATTTGTACCCGAAAACGCAGACCGCCCGGAGAATTCCGGGCGGTCTGGAAGGAACCCTCGGGAGGAACCTTCAACACAGGAGATGCCATGAAGCGAAGCGTGAGCGCCCGGCTTGCGACGGGCCTTCGCATCCCAAGAACTCCACGGGGCGTGCCAATCGGTGGACGCGCGATCTATCCCGCGCTCAAAAGCGAGATCAGGACGTTGCTGCGGCTTGCGCAACTCGTGCAATCGCCGAGTTAGGCTGCCGCCTGAGGGGGCGCCCTGGGGGGCTGGTGGGCCGGGCCCCCAGACGGTCACGGAGGCGGCGCCATCGACACGTGCAGGGGGCTGACCGAGGCCGGACGCGCTTGATCGCTAGGTCGGCTCCGCGGTCACGATCTCGCCGGTGTCGAACGTGTTCTGCATGCCGGTGCCGCCGACCGCGATGACCCCTGGCTCCGGCGGCTGCTTGGGCGGCGGGTCGCCGTAGGCGATCGAGTACGCGTTGGTGCCGTCGTCGGTGGGCGCGGCAGGGGCGAGCGGCGCCATCAGGGCATCGATATGGAACTCCCGCCCGAGGTTGATCGGGGGGCAAGGCGTCGCCGTGCGTGGAACCACCGGCTTGACGCCGAGTCCGCGGCCGTCGCCCTGCAGCACCTCCTGGACCACCCTGCCTTTGCGGACCAGCGTGAAGATCGACACGGTGGTGTTGCGGTCGACCCGGAACATCTCGACCGCGAGGACGTGGTGATCCGGCAGCTCCTTGGCCATCCGCTGCCATGAATTCATCCGCGCTTGCCGCACCAGATCCACTGCCTTCGTAAGATCGGACATCACGAATTCCTTTCACATGGACGCAGTCTATGGGCTCTCGAACACGACGACCCCGGATACCCAGGCATCGTCATGCGACATGGCCGGTCGATGCAAGCGCGCGTCGCGCACCGCGACCGCGGGGTCGGCGCCCTGGAGCACGCGCTCGCGCACCGCGGTGAAGAACGCCCCGGCGCCCAGATCCTGGATCGCGTCGGGGCTGGCGATCACGGCGCGCGCGCCGGCGCGCAGGAACGCCTCGGGGAGCCCCACGCCGCCCTCCAGCGACTTGCTGCTCTCCGCCGCATGGCACGCGCCCAGGATCACCAGGGGGTGGGCCGAGAGCTCGACGTCGGCCAGGTCGCGCGCGGTGAGCGCGTACTGCCGGTCGAGCTCGGGCGACAGCACCAGGTAGGACGACTCGGACACATCGTTGCCGAGGATGCCGTGGGTGTGGAACTCGATGACCGAGGCGTCGCGCATCGCCACCAGCACGCGGCTCGGGGTCGCATCGGCGCCGCGCAGCACCACGCTGCCGGGCTCCGGCGCGGCGGGGTAGGGCGCGAGCGGCGGCAGCTTGAGGTCGGGCAGCGTCTCGGGGTTGGCCACGACCAGGCGCGGGCCGGCCGTGCTCGGGGCCGCGGGCTGCGGCCGCGCCGCCGGACCGGCGACCAGGTAGCTCCACGCGAGGTCGGGGGGCAGCAGCCGGCCGACCCCGAGCAGCGGTGCGCGGGCCAGCACGGCGACGCGATCGCAGGCGCGCAGCCGGTCGACGAGGTCGGCCGGGACCAGCGCCGCGACGTCCAGCTCGGGAGACTTCCAGGTGCCGACGTAGCGCCCGGCGGTCTCGCCGCGTGCGTCGGTGATCGCGACCACCGAGCGCTCGGCGTAGCGCGCGATCGCGACCGCGCACCGCGTGGGCCGCGGGACCTCGAGCGCCTCGGCGAGCAGGTCGAGGACGTCGGTGAACTGTCCGGCGCGCCCGGCGCCGAGCGCGAGCAGCGAGTAGCTGTACGCGCGGGCCTTGACGCTGCGGCGGTCGGGGTCGTGGTCGGCGAGGGCGATCGCATCGCGCAGGTGGCGGCTGCTGGCGTCGCGGTCGGTGTCGAGCGCGAGGTTGCCCTCGATCAGGTCGGCCATCGCCTGCTGGGCGGGCGGCAGCGGCCGGGTGCGCAGCGCGGCGATGCCGGTGCGGGCGAGCTCGGCGTCGCCGGCGCGGCCGCCCATGCGATACAGCTCGGTGGCGAACAGGGCGCGCCGCACCGGCATGTCGGCGTCGAGGTCGTGGCCGCAGTCCGGGGCGCGCGCCAGCAGATCGCGCGCGCGGTCGGGCTGCAGCGCGTCGAGCGCCAGGCTGGCCAGCGACTGGTAGGCGTACTGGCGGGTGGCGCAGGTGGTCGCCTCGGCGAGCGGGTTCGGTCCGATCGCAGCGTTGCTCTGGGTGCGCTCCAGCTGCTCGGCGAGATACGCCCGGGCGAGCCCGCCGGCGTAGCGGTCCTGGTTGATCGCGACCAGGTCGGCGAGCGCGCCCATCTCGATCACCGCCTCGCCGGCTGCGATCGCCTCGCGGTACTCGATGCGCGCCTCGTCGGCGGCCTGGGTCAGCAGGCGCTCGGTGCGGTAGAGCTCGACCAGCTTGCCGCGCAGCGTGAGCGCGCGATAGGCGAGGTGCTCGGCCTGGGCGGTCGCGATCGCCCGGCGCAACCGGCGCTCGGCCGCGGCGTACTGGCCGTGCGCGATCTCGGCCGTTGCGGTCTCCTGCTCGGCGATCGCCGCGAGCCACGGATCGCCGGACGCCGCCGCGAGCCGGCGGTAGTCGTCGAGCCGGGCCTGGACGCGGCCGGTGCGGACCACCGCTCCCAGCCACAGGTCGTCCTGGTGGGCGCGCTCGAGCTGCTGGAGGAACGCGTCGAGCGCCGGCGCATCCAGCGGGGTGCCGAGCACCAGCTGGCGGTAGGTGTCGGCGAGCGGCTTGCGGATCTGGAAGTCGCCGGCCGCGACCCGCCGGACGTAGCCGGTCAGCTGGTCGTTGCGGTGCACGCGGTCGAGCGCCTGGGCGAGCGGCAGCAGCGCGAGCGCGGCGTCGGGCGACGGCGCCGCGCGCACGGCGTCGTAGAGCACGAGGGTCATGAACCCCGGCACCTGAGCGACGTCGAGCGCGACGCGCGCCGGATCGTCGAGCAGGGTGCGCTTGGCCGCGGTGACGCGCTGCCACAGCAGCCGGCGCGCCTGGACCCGGTCGCGCAGCACCGCGGCGCGCTCGCGGGCCTCGCCGGCCCAGCCCGGCTCGCCGAGCGCGGCCACGCGATCGAGCTCGCCGGCGGCCGCCAGCGGCAGATCGAGCGCCGCCAGGACCAGCGCGCGGTTCCACAGCGCGATCGGCAGGTCCGGCGCGGCGGCCAGCGCGCGGTCGACGTGATCCAGGGCGCGCACGAGCGCCGCCGGATCGGCATCGATCAGCTCGACGGCTGCGCGATCGCTCTCGACCTCGGGGGTGGACGGCGCGCTGGCCAGCGCGCGGGCGGCGCGGTCGCGCTCGTTGGCGAACAGCGCAACGGCCGCCTGGCCGCGCCAGTTCCGATCCTCGGCGAGCTGGAGCTCGAGCTTGCCGAGCCGGGCCGTCCGCTCCGGCGCCGGGCCGGGGGCACCGCCCCGCGCGACGTTCATTGGCCGGTGGCCGTCCGCGCCGGGCGCGCTCAGCCGGGCCTCGAACGGCCGGGTCGGGCCCAGCGCCTCGGCGATCGCCACGGCGTCGGGCGGCCGCCGCGGCACCAGGAGCAGCGCGACTGCCGCCGCGGCAGCGACCGCGAGGCCGCTCGCCCAGACCCACGTGCGCCGGCGCGCCGGGCGCGCGGCCGGGGCCGGGGTTGCTGCGCGTTCCGGCAGGGCCGTCCGGCCGCCCGGGATCACGGTCAGCCCGCCGGGCCGGGTCTCGGCGGGCTCGGCAGACGCGGCAGCCCGGGCGACCCGTCCGGCGCCGTCGAGCGCCTCGAGCAGCGCGAGCAGCCGGGGCAGCTCGGCGAGGCACGCCTCGCAGGTCGCGAGGTGGGCCTCGAACTCGGTGGCGGCGGCCT
>DATAPF010000689.1:0-44078 GCA_036265355.1 Kofleriaceae bacterium | reverse complement strand
CGAGGGCGCGGCGCTGTACTGCATGCAGTACGAGCAGCGCCGCCGCCGCGTCGTCGTGGATTGACCGCATGGAGCCCACGGCACGACTCGAGCGGCTGGCCGACTGCCCCGAGTGGAGCAGCGAGGCGCTCGCAGGGTTCTGCGGCGCGACCGTGTTCCACGAGCCGTGGTACCTGGCGCTGCTCGGCGTCGAGCGGCTGTGGACCGTGCGATCGGGCGGCGCGCTGATCGCGGGCATGCCGGCGTTCGTCGCCGACGAGGGTCGGGCGCTCGCCCAGAGCAGCCTCGCGATCCCCTACGGCGGGCCGGCGTTCGCGCCGGACGCGCTGGAGCCGCGGCGCAGGATGCTGCGCCACCGCGAGATCATGCAGGCGCTGATCGCCGCGCTCGGCCGGAGCTACGAGCGGGTCGACGTCAGCCTGAGCCCGGCGCTCCGCGATGTGGTGCCGTTCCTGCGGGCCGGGTTCGTACCGGAGCTGCGCTACACCTACGTCCACCGCGGCGCCGGCGAGTCGCTGTCGGGCGGGCGCCGCAACGACCTGGTCCGCGCCCGGCGCGCCGCGCTGGCCGTCCGCCCGGACCCGGGCCTGGAGCGGTTCGACGTCGCGATGTCCGTGCAATGGGACCGCGATCCGCAGCACGCCCGGCTCGGCGAGGCCGTGCTGCGCACCGCGATCGCGCGCGGCCGCGGCCAGGCCTGGCTGGCGGTGGCCGGCGATCGTCCGGTCGCCGGACTGTTTGCGTGCTGGGATACCCACCACGGCTACACCACGCACGCCTATGTCACCGAGGAGGGCGCGGCGCACGGCGCGGCGACGCTGCTCTACGTCCACGCGATCGATCACCTGCAGCGCGCGCGCGGGCTCGTGGTCGATCTCGAGGGCTCGGTGCTCCCGGGGGTCGAGCAGTTCTACCAGTCGTTCGGCGCCGAGCAGACCCTCTACCTGCGCCTGCACTGGCGCCGCGACGGCGCACCCGGCGCCGAGCTCTACGACTACGCATGACGGTCACCCGCGCCCCCTGGTATGCCGGCCGCTACCTCGAGCTCGCGTTCGAGATCGACGTCGCCGCGGGCTTCGATCCCGGCCCGCTCGCGGGCTTCCTCGACGCGCACTGCGAGCCGCTCGCGCCGGGCGCCGTCGTCGATCGGCGGTTCCACCTCGCGCCCGCGGCGGCGTGCGCCGGCATCGCCGGTCCGTGGATCACCGACCTGGCCGGATCGCGGCGGTGCGACGTCCCGCCCGACCGCTGGTACGCGAGCGACGGCGCGGTCGCCTCGTTCGGCGGGGTCCAGGACGTCTACTGCGGCCTCCGGCGGATCGCCGCGCGGCAGCTCGCGCGCGCCGTGCTGCTGCACGCCGCCGCGGTCCGGGTCGCCGGTCGCACGGCGCTGATCCTCGGCGACAAGGGCAGCGGCAAGAGCTTCGCCGGCCACGCCTGCCTGCTCGCGGGCGCCGATCACCTGGCGAGCGACAAGACCTGCGTGTGGGCGACCGCCCGGGGCCTGCGCTGCGCCGGGCTGATCGGATCGGTCCGCCTGAGCCTCGCGGACGCCGAGCGGTTCGCCGGGTCGGCGGCGCACCGCGCCGTGTGCGCGCGGCTCCGCGAGGTCAGCCGCGATCCGGCGCGCGTCGTGACAGGCAAGATCTCCCTCGACCCGTCCGAGCTGTGCCGGCTGCTCGGCGTCCGTCCGATCGCCGCGGCGCGGCCCAGCGCACTGGTGTTCCTGGACCGGCCCGGCGACCCGGTCGCGCTCGCCGCGATCGATCGCGGCGAGGCCGAGCGCCGGCTGGCCGCGCTTGCGCTGGCCGATCACGGCCCGGGCGATCCGGGCATCGCGCTCCCCGGCCCCTCCGACCGCGTGCTCGCCGAGCTCGCCGGCTCGGCGGCGTGCCTGCGGCTGTCCGGCCGCCCGCCCGCGGCGTGGTTCGGCACCGAGCTCGCCGCCGAGCTCGCCGGCTGAGCCGGCCCTCTCAGCCCAGCGCGCGCAGCACCGCAGCGCTGGCGAGGTTGTCGGACAGCGCGTGGCACTCGAGCAGGACCGGCGCCGGGTGCGCGAGGTCGGCGCCGACCGCGTCGAGGTAGCCGTCCAGCTCGTCGCGCTCGCCAAGCGCCAGCGGCGCATGGAGGTCCTCGCAGCTGTCGTTCCAGTGCAGATGAAACCCGACGACGCGCGGCGCGACCGCAGCCAGGAAGTCGCGCACGTGACGGTCTGCCGGCCGGTGGATCCGCGCATGGCCGATGTCGAACACGACCCCGACGCGCGGAGACTCCAGCTGGGCGAGCACGATCGCGAACTCCTCGGCACAGTCGCCGAGCCGGCTCAGCGCCTGGACGTCCGGCAGCCGCGGCAGGTTCTCGAGCCCGAGGATCACGCGGCTGCCCGCGGTCCGCGCCAGGATCTGCGCGACCGAGTCGACCACCAGCGCGAGCCGGGCCCGCTTGCGGTCGGCCTGGCCGTTCGAGATCCCCGCGGTGCCGAGGTGCAGCGTCACCCAGCGCGCCCCCAGGTCGTCGGCGATCTCGACCGCCTCGCATGCGATATCAAGCGACACCCGGCGGATCCGCTCGACCTTCTCGGCGAGATTGGTCCCGCCGGCGCAATGCAGGCTGACGCCGAGACCGAGCTCGCCGATGGCGCGGCGGACCCGCTGGCGGTATCCCGGATCGTACGCTGGTGAGCTCGGCGACGCGTCGCCGATGGTGAGCTCGACGTGCTCGAACCCATGGCCGTCGAGCCGGGCCAGGTAGTCGAGCCAGTCGTTGCCTTTCTTGCAGCAGACCCCGAGCGCCTGCCCCGTCCGCGGCGCCTTCATGGCGAGGCCTCGCCCACCGCCGTGGGCCGGACCCGGGTGAACAGCTCGTCCAGGAGATCGAACATCTCCACCTGCTCCCGGGGCGGGCGCGCCCCCCAGATCGCGTAGAACTCGGACACCGAGGCCTCCCCGAGGTTGTGGCGCAGCGAGCCCTCGAGCATCGCGAGATCGCGCGCCGGATCGGCCACGCGGGCCAGCCCCCAGTCGAGGATCCCGCCGAGCCGGTGGCCGTCGATGAGCACGTTGGGCAGACAGAAGTCGCCGTGGCTCCACACGGCGTCGCGCGGCGGCCGCGCGGCAACCAGCGCGGTGATCCGGGCCAGCGCCGCCGCCGGCGACAGCCCGGTCACGGCCAGGAACCCAGGCTCGTCGATCGCACCGCGCGCGACCATCGCCCTCGCCTCGGCGATCTCGTCGCAGGTGGTCGCACGAAACGGGCAGCTGGCGACATCGACCGCCTGGATCCGGCGCAGCGCGTCCGCCACGACGCCCAGCACCGTGGCGCGCGGCACCGCCTCCGTGAGGTGCGCAGCGGTGCCCGGCAGCTCGGACACCAGCAGCCGCTCGACGTCCTCGCCGGCGTCGAACCCGAGCACCTCGGGGACGGGCAGCCGGTGCGCCAGCCAGCCCAGCCGATCGCGCTCGAGCCCGAGGTCCTCGGGTCCGCCGCGCGGTGCGATCTTGAGGTAGGCCCTGCGGCCGTCGGGGAGCTCGAGGTGCTGGATCCGGGTGCCGAGCCGCCCCGCGGCCTCCGCAAGCACGCGCGCCCGATCCAGCGGGGCCGCCCCGAGGCGCGCGCACCGGTTCGCAGGCCCCGCCATCACAGCTCCAGATCGACGAACACGCCGTAGTGATCGCTCGGGACGATGCCGAACCGGTTCGCCGGCCGCTGCCCGAACACGCCGGTCCCGATGATCCGGGGCGCCGGCCGGCCGCGGCCGCGCAGGTAGATTCGATCGAACCGGCCGGATCGCTCGGTCACCTCGGTCCCCCGCCACCGCGGGTTGCCAGCGAAATCGAGCGTCACGGGGGCCGCGGAGGCGTCCATCGAGCTCGCCACCGCATCCAGCCACCGCCGCTCGGGCCGTCCCGCCACCCCGTGGAACCCGTCGTGGCCCTCGAGGTAGGCCGCGACCGGGCCATCGTCGTGGTCGTTGAAGTCACCGCACAGGATCTCGACGTCCGCCGGATGGCGCTCGATCAGGCGGTCGACGACATCGGCGATCGCCTCGACGCGCCGGGCCTGGTGCTCCCAGTCGAGGTGGACGTTGGTGATCCCCACGATCGTCCCCGGGACCTCGACGTGGACATTCACGGCGAAGCTGTTGTGGGTCGCGGCGCCGCCCGCCCAGCTGGTCCGGATATCGCGGCACGGCAGGTTGCTCAGCACCGCGAGCCCCTCGGGCCGGTCGCCCTCGTCGGGTGCAGCGTCATAGGCCAAGTAGAGCACGTGACGATACTCGGTCTCAGCCTCGAGGTATGCCGCGAGCGGCTGGCCCGGCGACGCCTCGGTCGGCGCCTCCTGCATCGCGATCACGTCGGCCGCGAGCGCGTTCAGCTCGTCGACGATCGCGGCGAGGCGCTGCTCCCAGTTGGCGGGAGAGTTCCACAGGTTGTAGGTCGCGAAGCGCGTGGTCCGAGTGTAGCGCAGGCTGCCCTCGCCAGGGGGGTACCGGTCCGACCGTGCCCGCAGTCATTTCTGGCTGTTGAGCCTGTACCCCCACCGCGCGGCCACGATGTTTCGGCCGCGACCTACGAGATCATCGCATCCACGCCGCTCGATCGCTGAGCGGCCGGGATCTGCTGGGATTTGTTGCAGCCGTGTGGGGCATTTTGCGTCGGCGTGCGCGACCGAGATCCGGAGCTCGCAAACGAGGTGCCGATGACAGCATCGATAGCAATTTGTCGCTCGTCGAGTGATCCGGGACTTACCGAGCTTGCTCAGTGCCCCGCAATGCACTCCCGATGTTTTTCTGCTGGGCCAGAAATCACTCGGCTCGCGTTGTTATCTTCCGTAATTCATTTCGGCGGTGATATGTGCTGATCTATGCGGCGAAATCAGCACAGGGGAGGTTCACATGAGCAAGCACGAGCACGACCACGAGCACAAGCACACGAACGAGCACGCCCAACCGATCATGCTCCGCAGTGAGAGCACCGCGGTCAACATCAGCATCGTCGGCATCCCGACCGCTCAGGGCGTGCTGGTCAACTACGTCACCGACACCTCGAACCAGCCGAAGACATTTGCCAACCATATCTACGTCTGGCAGACGACCAGCAACGCCGTCCCGTGGAACAAGACCCCCGATGGCGACACGGCGCTGGCCTCGGACAGCTCGACCGGCACGCAGCAAGTCCAGTTCGACTTCGAGGACAAGGGCTACATCATCGGCTACGCCGTGGCTCCGACGCCCAAGGCGGTGTGCGCCACGATCTTCATCCCGCAGGGTCAGACCCAGAACCCGGCCGCGTGGCAGTACGACCGGGTCACGGAGAAGGTCGTCGCCGTCGCGACCAACCTCATCCAGTCCCAGTATCACACGCTGACGCTGTACACGCCGGCCAGCAACAAGAACTGGGTCGGCGTGTTCCTCGGCGCGCAGGCCGGGTACTACGCGCCGATCGTGAAGAAGCAGATGATCCTGACCGACGCCGCGGATGGCTTCGTGGTCATCGAAGGGGTCAGGCTGCTGATCGGCACGACGTACACGGTCGGCTACTTCATGGTCGACGAGAGCTCGACCAACGGCCGGACCTCGCTCGCCGCGAGCTCGACATTCACCGTCGGACAAGTGAACGTCTAGCCCCGTGGCAGGCCTGAGGCAGGACGGGCGCTCGCCGATCCTGATCGCGCTCCAGAGCAGCACGATCAGCATCAACGTCGTGGGCCAGCCATGGTCGGGCGGCATCATCGCTTCCTACGACACACCGACTGCCAACAGGCCAGCCACGTTTCAGAACCAGGTCTACGTGTGGGAGACCACAAGCAACCAGGTGCCGTGGGAAAAACCGCCGGTGACCAGCATCGCGGTACCCTCGGACAGCTCGGCGTCCTCGCTGGTGGTGCCCTTCGACTACGAGCAGAAGGGTTATATCGTCGGTTACGGCGTCGGCCCCAAGCCCACCGGGGTGTGCTCGACGGTCTATCTCCCGCAGTTTGCGAGCAGCGATCCCTGCCAGTGGCAGTACGCGTCGGTGTGGATCACGATCGTGTATCCCCAGAGCAACCTGGTACAAGTCCAGTATGCCGTGCTACCCGCGTATCGCCCGGCCACCTACAAGAACTGGGTCGCGATCTGGCAAGGGTCCAGCGTACCCTACGACGGAGAGCCGATCGGCCGGACCGACATCCAGAGCGATGCGGCGTCCAGCTATGCCGTCATCACCGGTCTGAAACTCACGATCGGTAGTACGTATTCAGTCGGATACTTCGTGGTCGATCCGATCAGCGGCCGGACCTCACTGGCCGCGCAGACCACGTTCACGTTGAGCGCGGTGTGAGCCACACACCGCACCGGAGGCCCGAACAATGGCAGCAAGGTCAGCGAGCGACGCGCAGGGCAATGCCACGGTCATGTTCGAGCGAGCGTTCGCCTCCCGGCTCTATGTCTCGACGAGCAACCTTCGCCAGGCCGGCTGGTGGGGCTTCCTCATCGCCCCCACGGCCATACCGCCGACCGGGCCGATCGCGCTCGACCAGGCGCTCGCCGACACCGGGCTCAACGGTAGCTTCGTCTACGCGGCGATCCCACCGGTGCTCGCTACTCCCGATCTCACCGACGACTGGATCGAGAAACTCGACGGGATCATCCAGCCAACGGTCAGCCAGCGCGCCGTGGTCTGGCTGCCGAGCGGACTGACCCGAGCGATCGCCGCGAGCACCGCGCGCGTCCAGGGCCTGAACACGATCGGCGGGCAGGTCCGGACCAACACCGGCTTCGACGTGATCCTCACCGGCTCGCCGGAGGTGCCGAGCGTGAACGCCTCGGTCAACCCGGGGACCACCGTGACCGTCGGCGACGGCGGTACCGCGCTGGTGTTCTCCGGCTCGTCGCTGCCGGCGGTCGAGATCAGCGGACCGATGGCACCCAGGCTGCGCCAGGATGACAACATCGCGCGCCTGGCGTTCACCGGCGGGACGCTGGGCAGCTTCCGGTTCGCGATCGCGATCGAGCGCCGCTCGCTGTCGACCAACCTGGCGTGGGGATTCCAGGCCCTGGTGCCCAACACCGTGACCCAGCCGGCGAAGGCGCTGCCGTACGTGACCGCGTGGCTGCCGCTCGCCAGTGGCGACGATCCGGTGCCCACCGACTATCTCGGATTCGTGATCCAGGTCAATGTGGTCAACCCCAACAACCTGCTCGACGCGTCGCAGACCGTGTTCTATTTCACCGGCAAGAACATCGGCGTGTCCTCCGAATCGCGGACCCGGCTGGTGTCGTACTACCGCACCGCCTTCGGCAAGACCATCTCGCTGCTGCCGCTCGGCAGCGACGTGACCGGCGCGGCTCCGGCCGGCCTGGTGCCGAACCCGGGCTATCTCAGGACACCGCTGTACAACGGGTTCAGCTTCTCGCCGGTGGGCGACTTCCTGCTCGCCCTCGATGCCTCGGAGGGAGCGGATCCGGCGCAGCTGCTGTGTGGGCTGTCGGGCTCCGAGACCATCGCGTTCCTTCCGAACACGGACCAGCAGCCGGGCTCGCAGATCCGGTTCCTCGGCGGCCAGGCGGCCTACGCACCGGAGTTCCCGATCGAGTCGACGTCGCCGGTCGGCCCGCCGATCGATCCGACGGCGTCGCTGATGACATCGACGTTTCAGACCTCGTGGGCCAACGTGATCGCCGCAGCGCCCGGCCAGCTGGCGCACTACAGCGCCGCGCCCAGGGGCGCCGATCCGTTCGGCAAGCCCGACGCGGCAACCAGCCGCGGTGCGGCAGCGAGCGCGGCCGGCGATGGCCTGCTGGTCCCCCGGGATCCCGGCGTCGCGCTCCCCGACACCGGCCTGGCGTTTCCAATGTTCCCGATGGCCGCGTTCACCCCCGGCACGGGAGCGCAGGATCTGTCCTCGGCGCAGATCGAGCTGCTCGATCGCCAGATCGTCAGTCCGACCCGACGGACCCAGATCACCAACGCACGCGCCAAGGCCTCGCCGTCGGCTGCGCGCAGCCTGGGGCTGGTCCGCGCGGCGAGCGATGCGCCGTTCAACACCACGACGCCGACCGGGTTCATCGCGCGCGTGGATGGCGGCCCGTGGAGCCGGTTGCTGCTCGCCCAGATCATGGACGGCGGGGTGGTGACGCGGCAGCTCGGGTTCACGGCGCCGGCGAGCGAGCTCCAGGCGGCGTTCCAGACCGACAACCTGTTCCTGGTGGTCGCCAATGACAAGTACCTCGGCGCGCCGGCCAGCGGCGTCATGCCGAGCTCGCCTCCGCTGACAGACCCGAAGTTCTATCAGCAGATCAACATCGATCAATGGGTGTTCGCCGCCGCGGCCGGGCGCGGCAGCTTGTACGGCGACTACCGCAACATCATGATCGTCAAGGGGATCAGGGGGAAGCTGATCGACCTGGTGACCAGCCCCGAGAAGTGGACCCAGAAGGATCGGTTCGCCGCGCCGTCGGTGGTCCAGCACGATGGCTCGCAGAGTCCGCCGGACATCTCCCAGCTGATTCCGCTGTCGAGCTGGCTTCTGACCTACTTCCAGGACGCCCTGGCCAAGCGGGACAACCCCTACTTCTCCAACTTCTGCCAGATCCTCGAGAACGAGGCCTGGCAGGGCGTGCTGTTCCTGCGCGTCGACCTCGCGGCGATCCCCAAGGAGCTGCTCGGCGTGCTGGCCGGCGTCACCGACATGTCGAGCTTCGTCGCCCACCACCTGGGCGTGGAGATCAGCCAGATCGACGGCGCCACCGTGGATCAGAAGGACTCGACGTCGCTGTTCGGCCTGGTCAACTACGTCGACCCCAACTACGACGACTCGCTGCCGCCGCACGCGATCACGCCGGCCGACATGACGGCGAAGTACGAGCTGACCGTGCTCACGCTCAAGGCGCTGTTCCAGAATACCAAGGTCCAGAAGTTCGAGAGCGTGGCCCAGATCGTGGTGAACGAGCTGTTCGGCAGCCGGGTCAGCAAGATGGGCGACGGTGGCAACGAGTTCAACGCCGTGCTGCTGCAGGGCGCCTATCAGATGAACGGCGCGGCGCCGGTGTATGCGCTGTCGGCCGCGGCACCGAGCATGTTCCTCCTGTCGAATAACCTCCTGCTGTCGGTGGGGATCGAGACCGCGAGCATGTCGACCCGCGACGACGGCACCACCTCGGGGCAGGTGGTGTCGTGGGTCGCGATGTCCGGCCGCATGAGCTTCGCGATCGTCACCGCGGCCGATCAGCCGGCGTTCGACATCTTCTCGTTCGGACCGGCGTCGGGCCAGGGCGGGACCCCGCAGGGCCTGGCATTCAGCGCGCTCGGCCTGCGGATCGCGTATCCCGTCGATCATCCGGAGCACACCGTGCCCACGATGGAAGAGCAAGAGCTGTTCTTCAACGTGGCCGACAGCCAGGCGCGCACCGATAGCCTGTTTCGCAACCTGCAGCTCGAGCTGCGCGGGCTGATCTCGGGAGATGACACGTCGGCGCCGGGCAGCCTGGGGTATCTCACCGTCGCGACGCCGTACGGACTGCAAGGCGTCGCGGAGCGGCGCTGGCACGGCCTGACGTTCCGCGTGAACATGGGGACCCCGGGGGCGCTCGCCGGCAAGATCAACCTGAGCTCGACCTTGCTGATCGCGTGGGCCGATGACAGCGGCGCCCCGGACAGCGACGGCGGACTCGCCGCATCGGTCGGGATCCAGCTGCCGGGCACCGGCCCCGCCGGCGAGCTGTTCAGCCTGCAGAGCATACTCAAGCTCTCGGTCGGTGTGATCCGGCTGCTCTACAACGCAGATCAGCGCAGCTTCTTGCTGCTCATGAACGAGATCGCGCTCAAGTTCCTCGGGGTGCTCAAGTTGCCGCCCAACGGGTCGACCTCGTTCTTCCTGTTCGGCAATCCGACCGCCACCGACCCGACGGGGCTCGGCTGGTACGCGATCTACAACCAGGACGCCCCCAAGTCCTGACCGCGCGCCCGACTCACGATCAGACAACGCCGTTCGAACCTCGGAAGGATCCGTTCATGGGCTGGCTCGATAGTATCTTCGGCGCAACCGACGCCACCGTGCAAGGCACGACCGTCGTGATCAACACCGCGCAGGTCCTCGCGTTCCGCGCACTGCTCGACGGCGAGCCCGGCATCCGGATGTACGTCGGCACCGGCGGCAGCGTCGGCAATCAGTCCGCGACCGTGAACCTGCTGCGCCGGCTGACCAACCCGGTCACCGCCGACAACCTCACGTACGGCTACGCCGGGATCATCGACGTGTTCTACGAGGGCGGCCAGGTGACCCTGGACAAGCTCTACGACCTGCTCCCCGAGCTGCACAACTCGCCGCACGGCCAGGTCAACAACGCCACCGTCAACCTGATCCCGTACGACGCTGCCCATCCGCCCGCGCAACGGCGAACGTTTGGCTTCACCGGCGCGGTCGACACCAGCACGACGAACTACGCCACGCCGCTCAACGTCGACTACTTCGTTCAGCTCCAGCCCTACAACTACAACTACGCCGAGAAGATCTGGTTCCTCGATGCCCGGCCGGCCGTGGACCTGCGCACGGTCCCGGAACTCAACGATCCGAGCTTTGCCCGCCGGGTGTCGTATCTTCCGCCGGCGACCTACAACGCGCCGAACTGGGGTGACTACGCCGGGGACCCGCGGGCGCAGATCCTGCAGTACCTGACCGGCGATGATGTGCTGCAGAATGTCCGGCTGGTCGTGTCCTACGCGATCATGCCGGCCGCCGCGAACGTGATCAACGGCAGTCCGGAGGCCGCCGCGGCGATCCTGTGCGGTGGCGCGCTCGCGTGGCAGGACAAGGGCAACTACCAGCGCGCGCAGCCCGTGGTGGTGCTCAACCTGAACCGGTTCGGCGCGCCGGGCGACGAGGCGCCGATCACGGCGATCAAGAACCTGCTCGAGGGCGGCATGACCCCGTTCGAGGTCATCCGGCTGACCAGCACGACGCCCCAGAACGTCGCCAACGCGCAGCAGATCCGGCAGGTGTTCGAGGCCCGCAGCCGGTACATGAAGAGCCTGGACTCGCGCACGCGGTTCTCCACGCTCAACTACCCGACGTCGCTGGTCGCCGTGCAGAATGCCGTGAACGCGATCGTCGGTCAACGCAACCGCGTGCTGTTCATCCAGCTCGGACCGGTCGCGCAGCCGCTGTTCTATTACGCGCTGTACCGGACCAACATGGTGTCGCTGTTCGAGGGCGCGAACACGACCATGGCGGCGATCAACATGGGGAACCCGTTCCTCGCGCTGCCGCGCAACGGCGCCGGCGACTCGCCCTCCCTGTACCCCAACGTGAACCGCGGCCGGTTCAGCGCGTCACCGCCGATCAACGCCATCGCCGCCGCCGCCAACCGGCTCAACTTCGACCTCATGAGCTGGCCGACTGGCCTGCTGTCGACCAATCCGGTGTCCGGGCTCGGCGCGTTTCTCCAGACCTTGACCAACGAGACCCAGCCCACCGATCCGATCCGACGCTACTTCCAGGAGGTCAAGAACTACTACGCCGTCTCGGCCGCCGACAAGGTCAACGTCGCGTTCGCGTACCTGATGAACCTGTACCAGGTCGACCATCCGCCGGCGCTGGCGCTGGCACGCAATGACGGCGATCCCGAGCCCGATCCCAATCCGCTCAACGCGCTGTACGCGGAGCTCGAGCAGGCCGTGGTGATCGGCCAGAAGCTCGATCTGATCCCCGGCGTGCTCGCCGGCGGAAACATCGCGCAGGTGATCCTCGACATCCTGCGCGCCTACAGCGCCACGCTGTGGATGACCGTGGCGACGTTCGAGCACGACGGCGATCCGACCGACATCAAGCAGATCCGGCTGACCGGGACCACCGGCGTGCTTCAGGATCTCGAGGTCACCAACGCGATCACCGTGGTGTTCGACGCACCGGACAACCAGCTCCGCGCCGGCCTCGAGCTGGGCTCGGCCGGCACCTGGTCGATCGCCGGCGTGCCGTGGATCCAGATGTCGAGGCCGTACCTGCGAGTCCTGGTCTCCGACGGCCAGATCCCGGTGACCGCGGCGATCGGCGGCACGTACGATCCGCTCGGTGCGCAGCTCCAGGTGCTGATCCCCGTCGCCGACGGCCAGTGGCTGACCACGGTCTCGTTCGAGCGGCCGTATCCGAGCATCGATCGCGCATTCCAGATGGCGGCGAGCGTGAACCTGGTGCAGGTCCTGCCCCCGCCGCTCAACACGCTCGTGGACCTCGGCCTGTCGCAGCTCGACCTGTATTACGAGGACGCCACCCGGAGCGTCCCGGCGATCGGCTTCCTCATCGCCAGCAACACCGACAAGCCCCTGCCGCTGGTCGGCCAGATCAGCCTGAGCGAGATCACGGCGCAGGTCGCGATCCTCACCCCCAAGACCGAGCTGAAGGTCAACGCCAGCGCCAGCGCGAGCTTCACGATCGGCACCGGCCCGGAGGCTGGCGTGGTCGCGGTCGAGGTCCGGTATCCGGACTTCATCTTCAACGGCAAGCTCGCTTCGGGCAAGATCAAGCTCGCCGACCTGCTGTCGCTGTTCCTGCCCGGCGTGTCGCTCGCGCTGCTCGATCTGCCGACCATCGACGCGTTCGACTTCAACTACACCCAGGCCACCGACAACCTCGCGACGTCGATGAAGCTGGTGTTCACGCCGCCGTGGCAGTTCGTGTTCTTCGGCAAGCCGCTGTTCACGCTCGAGGACGTCGGGTTCGCGATCGCGCGCAGCAAGGGCGAGAACACCGGATCGATCACCGCGACCACCACGCTCTTGCCCGACATGCAGAACCCGCTGGTGGTGGGCATCGGCGCCTACTACCTCGCCGCCGGCACGTGGCGGTTCGCAATCGAGCAGCAGCAAGGCACCACGTTCAGCATCAACGAGCTGCTCGAGCAGTACCTCGGCCCGGCGTGGGTCAGCATCGTCCAGTTCCCCGACGTCTCCGGTCTGCGGCTCCAGCTCGACTGGGGCGACAAGCAGGCGACGTCGTTCGAGTTCGCCGCCGCGACCGCCTCGGCGTGGACGCCGATCCCGGTGCTCCCCGACGTCACGGTGACCGGCAAGCTCAAGCTCGGACATCGCAACACCGCGCCGGCCGGCTCGTACGGCGAGCTCGGCGCCGACATCACGCTGTGGAACATCAAGCTCGGGGTCAGCTACAACTTCGATCCCGAGGTCAAGCAGCTCGAGGTGCGCTGGCTGAGCCTGATCGCGACGATCGGGACCAACAAGGACGGTGACACGATCGCCACGTTCTCGATCGATAACAAGTCGGTCGGCGAGCTGGTCGAGACCTTCGTGTCGTGGGCGACCGGCGCCGAGTTCGGTCTGGCCGCGCCGTGGAACGTGCTCAACAGCATCACGCTGAACGGCGTGAAGCTGATCTACAACTTCACGAAGAAGCAGGTCTCGTTCGATATCGCGATCGGCCCGATGGACTTCGGGCTGTTCAAGATCAAGGGGATCGGCCTCAAGTACGATCCCGACAGCACCGATCAGAAGGTCGAGATCACGATCGACGGCTCGTTCGTGTGGGAGTCGGGCGACAAGCTGAGCTGGGACCCGACGAAGCCCGAGACCACGCCGGCGCCTCCGGGCGGCGGCAACAAGTACCTCGACCTCCGGCTGGCCGCGCTCGGCCAGCACGTCACGGTCCCCGGGCTCACCGAGCAGCGCCGGGTCCAGGACGTCATCGCGATGCTGCGCAAGCTCGAGGTGCCGAACCCGCCCGAGATCCCGGTCGGCGGCGACGGCCAGCCGGTGTTCGCGCCCAACAATTCGTGGTTCGTGGCGTTCGACTTCGGCGTGCTCAAGGCCGAGGAGGAGCCGCCGCCGGCCGGGCGTGGCGCCCTGGTGCTGGCCGATCCGCCGCCCAAGCCGGCGGTGTACTTCCTGCAGCTGTCGACGGTGTTCAACGATCCCACGCTGTACGCGCTGCGGATCGCGCTCGACGGGCCGATGGCCAAGATCTTCGCCGGGCTCGACTTCCAGATCCTGTACCGCCAGGTGTCCGACACGGTCGGCTGCTACTCGGCCAAGATCGCCCTGCCCGATCTGATGCGGAAGTTTCAGATCGGCGTCGCGACGATCACGCTGCCCGACTTCGGCATCGACGTGTATACCAACGGCGATTTCCAGGTCGACATCGGGTTCCCGTGGAACCAGGACTTCTCGCGGTCGTTCACGATCGAGCTGATCGTCCCGCCCGGGATCCCGGTGCTCGGCTCGGCGGGATTCTATTTCGGCAAGCTGAGCAGCGCGACGAGCGACAAGGTGCCGGTCCGGACCACCGGCTGGTTCAACCCGGTGCTCGTGTTCGGATTCGGCGCGCAGATCGGCCTCGGCAAGTCGATCGAGGCCGGCATCCTCCGCGCCGGCTTCAGCATCACGGTGTTCGGCATCATCGAAGGCGTGATCGCGCGCTGGCTGCCCTACGACCAGCCGACCACCGACGTCGCCAAGGATCAGCTGCAGGACGGGTACTACTTCTCGATCACCGGCACGATGGGGATCCAGGGCCGGTTGTACGGCAGCATCGACTTCGCGATCATCAAGGCCGACGTCGACGTCGAGATCAAGATCTTCGCGCGCATCACGTTCGCGGCGTACGAGGACATCCCGATCCAGGCCAGCGCGTCGGTCAAGGTCAGCGTCAGCGTCAAGATCAACCTCGGGCTGTTCAAGATCACGATCAGCTTCTCGTTCTCGGCGCGGATCGATGCGACGTTCGTGCTGGCCAACCCGATGAAGGGCCCGCCGCCGTGGGGCTACAGCCTGCCCGCCGGCCGTGGACTGTCGACCCGGCGCCAGGGCCATGCCGTTGACGAGCTGCACGAGCGCCGGCTGCGCCGCGCCCGGATCGCGAGCGACGATCGCAGGCTGCGTGCCGCGCGGGCCACCGCCGGGTTCAACTGGGACAACCTGCTGCCGGGCACCACGCTCGAGCTCCAGGGCTGGACCGCGCCGATCCTGACCGCCGCGGGCGATCGCGCGACCACCGCGGCCGCCCAGGACATCTGCTATGTCGCGAGCTTCTTCCTCGCGACGCCGGCGCCGCTCTACGCCGGGAGCTCCGAGGTGGCCTTGCAAGCCGGCACGACCGATCACAGCCGGATCGCCCACGCCGCGCTCGCGCGATCGCGGGCACGGCGCTCGGCGGCAGCCGGCACGCCCGCCACGTTCGAGGATCTGTCCGTTCGCGTCGTGCAGTGGGCGATCGCCGCCACCCAGAGCTCGCCGCTGACTCCCGATCAGGTCGACGCGCTGGTGGTCACCGATCAGCTGCTCGACGGCTTGCTCCAGTACCTGTCGGGCGTGACCACGCCGACGCCGATCCCGGACACCGCGGTGGATGGCTTCCTGACCCGGCAGGCCGCGATCTGCTTCGCGCAGCCGAGCTCGGCCGGCGCCGCCGACGGCGTGTTCTTCCCGGCGCCGCCGGGAACGCGGCTGCAGGTCGCCGACTACGGCACGTGGCAAGGCTTCGACTACGCGTTCGGCGGCTACAACACGACCGACCCGGGCTACCTGGACGCGCTCAATACCTATTTCAAGCAGCTCCAGGTCCAGATCGGTGCCGAAGGATCGCCGCGCGCCACCGCGCGTGCGGCGCAGGGCGATGGACCGTCGATTGCCAGCTATGTATTCGGCGATTACTTCACCTCGCTCGCCAGCCAGGCCGTCCAGGCGCTGCGCGACGGACTCGCCAACTTCAAGCTGGTGATCGACGACGCGCTCGGCCTGCAGGGCATCGCCGATCATGTCAACGAGACCGGCCAGCTCACCGGCGCCGACGCCGTGACGCCGGGCCAGCTCGCCGTGGCCAATCAGGATCACCTGCTGTCGACCGCGGCGTCGGGCCCGCTCACCATCCCGGGCATGCACTGGCAAGCGGCCGGCGGCCAGAGCTTCACCGCGATCGCCGCACAGCCGATCTTCGGCGGTGGGTTCACCGCCAGGGCGCTCGCCGAGCTCAACGCCGACGACGCCCGCGTGATCGCGGCCAACCAGACGATCGTGCTCGACAGCCGGAGCCACGTCACCCAGACCGGCGACTCGCTGACCTCGATCGCCCGGGCGCTCGAGACCACGCTGACGGATCTGCTCGATCACACCGACGTGCTGACCTCGACCACCCTGATCCAGGCGCTGGCGGTGCTCGCCGCACCAAGCTTCGGCTACCGGATCGCGGCCGGCGATACGCTGCGCGCGGTGGGCGGGCGGTTCGGCGTCGCGATCGACGCGGTCGCCGAGGCGAGTGCCGGCGTGACCCACCTGTTCGACCGCGCCGCGGATCCCAACCTCAACGTGCCCCAGCTGTTGCAGTACCAGGTCGGGGCGCTGATCGACGAGGCGCGCCGCACGCTCGCGCTGCAGAACCTCGGCGCGATGATGTCGCGCTACTACCTGCACGGTCTGCGGCTGCCGACCAGGGGGCTGAACCCCAAGGCGCGCGGTCTGTTCGTCACCGGCGGCCCCGGCAACTACTCGTACCCCGCCGAGATGGGCCTGTTCGGTCTCACCGGCCAGGCGTTCCCGCTGCCAGCGATCTCGGATCCGGCCACCGGCGGCGATGCGCCGATCTTCCATTACACCTTGACCCGCGGCGACGCGGAGGGCTGGCTGAGCCTCGGCACCCCGGGGAGCGCGGAGGTCACCTTCGAGCTGACCCACCAGGACGACTACCAGCGGTATGCGAGCGTCGCGGCGGCCGCACACGGCGGTCCGCTCGCGACCCAGATCGCGGCGCTCGGCGCCAGCCCGGTCGCCGCGGTGCAGCCAGCGCGGTTCCCGCTGTCCACCGAGCTGCCCTGGCAGACGCCGGTCGCGGTGGTGCTGCCGCATCAGCCGCGCACGCCGGCGACCCCCGATCCGCGGCTGTGGAACCTGCCCGGCGCGCTGATCAACACGCCGCACGACGAGGGCGCGCTGCCGTGCTTCGAGCCGGTGCTCGCCCGCACCGATCAGGCCAGCGGCGCGACCGTCGACGAGCGGATCGGCAACTACGGCCTGGGCTCGCTGATCAGCTTCGCGGTCCGCAAGATCGCGCCGGTCGAGGGCAGCCCGACCAGCGAGCGGCTGTACGAGATCATCGGCGCACCCGATCGCGACATCGTGTTGCTCGAGCGCATGCTCGAGCAGCTGGGCAGCCAGAACGATCGGTTCCAGCAGGTCCAGATCCTGTACCGCCCGGCGACCACCGGCAGCGACGTGAAGGGCTGGCAGATGGACGCGCCCGACGCGACCCTGGCCGGGATCGCGCAGGTCAACCTGTCGACCGACACGCAGCCCGGCGTGACGCTCACCGCACGCGCCGCGATCGCCGGCCAGCCCGCCAACCTGATCAACCCCCCGCTCCAGTTCCTCCGCCTGCTGTGGGAAGCGAGCATCACGCGCCAGGGCGGGTTCTATCTCGGCTACTCGACCGGGATCGGCAGCGACACGATCCGGGGCCTGCCGGACCACGCGTTCAACGACCGCGGCGAGGCCGAGCTCGCGGTGCTGTCGCTGTTCACGGCCGACGCAGCGGTCGGCCAGCAGCTGGCCAGTTACATGAACATCGCGGCGACCAACGAGCCGCTCGATACGAGCGACGCTGCGCTGATCGCGCGCGCCGTGGTGGTCGCCGCGACCACCGCGCCGCTCGCTGGCAATGCGACGCTCGCGGCCATCGCCGCCGCGTACTACACCGGCGTCGATCGGGTCGCCGCGCTCAACGCTTCCGCGACGCTGGCCGATGGCGTGACCGTCACCGCGGCCGGCGGCGTCTACGAGGTGTCGCCAGCGCCGGCGAGCCCGGGTGGCGACCTTCAGAAGATCGCGGATCACTTCCTGACCACGGTCGATGCGATCAAGCGGGCCAATCCGAACCGCAGCAGCTGGCCGGACCCGCTGCCGGTCTATACCGGCCTCGCGCTGCCCGACGTCGCGATCACGGTGGGCCGCGCGTACACCAACGGTGCACGGTTCACCTCGCTCGCCGACATCGCCGCGTACTACCACGCACCGCTCGCCGAGCTGGCCGCCGCGAACGCCGCGGTGCCCGGCATGTTCCCCGCCAGGGCCACGGTCGCCGTCGAGATCGGCCCCACCGAGCTGACCTCGGTCACCCCGCCCGGCGTCGCCGGTGTGGACCTCGCGCGCACGGCGCCCCCGGACGTCCCCGACGATCCGGCCAACCCCGACTGGGGCCGGCTCTACCTGCTCCACTTCTTCAACCTGCTCGGCTATCGCATGGCCGACACGCCCGACTTCGTCGAGAGCAACTGGGGTCTCGCCGGCGGCCCCGGTGATCCCGACGCGCCGAGCAGCAATGACAAGATCCGTGCCCCCCGGCTGTCCGTCGAGGGCGACAGCTGGCGCTACACGCGCACGCTGCCCTACGCCGGCCTCGCCAAGGCCAAGCCCAGGCTCGCCGTCCTGCCGTCGTCCGCGGCCGACCCGTACTGGGGGGTCGGCGGGCTGCTCCAGACCGAGCTGATGTGGCTGGACCTGTTCGGCAACAAGATCCTGACCGACCTCGACGTGCCGTCGAGCGGTGGGCCGTTGAACTACCCGCCGCAGCGGGTCGGCTACACCGATCGGCTGCTCGGCGTGGGCCAGTGGCCGGGCGTCGCCAATGCATTCCGCATTGCGCCAGACGACAAGGACCAGCCCGCGATCGTGCTGTCGCTCGCGTTCGATCAGAGCGCGTACACCGACACGCCGCGCGAGAAGATCGAGCAGGCGATCGCGATCTACACGCAGATCCTCCAGCAGCTCAACGACGCCAATGGCGTCACGCTCGCGCTGTCGACCACGGTCACGCCCGGTGCCGATTCGGTGCTCACCGCGGCACAGGCCCAGGCGATCCGCGACTGGGTGGCCGGGATCTATGCCTGGCTGTCGAGCCTGGTGCCGGATGCCCGCGCGGCCGTGCGCTCGCTCGCCGCCGGGTTCACGCCGACGCTCGACGTCACCGCAGCGCTCGACGTCACCCGGCTCAACGACGCGCAGATCTTCCTGGTCACCGCGACGTTCTCGATCGCGCGCCGCGCCGGCCTGGTGAACGGCGAACTCGACGCGGTCGCCGGGGTCCGCCGCGCCGCCACCGAGCTATCGGCGTGGACCGGACCGCTCACCGGCGGCGACACGGTGCAGCGCGATCTCACCGCGTTCTCCGCCGACTTCACCCGCGCGCTGTCGGTCGTGCCGGACCGCAGCTATCGAGTGGCGGCCGGCTCGACCCGCAACGTGTTCACGTCCGGCGACGCGCGCGACGTCTGGGCGGTCCAGCTCGGCACCACTGCCAACCAGGCGATCTCCTACCGGGTGAACAACCCCGGCGCGCCGATCCAGTACGCGCCGCGTCCGCTGTCCAACCAGCTCACGTCCAAGCCGAAGACGCCGATCATCCCGTACACCACGGGCAAGGTGATCGAGCCCGACGATCCGTCCGAGAACCGGTCGTTCACGTCGATCGACCTCGACCAGTGGATGAGCTCGACCCTGGGCCAGATCGACGCGCTGTTGACGCCCAGGTACGTCGCGCCGGCCCAGATCCTGCGCAGCAAGACCGGCGTCGATGCGCTGCAGCTCGTGCTCGATGCCAAGCAGGCGCTCGCCAAGGCGCTCCAGGTCGCGATGATCGCGGTGTTCGCCGACGAGGATCCGACCAGCGACCAGCTCCAGGCGATCCGGGACGTGTTCTACCAGCGCATGCTCGCCGCGCTCAGCTCGTTCTACACCGTGCGCGCTGGACTGCAGTTCCAGGCCACGGTGACCTCGGCGATCCGCCCGCTGCCGGGCGACCTGGCGCCGCCTCGGCTGTACGGCGACATCCTCTCGCATGGCCTCGACGGCCTCACCGATCCCAAGGCCGGCAGCATCTCGCTGACCTCCCCGAAGCTGACCCTCGATCTCGCGGGCGGACCGCCGACCCAGACCCACGATCTGAGCTTCCTGCTGTCGAGCGCCGGGCTCGACGCCAAGGCAGTCACGCTCGACCTGAGCTACCGCGGCCAGGCGATCGAGCACGAGATCGGCGAGATCGCGGGCATCGCCGGCTACCAGCCGTCGTCGTGGCTGAGCTTCGCCGACACCACGCAAACCTCGGACTGGCCGCTCACCCAGCCGCTCGGCAAGTTCGACACGCCGATCGTGCTGCGCGAGTTCCCCGAGACCCCGGCGCTGCTGGTCCAGGAGGTCGCGAGCGGGCTGGCGTGCCCGTGCTACCAGCCGAGGCCGCCCGCCGCCGAGCGCCGGGCATTCGCCGCCGGCACATGCGCCAAGCCCGGCACGTACAACCCGCTGTCCGACGTCACGCGGTGGAGCTATCGGTTCCGCTACTCGATGCAAGCTCACCACGAGCAAGACGCGGTCCATGGCACGATCTCGTTCAATATCTCCACCAGCGGCGGCGCGCTGCGGGCGGCAGCGGCCCCTCGCGATCTGTTCGACAACCTCGCGCAGTTCGTCGAGGTCTACCCTTCGGTGCTCGCCGACCTCGATACCTACCTGAGCCCGATCGACGTCACCACGACCGACCCGACGCAGCTCGCGAATGCCAATGCTGCGCTGATCTCGGCCGCGCACATGATCCAGTGGATCGCCGACTCGCCGCCGCCGGTGGTCCGCGCGCGGTTCGCCGCCGGCGCCAGCGCGGTCCCACCGTACACGTTCGTGCTCACCCAGGACGGCGTGGTCAAGACCGGTCCCAGCGGCGACGTGCTGGCCCTCCGCGTGACCTTGAAGCTCGACAAGATCCAGCCGCCCGGTGTCGGCGCGCCGTTCGTCGAGGTCGAGCCCGAGCTCTACGAGTGCGAGCCCGAGTCGGCAGCGCCCGGCGAGCGCAGCTTCGTCTACAAGGATCGCATCACCGGCGACTACCTGACGCTCGAGAAGGGCCTGGCGATCGCGGCGCGCGGCGTCGTGCTGCCGGACATGGATATCCTCGAGCGCCAGGACGCGGGAGTTGGCATCTACCTCGCGCGCAACGAGGAGCTGGTCGATGGCCGGCCGTCGGCACCACCGTTCATCTACCAGACCCCGCTGGTCGAGCTGCCGGCGCCGCTGCACCCCACCCTCGATAGCGAGACACCGGTCGATCTCGCGACGATCTACGCGGTCGATCCCAAGCAGCCCGTCCGGCGCTCGCTGTCATGCCAGCTCGCGGTGCTCTACGAGGCGCTGTTCGCGAATGCCGGCACCGACAGCGTCACGTTGACAGTCACAGTATATTACTCCTACGCGATGCACCGCTCGCTGTCCAAGGTGCGACTGCCGGTCTATCTCCAGCCGCCGACCCGGGTGAAGCTCGATGACAGCGGCACCGGGATCTCGGTGGACGAGCTGGTCGCGCTCCAGGCCCAAGGCATCGAGGAGTGGTTCGCCGACCACAGACCGGACCCGACCGCGGGCACCATCCAGATCGACTTGACCGTGATGTCGAACCTGACCGCGCAGCCGATGCCGAGCCTTCGGCTGCGGTCGCTCTACGTCGACCTGACCAACATCGTGCCGCCGCCGGGCAACGCGGCGGGCGAATGACGCGCCCTCCCGCCTCCGCAGATCTGTAATTGCCTGTCATGGACGCGCGGTGTCGAGACGCGTAAAGCACTCGATGGGAGCTGCACGAACCCGTGATCGGCGGGCTCGGAATCAGTGAATTTCTACTTGTCCTTCGCCAAAATTCGTCTTCGCAGCGAAACTATTGCCGTTTCCGCCGCAACCATCGACCTTGAGCGGACGATGGATCGCCTGCTGCTTCTGATCCTCGGAGTCGTCGGTTCTGTCTGCCGCAGCCGCGCCGATCTTGTGCTCGAGAACGCAGCGCTGCGACACCAGCTCGGCGTGCTGATGCGGGCCGGCCGCCGACCGCGGGTGACGGCAGCGGACCGCTGGTTCTGGGTCGTCCTGCGTCGCTTCTGGGCCCGGTGGTCCGAGGTCCTGGTCTTCGTGAAGCCGGAAACGGTCATCCGCTGGCATCGCGCCGGGTTCCGCCACTACTGGAACTGGCGCTCCCGCCGCGGCCGGCAGGGCCGACCGCGCGCCGCTGCAGAGGTTCGCGTGCTGGTCCGGCGACTGGCGACCGAGAACCCGACCTGGGGCGCTCCGCGCATCCATGGTGAGCTGCGGATGCTTGGCTTCGACGTCTCCGAGCGCACGGTGTCGCGCCTCATGCCACGACGCGCGCCCAAGCCCGAGGCCATCCAGCGTTGGATGACCTTCCTGCGCAACCACCGCGACGCCATCGCCGCCATGGACTTCTTCGTCGTCCCCACGCTGACGTTCCGTTGATGGAGGGCGGACGATTTCGAGGCGAACTGGTTGATGGCTCGCTGAGGACCTTTGACGGCGGGACATGGATCCAGCTCCGCGTCGTGCTCGCGGGGTCGGAGCCAGGTTTGCGGTCGGCAGAGCTTGGAGCGAGGGATCCGGAGAGCCGGCCCGACGGTCGGCGTTCGACAGCCAGCTCGTGGTCGAGCGCAGGCCGAGGCGATTTCGGCCGCGAGACTTTGTCGATCTCTACTTCTTGCTGCGCGAGGGCCCAGAGCAAGATCTCGATCGCTTGCTTGACTTCGTGCGCGCCAAGTTCGACGCCGGTGCAGATCGACTTGCCCTCGCACAGAGCATGCTTCTTGCGAGCAATATCGACGAGTTTCCAGTGATGCTCAGACCGGTCAAGCGCGAAGATCTGGTCACATTCTTCGAAGCTCAGGCTCGCGCGCTTGTTCGGCGAGGATGAGTCCGTTCCATATTGCCCCGACCAGGGCGACCGCGAGGCGACCGGGCATCGAACAGATTGAAGTAAGGCGCTCACGGAGGTCACCGCCTTCTCCATGCCCGCACCCCGCGGGGTGAATTGCCGGGCTCTGCCACTTGCGTGTCGACCGATCGGACCCATACCTCCTTACAGAGAAGGATAGCGATCCATCGACACATATACGTGTCGATGCTCGTTCGCAATCCAAGAGGGGAAGGGGAAGACAATGAGCAATCCGAATTTCTATGATCTCCGCGGGCATTCGACCCACGTGGCCTGGTATCCGCATGGCAAAGGCGGGCCCATCAAGGTCGATGGGCCGCCGGCGGGTGCGCCGGTGCTCATCTACAGCCATGGTGGATCGCAGGTGACCGCGTGGGGTGATCAGCTGACGGTGGGCGCGCCGACGCCGGCCGGCACGTTCGTCGTCGCCATCGTGGAGAGGTCAGGTCTCCCGGGCGCCAGCGTGTCGCTCGGTGTCCTGATC
Organism: Kofleriaceae bacterium; assembly: GCA_036265355.1. GTDB lineage: Bacteria > Myxococcota_A > Polyangia > Haliangiales > Haliangiaceae > JABFXX01. Next base: position 20,866 of record DATAPF010000689.1, on the reverse strand, counting down.
CCCGACGTGAGGGTGAACGGGTCGCCCGTGACGGTTCATACCATCGGCGTCCTCGCGAACCATCGCGAGGTCTCCCAGCTCGGGCCCGGGCAGGTGGAGACGTATACCGAGATCGACTTGCAGGGCACCGCGGCGACCGTCGCGTTCCCGCTCTGAGTCCCGGCGGCGGAGTGCGGCATCCGATCGGCCGCCGTCGTGACGGATCCTGGCGCGGCGAACACCCGTGGCCGGGATGCTGCGCTCGGACCGAGGCGTACCCCGGCGGTCGCTGCGCACGGGGCGGTCCGCGTCCAGCCACGCTCGGATCTCGTGGGCTCCTCGTCGATCGCGATCTCGATCGCGATCGCGCGGGGCGACCGGATCGAGATACCGTACTAGAATCCGGTCATGCGCTGGTTGCTCGACATGGCGGGCCTCACACCCTGGCTGCCCGGCCGGACCTCGAGCCACGCGCGGAGGGAGCGCGCCGTGGATGCTCGACCTCGGTGACCTCGGCCTCGACGAGGGCGCGCACCTCCTGATCAAGCGCGCACTCGCGCGCGATCGCACGGTGACCGTGACGGGCCTCTCGCCGACGCTCGCGATCGACCTGCCGGCGTGGTGCCGCGCACGCGGTCATGCGCTGGACCGCGGGCCCGGCGGCTTCGCGATCACGGCCGGGCCGGACCGCTGGCACGGCGCCGAGCGCGCCGGCGGCGACGCTCCGGTCGCCCACCCTCCGGCGCGCTGGGGCCTCGCCGCGCGGGGCGCCCTGGTCGAGGCCGGCGGGCCCGAGCTCGACCTGCCGCTCGCGGTCTGGGCCGACGAAGCTGCGCGGCTCTACGCCCAGGCCGCCGCGGCCCAGTGGGATCCGGCGACTGCGATCCCGTGGGACGCGCCGGTCGCGCACCCCGACGAGGTCGAGGACGCGGTCGTCCAGATCATGACGTACCTGATCGAGAACGAGACCGCGGCGCTGCTGGTCCCGGTGCGGTTCCTGGGCCGGCTGCACCCGCACTTCCGCGAGGTCATGCAGCTGCTCGCGATCCAGGCCGCCGACGAGGCCCGCCACATCGAGGTGTTCACCCGGCGCGCCCGGCTGCGCCGCCGCGAGCTCGGCCTGTCGACCGCGAGCGGCCAGGCCTCGCTCGCCACCCTGTTCGAGGAGCGCGAGTTCGCGATCGCCGCGATGCTGCTCGCGGTGCTCGGCGAGGGCAGCTTCCTGTCGCTCTTGTGGTTCATCCGCGACCACGCCCCCGACGCCTGCACCCGCGAGGTCGCCCGGCTCGCCGCGCAGGACGAGGCGCGCCACGTCGCGTTCGGGCTCGCCCACCTCGCCCACCAGCTCGCCGCCGATCCGCCGCTGCGCGGCCGGCTCGCCGCCGCGATCGAGCGCCGCCACGCCGCCCTCGCCCACACCGCCGGCCTCAACGAGGAGGTGTTCGACGCGCTGATCGTGCTCGCCGCCGGCAGCTGGGACCCGGCGGCCGTGCGGCGCGGCCACGCCGCCGTCGTCGCCCTGTCGCGCGAGATGGACGATGGCCGCCGGCTCCGCCTCGGCCGCCTCGGGTTCTCCGCCGGCGACGCGGCCCGGCTGTCGGCGCTGCACACGCGCAACTTCATGTAGGATCGCACGCGGCCAGATCCGACGGCAGACGGTACCTGCGGATCGACAATCGGAGATCGTCACGCCCGCCGCAGCCCGAGGTGGTGCTCAGAGGGTGAGCCGCCACAGCATCGCACGAACGCGATCCGGCGCGGCGTCAACCGCGGCGTGGTCGGCCGCGGTGATGTAGCCGCGCGCTCGCGCGATGCTCAGGGCCGTGGTGGGTTCGCTCGCCGAGCACGCGGCGCGGCGGAACAGGTCGGCGCGATCGAGGCCGGCGCGCTGGCGCTTCGCTGACGTGAAGGGCGACCGACTCAGACGCGCAGCCGATCTCGTAGGTGAGCGACTTACGACGCTGGCGGATCTTGGTCCCCAGGGAGCGAGCTGCTGCAGCTGCAGCACGGTGAGCGACATCCCGAGCGTATCGAACATCGAAACCTCCTGTTGATTCGCCCCGCGGCACCGGGCGTCGTCGCCCGATCGCGGCCCCCGGCGAGGCGTGCCGGTTGCTGGGATCCGGGGAACCCAGGTGGGACGACCGACGTAGCAGTGCTACAATCTCCGGAGTCAATGACCGAGATCCGCACATCGATTCAGGCACGCAAGCTGCGCGCGTTGCGCGAGGCTGCGGCCTTGACGCATGCGCAGATGGCCGAGCTGCTCGACGAAGACGAGGCAACGTTGACTGCCCTGGAGGCGAGTACCAGCACGCTGGACCTCGAGTTGGTCGAGCGTTGTGCGCGCGCGTTCGGCATGACCGTCGAGCGGCTGCTGTCCACGGACGCCGCCAATGCGCCGGCTCCGCTGCTGTTTCGCTCGCTCAACCGCGAAGTGATCAGCGAGCTGCACACGCGCCGGGCTCACTTCGCGCTGGGCGACTTCTTGCGCACGTGCGGAGACCTCGCCGAGCTGGCCAGGCTGCGTGAGCGCAAGGGCGTGCCCCGTTCTTCAGTGGTCGAGCGCGCTCGCAAGCTCATCCCGGTTCCTGACGACGATCCCGCGTTGTATCGCCAGGCCGAGCAGCTCGCCATCGACGTCAGGAGCTGGCTCGCGCTCGGCGATGGCCCGATCGCCTCGATGGTCGATGTGATCGAACATCGGTTGAACATACCGATCGTGTGGAGCACCCCCGACGAGGTGGATGCCAACATCGACGGCGCATCAACGATCGACCCGATTCCCGCGGTGCTCGTGAACCTGGTCGGTGGTCGCGAGCGCTGGTGGCGTACGCGCATGACCTTGGCCCACGAGCTGTGCCACTTGCTGTTCGACGCGTTGCCGGATGCTGAACATCACCGGATGGTGATGTTCAGCCCGCATCGCGATGGCTCGCGCGCGGCGCATGGCCGCAATCGTAGCTATCCATTGCCTGATGTGCTGGAGCGGATGGAGCGCCGCGCCAACGCGTTCGCCGCGTACTTCCTGGCGCCCGGCAAGGCCATCCGCAGGCTAGTCCCACACAGCGACGCGACGTCGGAGCACGCCGTCACGCTGCTGTGTCAGCAGTTCGCGATCGGCCGCGTCACAGCGGTCAACCAGCTCCACCATGTCTGGTCGCTGTCGAAACACGAGCGCGCGCGGATGCTCGATCGCGTCGGCGAGCAGGCCTTGCCGTACGAACATCCAGATGCCGACGTCCCGAGCGGACGGGCGCCGCGCTGCGCGACCTTGCTCAACTGGGTCGATGACGCGCTGGCGCACGGTTGGATCGGCAAGGTCCGCGCCTATGACTATCTCGGTCCAGAGCTGAGCGAGTCGCGGGCCGGCCAGCCGCCGGTCCTCTCCGATGCTGCAGCGGTGCGGCTGCGCGCCTATGCGTATCTTGGTCGTCGCGACCTGACCGTGCGATGGCGCGTGGATGAGCCACTCGAAGACGGCGAGCGCTGGCGTGCGCCAGTGTTCGAACTCGATGCCAACGGCGAGCGACGAGACCGCGGCACCGTCGTTCTGACACGCGCTCGCGAAATCATCGAGCACGAGACTTCGCTCGTGCTGGATGCCTCGTAGCATCTGCGATGCCGATCACGCTTGCGGAGGTCCATGTCCAGCAGAGCACGCAGGTCAGCTGCGTGGCGGCATGCGTGTGCATGGTGCGCCGGCGACGCGGCGAGCGCATTGACGAGCAGGCGATTCTCGAGGAGTGGGGCTCTGGCGGCCCGTTCTCGCTGACCTTGCACGCACGCGATCTCGGGATCCTGACTATCCGGCAGAATGGATCGATTCGCTCGCACGCTCGAGCCGCGGCTTGCTGCGTAGTGTTCTGCGCGATGGCCGCTGGGTGATCATCTCCATCGTCCCGCTACCGCACCCGAACGCGCCGCATGCCATCGTCTTGATCCATCTCAACGAGGACGACCAGTTCATCTATCTCGATCCCGGCGAGCCGCTGCATGCGCAGCCGCGCGCGTTTTCCGAAGACGAGCTGGTCGCGCAATGGACTGGGGAGCTGATTGTCTGCCTGCCGTTCGAGTGACATGCTCGCAGGCATGAGTTGAACGCCGCCGCCGAGCGCGCCCTGATTCTGGGGCAACAAGTTTGAGGTAGCGGTCTGGATTGAGGCAACGGGTCGGTTTGAGGCAAAGCCCGGTACCGGCTGCGATCCCGGCACCCGCAGTCGAAGCGGCACCGGCAGCCGCACCGGGGCCGCCGCGGGCCCTCAGCCGCCGTCGTAGAGGATCCAGATCGGATCGCGGCTGCCGAGGAGGTGCTCGAGCTGGCCCGGGCCGCACGCGACGGCGAGCCGGCCGGGGATCTCCCAGCGGCGAAGCAGATCGTCGAGCCGGTCGGCGAGCTCGGTGCCGCGCTGCGGCCGGCGGGCGGGCTCGAACGCAAGGCACTGGGTGAGCAGGGTCCGCCACGCCAGGCGGGCGTCTTGCGGGAGCGGCACCAGCTGTGGATCGAGCCAGACGTCGGGGTGCTTGATCAGCCGGAGGCGGCGGCGGCCGCGGCCGACCGCCGGCACGATCATCGTGTGCTCCTCGCCGAAGATCACGGCGGACAGCGCGGCGATCGCCATCAGGGCGAGCGGGAACACATCGGTGGCCGGGCCGAGCGGCTGGGCGAGCGCCTGCTCGGGGGCCGCCCAGCCCTCGGTCATGCCGGCGGCGGTGGCGCCGGACGGGACGTCGAGGGCGTCGAACGCGCGGATCTCGGTCCGCTCGAGCAGGACGTTGCCCGGCTTGAGATCGGCGTGGACCCGGCCGCGGGCGTGCCAGTCGCGGTCGACGCTGCGCGCGAGCTCGGCGACGAGCTGGATCGCGTCGGCGCGCGACACCGACCACGACAGCCGCTCGGCGCGGGCCAGCGCGCGGCGGTAGTCGTCGGCGTCGAACAGCCGGCCGTCGATCGTGTGGCCGCGCACCGCGCCGCGCTCGCGGATGTGCCAGCGGGCCGAGCGCAGCGCGAGCAAGCTCTCGAGCACGAGTGGCCGCGCGGCGGACTGGCGCGCGGGAACCGTGGCGCCGGGTGGGACGGCCAGGCTCGGGGTGTCCGGCGTCACGCCGATCCACAACCTGCCGTCGCGACCGAAGGTGACCGGCGCGGTCGCCGCGGCGGCCGGCGCGGCGGCGGCGCGGTACGGCCCGGCGGGGGCGTCGCCGGTCGCGGCGCCGAGCTCCTGGACCGAGAGCAGGACGCTGTTCTCGAACCGCGATGGCTCGTGCGCAGCGGCGACGTCCTCGGGCAGGACCAGCGGGCTGACCGCCCCGAGCATGCGGGCGAGCAGCGTGGCGCCGAGGTGGCCGGCGATCGAGCCGGCGGTCTCGTAGTAGGCGCGGCCACCGACCCGGACCATGCGGCGGGTGATGGTGCACGACCGGGCGAGGCGCTGGAGCTCGGCCAGCGCGTGCTCCAGGTCGCGCTCGAGCCCACCCGGGGCCCGGCTCCCCGGCTCGCTGCCGTCGCGCGCCGCGCCGACCTCGAGGGCGCGCAGCACCGGGCTGCGGACGTCGACCGCGCGGTGGACGTGCATCACGAGCGGCAGGCCGTCGGGGGCGCGCGCGAGCTCGAACGCGGCGTCGGGGCGGACGTCGAGATCGCCGGCGCGGGTGATCTCGATGGTGCGGTGGGCTTCGCGGATCCAGTGGGTGGGTTCGATCATCGGTCGCTCCCGTGCGATGTCCTGGTTGGACACATCAGCCGCGCAAAGCTTGGGATGCGCTCGCACGCGACGCAGTGTTGCCGCGCGGGCCGGACGCGCTGCCATGCGCCGCGCGCGCGAGTTCGCTACACTCCGGTCGGGATCGGGACGCCTCGCTCCACGCCATGTCGCGCACGACGCCCGATTCCGGAGTCCTGACCACGCAGACCGCCTCGCCGACCCAGGCGCCGCCGGCCGATGACCGGCGCTGGCGTGCCGCGATCGGTCCCGGCGATGACGCGACCCGGACCTTCGATCCGTCGCGCTACCGGATCCTGGGCGAGCACGGCCGCGGCGCTCGCGGCTCCGTGTCGCGCGCCCATGATCGCAGCCTCGGGCGCGACATCGCGATCAAGGAGCTGATCTCGCGCGGCGATCTCGACGAGGTGCGCTTCCTGCGCGAGGCGTTGATCACCGCGCGGCTCGAGCATCCCGGCATCGTGCCGGTGTACGAGGCCGGCCGCTGGCCCGACGGCACGCCGTTCTATGCCATGAAGCTGGTCGCCGGACGCGCGCTGAGCGAGATCCTCGCCGAGCGCACGACGATCGACGAGCGCCTCCCGCTGCTTCACCACGTGATCGCCGTGACCGATGCGATCGCCTATGCCCACGGCCGCAACATCATCCACCGCGACCTCAAGCCGGCCAACATCCTCGTCGGCGAGTTCGGCGAGACCGTGGTGATCGACTGGGGGCTGGCCAAGGATCTCACCGTGCCCGAGGTCGCGACGGCCGGTGACGCGTCGCCCACCGCCCTCGACGACGGGCTCACCGCGACCGGCAGCGTCATGGGAACACCGGCCTACATGCCGCCGGAGCAGCGGCGCGGCGCCGCGGTCGACCGGCGCGCCGACGTGTTCGCGATCGGCGCCATGCTGTGGGAGCTGTGCGCGCTGCAGCGGACGCCGCCCACCAGCGCTGCCCAGCGCCGGCGGATCCTTCGCCGCGCCGGCATCGAGCGCGACCTGATCGCGATCATCGACAAGGCGGTCGACCCGGAGCCCGCGTGCCGCTACCCCGACGCCGGTGCGCTCGCGTCCGACCTCAAGGCATTCAAGGCGGGCGCGCGGATCTCGGCGCGCGACTACTCGCTCCTGGCGATGCTCGTGCACTGGACGCTCCGGCATCGCGCGCTCGCGGCGACGGTCGCGGCGGCGCTGATCGTCCTGATCGCCGGCGGCGTCGACTACGTCCGCAGCATCGCCGCCGAGCGCGACCGCGCCGATCAGGAGCGCGATCGCGCCAGGCTGTCCGAGGCCTCGGCCGTCCTCGAGCGCGATCCGACGCGCGCCAGAGACCTGCTCGCTGCGCTGACGGCGCGATCGCCGCAGTACGCGCTGCTGATGAGTCAAGCCAGGCAGGGCGCCGCCGCCCGCGTCCTGTCCGAGCCGGCAGGGGTCGCGGGGATGTTCCGGGCGCCGGGCGCCACCGAGCTTGCGCTGCTGACCCAGACCGGCGAGTTCTATCGCCTGGATCCGCGGACCGGCACCCGCCGGCTCATCGACCGCGAGGTCGGCGGCGCCGTGACCTATCACGCGGGAGACTGGCTCTATGTCCGGAAGCCCTTCGACACCAGCGCCCTGAGCATCGCGACACCGTCGACCCGCGATGTGTTCAATGCACGCGGCTTGACCGGGGTGTCCAGGCTCGTGTCCATGCGGGACTCGGTCTATGCGGTCGATGCGCAGAATGACCTGTACCGGTTGAGCCGCGATGCCCCGGTGCTGGTGCGGCGCGACGTGCACCGGGTCGCCGGAGCGGGCAGCTGGCTGCTGGTGTGCTCGCAGGACGGGACGCTCGAGGGCCTCCACGACGGCTCGGTCATGTTCCACGACCGATGTCTCCGCGACCTGAGCCCGGGCACGATGGCGGTTCGCGGCGACGACTACGCCACCGTGACCGATCGCGGCGTCCTGATCGCGTCTCGCGCGGGGCGTGTCCTGGAGCTGCCGACCGCGATCTCGGGCGAGTACGAGCTGGCGCTCTCGAGCACCGGCGTCGTGGCCGTCGCCGACTACGAGCACGGAAGCAGCACGTGGTTCATCCGCCCCGGCGCCGCTGCGATCGAGCGTTCCCCGGTGCATCCGGGGCCGATGGCCGTGGCCGCCGATGGCCGATACGCGGCCTGGGGATACCGCGACGGTACGCTGATCGTGGTCGACACCCTGAGCGGTCCATCGTGGGAGCTGAAGGGTCACTCCGATCCGATCACCGACCTCGCCATCGACGCCGACCACGCCACGCTCACCAGCTACAGCCGGAGAGAGCTGCGCGTCTGGGACCTCACGCCGCCGCCGATCACGCCGGTCCGTGACGTCCCATGCAGAGCGCTGGACCTCCAGCCCTCGCTCGATGGCAGCACGGTCGCGCTCGCCTGCACCGACGGCAGCGTCTCGGTGTGGTCACGCCGGACCGGCACGGTCACCCGGCTTCATCAGCATCACGGCCAGGCCCTGGGGGTTCGCTGGCTCGGAAGCTTCGTGTGCTCCGGCAGCTGGGACGGCAAGGTGCTGTGCACCACAACCGATGGCCGGGCGACCCGGACGTACGACCCACGCTCGGGCCGGGTCACCCGGTTCACCGGGAGCCCCGACGCTCGCGTCATCGTGTTCACGACCGCCGATGGCCGGATCTGGAAGCTCGACGGCGAGCTGCATCCGCTGTACTCGCAGGACAAGATCTTCCAGCTCGCGATCTCGTCCGATGCAAGGCTGCTCGCGTCGTGCGGGGTCGGCGGATCGCTGGTCGTGTTCGATCTGGTCGACAACCGCGTCGTTTCCCGCGTGACGGCCCACCGCACGGCGGCGATGAGCGTGGCGTGGTGGTCACGTACCCTGCTCAGCTCCGGGAGCGACGGCCTGATGAGGCAGTGGTCGATCTCGAGCGACCGAGTGCAGCTGCAAGGCCAGGTCCAGGAAGCTGCGCCGGTTCACTCCGTCCAGGCGTTTGCGGACGGCTGGGTCTACGCCAGCGCTGGCACGTTGTCGATCGACCGCCTGGGCCGCGCACCGGTTCGCCTGGAGCTCGCCAGGCCGATCCAGTGGGTGATCGTCTCTCCGGACATGCGATATGTCGCCGCGAGCGTCACCGGCAAGGTCGTCGTGCTCGATGTTCGAGCGAACCGGCTCGCGACGCTCGCCATCGAGACCACCTCCGACACCACGTTCAACTTCCTCGACGCGAGCTCGCTGGCGGTGGTCTCCGACGCCGGGCTCGCGGTGATTCATGTCGACGCCATGAGCTACGAGCCATTCTAGCGCCGCCCCGGGCAGTCACGAGTCCTTGCGCCGGCGCGGCGTGGCCATGGTCTGGCTGGCGCGCGGGACGCGCTCGGGTGGGATCCAGCCGAGGTTGTGCATCCCGCCCTGGGCGCGCGAGATGTCGACGAGCTCGACCTCGACCTCCTCGATCGCGGCATCGCCATCGTTGTACAGCTCGGCGAGCCGGGCGGCTTCGGCGTGCACCGCTTCGGCGGTCGGCCGGTCGTCGGCCGCGCGCGCCAGCATCCGCGCGAGCAGCTGGTGGAGCGCGGGCGGCATGCCGGGAAACTTCTGGACCGGATCGGGCAGGGCCAGGGTCGCGGCCTCGAACATCACCGCGCCGAGCGCGAACACGTCGGCGGCCGCGCTGCCGCGATCGCCGCCGGTCACCTCGGGCGCGCGGTAGAACCGGGCGGCCGGGTCGTCGGACCGCGGCAGCGCAGTGCCGTAGATCGCTGCACTGGCCCACTCGGTGATGCACACCGGGAAGCCGCGCTGCGCGGTCCGCAGGATCGACCGCGGCGTGATGTCGCTGTGGATGACGCCGCGGCGGTGGGCGTGGGCAAGGACCGCCGACGCGTCGCGGACGACCGCGATCGCGTCGCCGGTCGACAGCGGCCGCTGGGCGGCGGCGTTCTCGATCGAGGTGCCGAGGATCTGCTCGGTCGCGACCCACGGCCGGCGGTCGAGCACGCCGCACTCGTACACCCGCGGCACGCCTGCATGCTGCAAGGTCTCCACCACGCACGCCTCACGCATCAGCTGGATCTCGGCGTGGCGGATGCCGGCGTGCTCGGGCTTCAGGATCGCGACGCGGGCCGTCCGGGGCAGCACGCAATGGGTCGCGCGATAGGCGATCTCGGTAGGGCGGGCGGGAAGTTGCTCGTGGATCCAGTAATCGGCGATCCGTATTTCCGGCGCGCCCGACGACGCATGTACCATTACAAATCCTACAGTGCAGTGAGTGTGCCTCTCCCAACACTGTGACAGCACAGCACACGGACCCCGCGCCGGCCTCGGGTCTCCAGACCTCGGGCTCGTTGACCCGGTTCTGCTGTCCCTAGCGGCTACCCCACCGGAGCGTCATCGTCGATGATGATGTCGACGTCGGTGGAGTCGACGTACTGCACCGTCGGAGTCCACCGCGGCCGGCGCACGCGTGGAGTCCCGCGCGACACGTCGGCCCTCGCGCTGGTCGCCACCGGCGGGGCGGTGCTCTCGGCCTCGACGTCCTCGTCGAAATCGGGTCTGGGCTGGGGCACGCGGGGCGCAGCATGTCGCTGCAGATCCGGCAAGCTGCCGAGCAGGAGGTCGAGATCGGTGCGCACCTCGGAGGCACTCGGCCGATCGAAGCGGTCGAACGACAGCAGCGAGTCGATGATCGTCGCCAGCTCGCGCGGCGTTTCGGGCCGGCGGGTGCGTGCCGCAAGATACGGCACGTTCGCGGCGACCGGGTTGAACGGCAGCGTGCCGGTCAGCGCGCGATACGCGATCGCACCGAGCGCGAACATGTCGGCGCGGTCATCGACGCGCTCGGCGCCCCCCGCGTCCTGGTGGACGAGCTCGGGCGCCAGGTAGGCCCGGGAGCCGTCGGGCGGCGGCACGCTGGCGCTCGCGTCGTGCGCGATCGCCTCGCTCCAATCCGGAATGCACAGCGGGTAACGCCGCTGGCTGGTCATCACGATCCGGTCGGGCCGCAGGCCGCGGTGGATGACGCCGCGGCGGTGCGCATGCTCCAGGATGTCGGCGAGATCGCGCATCAAGCGGGCGACCTCGCGGATCGGCAGGGCGCGGGGCACGAGCAGATCGTCCAGCGTCGGTCCGTGGATCAGCTCGAACGCGAACCACGGCCGGCGATCCCGCAACAGCCCCGATTCGTAGACGATCGGGACACCGGGGTGGCTGATCGCCTCGAGGATGCATGCCTCTCGCAGCGTCTGAACCAGGTACGGCGACTCCCCGGCGAATGCCGCGTGCACGACCTTGACGATCGCTCGCCGCGGCAGGACCTGATGCCGTGCCTGCAGCAAAATGCCCGACCCTGTGGGGCCGAGCTCATGCTCGACACGGTAGTTACCGATGCGGTCGTCAGGGGCGAACCCTACATCCAACACCTGCATCATGGCTTGTGTATTAGATTACCGAAATGTCCTCCGAGGTGGAACAGATTTTTCACCATCTGCCGCGTGGATCGTGAGCCTGCCCTACCGAGGAGGCTCGCGCGTGATCCTCACTGAGAACCCACCGGATTCGTTGGGTGATGCGGGTTCAGATACAAAGCCGCGCGGCGGCGTCCAGCGCGGCCGGTCGAACAGCGGCGAGGCTTCGAGGGTCTCGCACAGCCAGAGCCCTCGCTCAAAGACCTCGTCCGCGGAGGGCCGGCGCGCGGGCTCCGCGAGCATCTGATCGATCAGCGCAATCAGTTCAGTGGGAGCTGATGAACAGTGAGTTGCGACGGAGACGTCGGGTTCCGGATCTCGTGCGGTGAGCGCGCGAAATACGATGGCGCCCAGCGCGAGGATGTCATCCCTCGAATCGATGGCGGCGTCTGCCTTGGCGTCGAGCGTGCGCGCATCGGCCCAGTCCTCGACTGCGTAGATGCTGCGCCGGCGGTCGGTGCGCACGATCGCGCTCGCGGTCAACCGGCGATGCACGATGCCGCGCTCGTGCGCGTGGCGCAGGACGTCGGCGACGTCGCGCAGCGCGACGACCACGTCGGACAGCGCGGCCGGACGATCGCCGACGAAGCGGTCGAGCGCGACGCCGGGCAGCCGCTCGATCGAGCTCCACGGCCGGCGATCGACGAGCACGCCGCACTCGTAGACGCGCGGCGCGCCGGGATGCGACAGCGCCTCGAGGATGCAGGCCTCGCGCAGCAGCTGGACCGCCGCAGCGCGCGAGTCGGGGTGGCTGACCTTGACGTGCGCCTGGCGCGGCAACACCACGTGGGTCGCGAAGTAGACGATCGCCGCGGCCTCGTACGCGACCTCGCGCTCGACGACATAGTCGCCGATCCTCGCGCCCGGCGTGAAGCGATCCTTGGTTGCGGACCGGGTCATGGGGCCCCGCGACGTGCAGCGTTCATGCCCCGGGAAAGCTCGTAGACGTCCATCACAGCATCTGGCGGGATAGTCGCACGATCCGGGTCGATTGTCCGCTGTCCGGACAGGGAGCTCAGCGCGGAGGTGCGATATCGGCCGCGGCGCTGCCCCGCTGCGCTGAAGGTGGGACCCTGCCCTGCATCAAGGCCCAGTACAGCCCACCCGCAAGCGCGAAGCCGACGAACCAGGACCCGTTGTAGATCGGGCGCAGCGGGTCCCAGAACATCCCAGCGAGTGCGACCGCCGCCCCGATCAGCGTCGCGCCGATCGCGGCGAGGTTGTAGCCATTGCGGTAGCGATAGGCGCCATCCGAGACGTACAGCGACCTGATCGGAGATCGACAGCGCGGCGTAGTCCCAGCTCGTCCAGGTCCGGCGCGCGACCGGCACCGGTGCGAGGTCCGCGTTGTACAGCGGTGAACCCTCCAGCTGCTCCGGCGCGCGCAGCTCGACCCGGCCGTCCTCGTGCAGGATCTCGCTCGACTCGGCCATCGCCGCCGAACCTGGTGGATTCCGCGGCGCGAAGCGAGCCTGTTCGCTACGGCGTCAGCGTGCAGCTGGCCTCGCAACCGTCGCCGTCGATCGTGTTGCCGTCGTCGCAGACCTCGCCGGCGAGGACGTTCAGGATGCCGTCCCCGCACCTCGAGAGCGTGCAGTTCGCATTGCACGTGATCGACGGCCCGCGGGCGTCGCATTGCTCGCCCGCGGCGGTGTCGACGATGCCGTTGCCGCAGAACTCGAGGCTCTTGCAGTCCGCGCTACAGCCGTCGCCCGAGATGTTGTTGCCGTCGTCGCACACCTCGCCGGGATCGATGAGGCCGTTGCCGCAGATCTCGAGGCTCTTGCAGTTCGCGCTGCAGCCGTCGCCCGAGATGTTGTTGCCGTCGTCGCACGCGGACTTCGTCGTGCGTCCGGGAGTGCCGTTCACGGCGGCCCAGCTCGAGGCGGCGATCGCGGTCCGCAGCGGAGCCGGCGCACGCAGGCCCGACCTCGAGGTCTCCAGCGTGCGCCCCGGCCGGCTCGTGCTGGTGGCGGCGCCGGGACGGAGCTGGGAGATCGAGATCGGGCCGGCGAGCGGTGCGGCCGCCGCGCGGGTGGTGGCCCTGTACGTGATCGAGCTCGAGGTCGACGTGGTCATCCGCGAAGTTCCGGCCGACGCCCCGCCCAGCGCCGCACCGCTCCGGACCACCGCGGTGAGAGCCCCGGTTTCCGCGGAGGCTCCCGAGCGCTACCGGCTGGCGCTGCTCGGGATCGGATCGCGCGGCATGGACGCAGGTGACCTTGCATGGATGGGCGGCGCGATCGAGCTGACGCACCTCGGGCCGTGGATCGCCGGTGGCGGGTTCGCGTGGCAACACGGGCTCACGATCGCGCGCGCGGAGGGTATCCCGATCAGCGCCGAGCTGATCCGCGCACGGCTGGTGGCCGGCGTCGCGCTCGGACCGCTGGAGCTGGTCGCCGGGGGATTTGCCGGACGGCTGTTCGTGACCAGCGGCAGCGACGTGCTCGGCCGATGGTCGACCGGACTGGTCGCAGAGGCGCGCGCGGCGCTGCCGGTGTCATCGTCCTGGGCGATCGAGATCGCCACGGATGCCGAGCTGTTCCGCGAGCGGATCGAGGTGCGATTCGCCACCGATCCGATCGGCGCGACGCCCCGGACCGCGCTCGGCGCCCGGATCGGATTCGCGTGGACGGAGGCGCGGCCGCGATGACCGCCGCCCAGCTCGCGATCGCCGCGATCGCGGCGCCGCCCGACGACGCGCTGATCGCGGCCGCGCGCGACGGCGATCACGCGGCGTACGCGGAGCTGTACCAGCGCTACGCGGCCCGGGTCTACGCGCGGCTGACCCATCTGATCGGACCGAGCGGCGATCGCGAGGACCTGCTCCAGCAAGTGTTCCTCGAGCTGTACCGCGCGCTGCCCCGGTTCCGCGCCGAGTCGTCGATCGGCACCTTCATCCACGGGATCGCGGTGCACGTCGCGTTCGACCACCTGCGGCGGCAAGGCCGTCGGCCCCGCCACTTCACGGCGGTCGAGCTCGACGAGCTGATCGACAGCAGCCCGACGCCCGAGGACTGCGCGCGCCGGCGCGCCGAGCTCGGCCAGGTCCTGGTGCTGCTCGATCGGATCAAGCCCGCCAAGCGGATCGCGTTCGCGCTGGTGGCGATCGCGGGGCTGTCGCTCGACGAAGCGGCCGAGCTGGTCGGGACCAACCCCGACGCGATCAAGCAGCGCGTCCTGCGCGCGCGCCGCGAGCTGCTCGACATGCTCGCTCGCAGCGAGCGCGCCCGGAGGCAGCCATGACCGACCGGAGCACCGAGGAACAACTCGACGCGGTGGTCGCCGCGCTGGGCGCCCGTCCGGCTCAGCTCGACGAGGTCGCCCAGGCGCGTGTGCGCGCCCGACTCGAGACCGCGATCGTCGAGGTCGATCTGGAGGCGGTGAGGTCGGTGGGGCGCTGGCGGCGGGCGGGCGTAGTCAGCGGGATGGGGCTTGCGGCGGCGGCGGCGGTGATCGCCGTCGTCGTCGCCGCAAGGACCGGGGGGCCGGCGACCGGGAAGACCGCCCGGATCGACGCGCCGGCGCCGGCCAGCCGCGCCGCCACGGGGACCGACCGCGCTGCCGGCGCCGGGCGGATCGCGCTGGTTGCACCGGCGGCGGCCGGACCAGCGGCCTCCACCCCTGGTCCGGAGGACCCCGGCCGCGCCGCGGGCAGCTCCGCTGCGCAGCCCGCGAGCCCGGCCGCGCCGCCGCGCACGGCGGTGACGGTGGCAGCCGGCGAGTCGATCCAGCTCGCGCTCGCCGGCGCCGCGGTGACGCTGTACGGGCCGGGCCAGCTGTCGCCGACGCCCGGTGGCGCCGTGGTCGATGCGGCCGGCATGCTGGTCGATCGCCCGCACGGCGACGCGCCGTGGTCGGTGCACTACCGCGGCACGGAGATCGTCGTCGCGCGCGCAACGTTCACGATCGAGGGCAGCTCCCAGACCCGCGTGACCGTGATCCGGGGCGAGGTCGAGCTGCGCTGTCCGTCCGGCCCGCAGACGATCCGCTCCGGGGGATCCGCCGGGTGTGAGCCGGTCCCCGCGGTTCGTGCCACGCCACCCCATCCGCCGCTCCACGCATCGCTGCGGCCTGCCCCGCCCGAGCCGGAGCTTCCTGCATCGGAGCGCGTGCCCCCGCCACTACCGCCACTACCGCCCCCCCCGCCGCCGCCGCCACCTGCCGATCTCTACGCGACCGCCGAGTCCGCGCTCGGCCGCGGCGACCTGGAGGCCGCGCAGGACGCGCTGCTCGCCGTGGTGGACGCAGCCCCGGACTCGCTCGATGCCGCGATCGCCCTGGTCGATCTGGCTCGACTGGCGGCGAAGCGCGGCGATACCGCCCGCGCGCTCGCGTACCTCGCGCGTCTGGATCACCACCCACGCCGCGCCTGGGTGGCGGCGCCCGCCGATCTCCTGATCAAGAGCCTGGCGCGCGGGGACTCGATCCGGGCGCCGGCTCCGCCGTGAGCGAACCCGCGAAGCGGCGGTCACCGCCTCCGTGCGGGACGATCGCCGAGCCGAGGTCGCGCGGCGGGCGCCGGAACACGCGGCGCAGCCAGGCGGCGAACCGGCCCATCGCCAGGTAGGTCACCGGGGTCGTGAACAGGGTCAGGATCTGCGAGACCATCAGCCCGCCGACGACCGCGATGCCGAGCGGGCGGCGCAGCTCGCTGCCGGTGCCGTGGCCGAGCGCGAGCGGCATCGCGCCGAACAACGCGGCGAGCGTGGTCATCAGGATCGGCCGGAACCGCAGCAGGCAGGCCTGGTAGATCGCGTCGATCGGCGCCTTGCCCTCGCGCTCCTGCTCGAGCGCGAAGTCGACCATCAGGATCGCGTTCTTCTTGACGATGCCGATCAAGAGGATGATGCCGACCATCGCGATCAGGTTGAGGTCGGAGCCGAACGCCAGCAGCGCGAGCAGCGCGCCGAGCCCGGCCGACGGGATGGTCGACATGATCGTGATCGGGTGGATCAGGCTCTCGTAGAGCACGCCGAGCACGATGTACACCGCGAGCAGCGCGATCATGATCAGGTACTTCTGGGTCGCCAGCGAGTCCTTGAACGCCTGGGCGGTGCCCGCGAACTGGCCGTGGATGCTCGCCGGCATGCCGATCTGCGCCGCGGCGCGCTCGATCGCGACGGTGGCCTGACCGAGCGCGACGTCGGGCGCGAGGTTGAACGCGATCGTCGTCGCCGGGAACTGGCCCTGGTGGCTGATCGACAGCGGCACCGTGGTCTCGGACAGCTTGACCAGGGTCGACAGCGGCACCTGCCCGCCGCCGGGCGCCGGCACGAAGATCCGGTCGATCGCCGACGGATCGGTGCCGATCGTGGGCGCGGCCTCGAGCACCACGCGGTACTGGTTGACCTGGGTGTAGAACACCGCGACCTGGCGCTGGCCAAACGCGTCGTACAGCGTGTTGTCGATGGTCGACGCCGTGATGCCGAACCGGGCTGCAGTATCGCGATCAATGTCGACCGTGAGCTGCAGCCCGGCGTTCTGCTGATCGCTGTTGACGTCCTTGAGCTCGGGCAGCTTGCGCAGCGCCGCCGAGATCCTGGGGATCCACTCGTCGAGCTCCGCCAGGTTGGCGTCCTGCAGCGTGTACTGGTACTGGGTCCGCGCGCTGCGGCCGCCGACCCGGACGTCCTGCACCGCCTGCAGGAACAGCTGGATGCCCTGGACCCGGGCGAGCTTGGGCCGCAGCCGCGCGATCACCTGGTCGGCGGTCGACTTGCGCTCGGGCAGCGGCCTCAGCTGGATGTACAGGTTGCCCTGGTTGCCGGTGCTCGAGCCCCAGCCGCCGATGTTGGACACCACGTGCGCGACGTCGGGGTCCTGCATCACGATCGCGTTGAGCTGCTCCTGGCGCGCCTTCATCGCGGGGTACGAGATGTCCTGCGGGCCGAGCGACGAGCCCATCAGCTGGCCGGTGTCCTGCTGCGGGAACAGCCCGGACGGGACCTTGGTGTACAACCACCCCGTGGTGGCGATCGTGGCGACCGTGACCCGCCAGACCAGCCGCTGGTGGCGCAGTACGAACCGGAGCGCGCGGCCATAGCCGGCGGTCAGACCCTGCAGGCCGCGCTCGAGCCAGCGCCCGAGCCCCCCGGCGGCCCGGTGCGGCCGCAGCAGCTCGCTGGTCATCATCGGGGTCAGGGTCAGCGAGATCACGGCGGACAGCGAGATCGCGATCGCCAGGGTGACCGCGAACTCGCGGAACAGCCGGCCGACGATGCCGCCCATGAACAAGAGCGGAATGAACACCGCGAGCAGCGACGCGGTGATGCTGATGATCGTGAACCCGACCTGGCGGGCCCCGGCGAGCGCGGCCGCGCGCGGCGGCATGCCCTGCTCGATGTGGCGGGTCACGTTCTCGGTGACCACGATCGCGTCGTCGACCACGAACCCGGTCGCGATGGTCAGCGCCATCAGCGACAGGTTGTCGATGCTGAACCCGCACAGGTACATCACGCCGAACGTGGCGATCAGCGACAGCGGCACCGCGACGCTCGGGATCGCGGTCGCCCGCCCGTTGCGCAGGAACGCGAACACGACCACCACGACCAGCAGGATGCTGATCATCAGCGAGCGCTCGACGTCGTGGACCGACTGGCGGATCGACATCGAGCGATCGATCGCGACCTGGACGTCGATCGCCGGCGAGATCTCGTGGGTGAGCTGGGGCAGCAGCGCCTTGATCCGGTCGATCACCTCGAGGATGTTCGCCCCCGGCTGGCGCTTGACGTACACCATCACGGTGCGTTCGCCGTCGAACCAGCCGGCGACCCGCTGGTTCTCGACGTCATCCTTGACCGTCGCGATGTCGCCCAGCCGGATCCCGGCCCCGACGTCGCCGCGCACCACGGCCGCCGAGCCCGAGCCCGGGCCCGAGCCCGCCGAGTACGTGCTGTTGACGGCCGCGATCGCCGGCGCGCCGTTCGCCGTGGCGGCCGCCGCCGTCGGATCGATCGCCGGCGCACCGCCGGGCTCGGTCCAGTGGATGATCACGTTCTTCCAGGCCGCGGCGTCGAGCAGCTGGTCGTCGACGCCGATCGTGTGCCACTGCTGGGCGCCGACCGAGCCCTTGGGCTGGTTCGAGGTCGCGCTGGCCAGCGCGTTGCGCACGTCCTCGAGGCCGAGCCCGAGCCCGGCGAGCACGGCGGGGTCGACCTGGACGCGCACGGCGGGCTGGACGCCGCCGCCGACCCCGACCTGACCGACGCCCGGCACCTGCGCGAGCTTCTGGGCCAGCACGGTGTTGGCGGCCTCGAACACGGTCGGCAGCGGCAGCGACTTCGAGCGCAGCGAGATGATCAGGATCGGCGCGTCCGACGGGTTGACCTTGTGGTAGCGCGGCCGGGCCGGCAGGTTGGGCGGCAGGTCGCCGCCCGCCGCGTTGATCGCGGCCTGGATGTCGCGCGCCGCGCCCTCGACGTCGCGGTCCATGTCGAACTGCACCGTGACGTTCGCGGTGCCGAGCGAGCTCTGCGACGTGATCTCGCTGACCCCGGCGATCCGGCCGAACCGGCGCTCGAGCGGCATCGCGACCGCGGTCGCCATGGTCACCGGGCTCGCGCCCGGCAGGTCCGCGCTGACGTGGATCGTCGGAAAGTCGATCCTGGGCAGCGGCGACACCGGCAGCTGGGTGAACGCCGCCGCGCCCGCGAGCAGCAGCGCGGCCGCGAGCAGCCAGGTCGCCTTGGGCCGGCGAATGAACGGCGCCGAGAGATTCATCCTGCCCCCTGGCCTTCTGGCATCGCATCCGGCGTGCCGCGGTGGCGCGAGAACCGGCGCGCGATCCGGTCCATCAGCAGGTAGATCACCGGGGTGGTGTACAGGGTCAGGATCTGCGACACGAGCAGGCCGCCGACGATCGTGATGCCGAGCGGCCGGCGCAGCTCCGCGCCGGTGCCCGAGCCGAGCGCGAGCGGCAGGCCGCCGAGCAGCGCCGCCATGGTGGTCATCATGATCGGGCGGAACCGCAACAGGCAGGCCTGGTAGATCGACTGCTCGGGCGACAGGTGCTGGTCGCGCTCGGCCTCGAGCGCGAAGTCGATCATCATGATCGCGTTCTTCTTGACGATGCCGATCAGCAGCACGATGCCGATCAGCGAGATCACGTCGAACGGCTTGCCGGTCAGCTCGAGCGCGAGGATCGCGCCGACGCCCGCCGACGGCAGGGTCGACAGGATCGTGATCGGATGGATGTAGCTCTCGTACAGCACGCCGAGCACGATGTACACGGTGATCAGCGCGGCGAGGATCAGCAGCGGCTCGGACGCCAGCGACTCGCGGAACACCGCGGCCGCGCCCTGGAACTCGCCGTGCATCGCGGGCGGCGGGCCGAGCCGCGCCGAGGCGGAATCGATCGCGGCGATCGCCTCGCCGAGCGACACCCCGGGCGCGGTGTTGAACGACAGCGTCACCGACGGGAACTGGCCCTGGTGGTCGATCGCCAGCGCGGTGCTGCGGGTCTCCAGCGTGGCGAACGCCGACAGCGGGATCGCGGCGCCGGTCCCCGACCGCACGTAGATCCGGTCGAGCGAGTCGATGTTCTCGCGGTCCTGGGGCCGGAGCTCGAGGATGATCCGGTACTGGTTGAGCTGGGTGAACGTGGTCGACACGATGCGCTGGCCGAACGCGTCGTACAGCGTGTCGTCGAGCGCCTGCGCGGTGATCCCGAGCCGCGATGCGCTGTCGCGATCGACCGCGAGGTGGAGCTCGAGCCCCGCGGTCTGCTGGTCGGACGCGACGTCGCGCAGCTCGGGGAGCCGGCGCATCCCATCGAGCATGCGCGGCGCCCACGCCGCGAGCTCGCCGGGGTCCGGATCCTCGACCGTGTACTGGTACTGGGTGCGCGCGATCCGCGCGTCGACCGTGAGGTCCTGGACCGGCTGGAGGTACACCGCGACGCCCTGGACGCCGGCGAGCCGGTCCTGCAGCCGCGCGATCACCTCGGTGACGTCGGCGTCGCGGTCGTCGCGCTGGGTCAGCGCGATCGACAGCCGGCCGCTGTTCTGGGTCGGGTTGGTGCCGTCGGCGCCGATGAACGACGACACGGTGGCGACGTCGGGATCGGCGAGCACCGCCTCCGCCGCGCGCTGCTGGAGCACCATCATCGTGCCGAACGACACGTCGGGCGCCGCCTCGGTGACCCCGACGATCATCCCGGTGTCCTCGACCGGGAAGAACCCCTTGGGGACGTGGAACGCCAGGCCGACGGTGACCGCCAGCGTGACGAGCGTGACCAGCAGCGTGGTCGGCTGGTGGCGCAGCACGACCTGCAGGGTCCGGTCGTAGAACCGGCCGAGCCCGGCGAACCCGCGCTCGAACCCGCGCGCGATCGCGCCCGGGTGCTGCTCGGCGTGCGGCCGCAGGATCCACGCGCACATCATCGCGGTCAGGGTCAGCGACAGGATCGCCGACAGCACGATCGCGATCGCGAGGGTCACCGCGAACTCGTTGAACAGCCGGCCGACCAGGCCGCCCATGAACAGCAGCGGGATCAGCACGGCGACCAGCGACACGGTCAGCGACACGATCGTGAACCCGATCTGCTTGGCGCCCTTGAGCGCGGCGTCGAACGGCCGGTCGCCGTGCTCGATGAACCGCGACACGTTCTCGACCATGACGATCGCGTCGTCGACCACGAACCCGGTCGAGATCGTCAGCGCCATCAGCGACAGGTTGTCGAGCGAGAACCCCCACAGCTTCATCACGCCGAACGTGCCGATCA
>DATAPF010000688.1:0-9620 GCA_036265355.1 Kofleriaceae bacterium | reverse complement strand
GCACCGGGGCTCAACGACTTGGAACCGAGCAGCCATAGCTCGACGAACGAGCGCAAGGCAGCGACGAAGCTGATCCGGATGGGGGCGACGCCGAGCTCGTCGGCGATGCGCTCCATCTCGAGCCGTACCAGGTTGTAGACCAGGAGAATCCCCCACATTTCCTGCGCTACTGCGACCGGGCTCTTGCTGCGAATCGTCTCCAGCCGCTCAAGCATGTCCGTCTTGATCTCGCCGAAGCCGAGTTCGATCTCCCAGCGCTCGTGGTAGAGAGCGCGCACTTCGGCTGCCGGGAAGCGCTCCGCGTCGATCATCGACGTCAGCAGGCACTGCGGCCGGTACCCTTTCCGCTCGTAGCGGATGGCTCGGACGTCAAAGTGGGTGGGCAACGAAGGATCCTTCCTGCGCGCCTCATGGCTGACCTCCATCTCGACGAGATCGTCGCCGGGGCCGAGGTTGCGAATCAAGCGGAACTGCGTCGTGGACTTGGTACGGGTCATCCAGTGGCGGTCGTGGCCCTGCGTCATCAACGGCACGAGCACATCGGCCTGCAAGTAGTGGCGATCGATCAGGACGAGCGACCGATCCGGAACGCTGCTCCACAGGGCGCGTGCGTAAGCCCGCTCGTCGACGGCGTAGGGACCGAAGGTGGCCGCTGCGAGTAGGTGGGAGCGCACCGCCATCAACACGACGGCGCGCATGAGCGGATACCCGCTGATGCCTCGCCCAGCTCCAGCCTCGTGGCTGCCGAAGTGGGCTCGGTTCTCGTCGCTGTCCGCGACGCGCAAGGTCGAGCCATCCACTGCGTACAAAGAGAGCCCACGCCACCGGTGTCGGTTCGCGCTCGCATGGGCCCACTCGTCCCCCGAGCGAGTGAACATCACCTCGAGGGGATCTGCGCCCAGCCGGGCCCGTGCCTTGACGATCGTGCTCGGCGCTACGGTTCGCAGCCCGCTCGGGCTCGGCATCGCGAGCTCGAGCTGGTTCACGATCGTGGTGATCGACCAGTCGCGAAGCACGGCCATACCGAGGACAAGCCACACGGCGCGATCCGCAGGCAGTCGACGGTGCCGCATGGTCGCCGTCCCAGTTGTCTCCAAGGCCTCGTCGATCCATCGTGGATCGAGATCCTTCATCAGCGTCGGGAAGGCAGCCGGCGTGAACGCGGCCGTATACTCCAGCGTCTCGGTCAGTGTCTCGCTGAAATCGCTCAAGATCGACGCAGGATGATCCTGCGGATCGACGGAAACTAGGTGCATGAGCAGCCGCCGGAATTCCGGAGCAACCTCCGGAACTTGGCGCTAAGCGATCGGCATTGACTTTAGGCAGGCCGCCTGAAATCCGTCGGGACCAGGATGGTCTTGGGCAGGTTCATGCGGCAGAGCGTCTCACAAATCGTCCCAGCGGCTGCCCGTGCCCCGCCCAGGTGCCGGCCTCGTGGCTGTCACCACTGCCCTGCGCGCACTCTGTCACCGTCACCGCCGTCACCCTTTTTCCTGTAACCCTGTCACCCGCGCTGCCACCGGGGTCCGCGGCCTTTTGTAACCACCGTCGCACCTCTGACGCGGGTCAGCGGCCATCGGTCGACGGGACGGTCGCAGATGACACCCATGTCCTGGCCAGTTATCTCGTGCGCGTGCACGCCCGATCCTGCCCGACCCCAACGGGACCGCAAAACCAGTTTCGGCGCCCTACTCCGGACATTTCACCTTGCGGCGCAATGGTGGCGCACCGCTCACAGCGGTGCGAGCTGGGCCTGCAGTTCGCCCAGCGTATCCGCGCAGGCTGGGTCTTCCTGTGCGGCCGCCGCGAGCGCTGCGCGGCCGCCCGCGATGTCGCTGGCGGCGGAGAACGCTGAGGCGGCGTTGCGATAGCAGTAGCGCCGGTTGCCGGTGAAGCCATCGGCGTACGGGCCGCCGAGCCGCAGCGTGCGTGCCGCTTCGAGGAAGCCGCGAGCAGCCTCGGCGAACCGCCGGGCCTCGTAATCGGCCGTGGCTCGGGCGAACTGCGCCTCGGCCGTCGCGAGCTCGGGGGGGAGCGGGTCGGATCCGCGCGGTGGGATGAGCTGGAGCAGGGCGTCCGGCGATCGGTGCGTCATGGCGGCGTGCTCCTGTCTTGGCGCCGCGCAGCCGAGCGCCGCGACCAGCCACAGCCGTGCGCTCCACCGCACGGCGCGGCTCACTTGAGGTGGTTGCCGTTGTCGAACCATGTCTTCAGCTTCGCCGAGTAACTCGCAAAGAACACCGGGTCGTTGTGCCACAGCGAAAACGCTTCGG
Source organism: Kofleriaceae bacterium (assembly GCA_036265355.1). Taxonomy (GTDB): domain Bacteria; phylum Myxococcota_A; class Polyangia; order Haliangiales; family Haliangiaceae; genus JABFXX01. The sequence goes on along the minus strand of DATAPF010000688.1, from coordinate 7,347 downwards.
CATAGAACTCGGCCGGCTTCGCGGGCCAGTTGTCCGTGGCATACTGCGTGACGGGCAGGATCCCGTTCGTGGTCACGAAGTCGACGAACGCCTGTAGCCGCTTGCTGCTCGTCGCTGCTGGGTTCTTCGCGGCGGCGGTGACCGTGGCCGCGGCGGCCTTCGCCTGCCGCTTTGCGAGCACGTTCCGGGCTGCCATCAGATGCGCGTCCTGATCCGCGACGGCGGTGGCGAACTTGGCGTGGGCCGGGTTCGCCGCCGGCACGGCGGCCTTGGCCGTGTCGCGCGTCTTCACCGCCGCCTGCGCTGGTGACTCGAGCGCCGCCATCTTGGTCGGATCCGGTTCGATGCGGAACGCCGCGATGGCCTTGTGGGCCGCGTCGAGCGCATCCACGAACGGTTTGCTCGCGGTCTGGTCGGCCGGCTTGAAATGGTTCCAGTGGCCGAGCACGGCGGTGTTGCGCGACGCCACTGCGTTCGCGCCGGCCGCGTTGCCCGCCACGATCGCCTTGTTGGTCTCGACCAGCGCGGCCATCTCGGCGGTGTTCGCGTCGTCGACCAGCTTGGTCTCCTGTGCGTGACCGGCCTCATGGATGATCGTGAGAAAGCTCGCTGGCGCCGCATTCGACGAGTCGCCGACGAACGACGTCAGGTCGACATCGAACATGCCGGCCGTGAAACGGATCTCGCGGGTCTTGCTCGCCGATAGACCGTCGGCCGACGTCTTGTCCTGGCGCGTCGTGAGACCGTCGACGTGGGTGCCGCCCGGACCGGTCAACGTGTTGTCGGTGAGGATCAGCTTGTACCCCGAGAGCGCGGCTTCCTCCGAATCACCGAGCCGGCCCCATGCGCCGGACACCTTGTTGAGCTGATCGACCGTCCAGCTCTGGCCCTTCTCGCCGATCACATCGATGAGGCCGAACTTGGTCTTCAGCCCGGTGATCGCGTCCGCCACGGTGGCGAACGTCGCAGCCGCCGCCGGAGCCGCCGGTGCGACGAGCGTGCCCACGGCATCGCCGGTGGCGCTGATCTTCACCTGGATCGCGCCCTTCTTGCCGCGGGCGATCTCGGTCACGAGATCAGACTCGGTCCCCCAGCGAGGAGCGCGCGCGAGCTGCCAGATCGCGTAGAGCACGTAGAGCTCCTCGGTCGAGCCGGGCTTGACGCCGTTCGCGGTCCAGCTCTTGATGTCCGGTGGTGTCCCCGACTGCTTCTTCTTGAGCTCGCCGGTGATCATCGCCAGCGTGTACCCGCTCGGCAGGGACGGGAGTGTGAACTGCGTCGTGTCGTAGGGCGCCGGGGCGCGCTGCGGCACGCCGCGCGGCGCGCTGCGCAAAGGCTGGCTCAGCGGCTGCCCGGACAGCGCCGCGTCCGCGCCGGCGTCGGCCTCGCGCTCGGCGTCCTCGGCGGATCCGTGCGGCTCCGCGGTCGACCGCTGCTGGGCGGTATGGACGAGCTCATGCGCGAGCAGCCGGTCGCGCGATATGCCGCCGCCTCCGTCCGGGGCTCCGAGCACGACATCGCTGCCGCTGGCGAACGCGAGCGCGCCGGTCTCGCGGGCAGCGCTCGACGCCCCCGGCCCTTCGTGAACGCGAACATCGCCGAGCGAGGTGCCGGTGACTCGCTCCACGCTCGACCGCAGGTGCGCCGGCGGCGGGCCCTCCGCGTCCCCCGGTGCCTTCGTATCACCGGCGCCGGGGCGGCCGAACAGCTGCTGGAGCCCCCTGCCTTGCGAGGGCGGGCTGCCTCCAGCATCGGCGGCCGGGGCCGCCGCATCGGCCTTGCGCTGCACCGGCGCGGACGTCGGCGGCCGGTGCGACGGCCATCGTCAGCGTCTGCTTTCCCGGCGCCGCAGGCATCGCAGGTCGTCGTCCGGCGTCGCTGTCACGCATTGGACTGCCGCGCTCTGCCTCCCTACCCATGCGCATACCCGCAGAGGATGACGGCACGGGCATACCCGGTCAAGCGCGGCCACCGGAACGGTTCCGCGCAAGCCCGGCGAGACGAACCTCTCGCTGGCTCCGATGCTTAGCCCTGTCCGACCGGCCTTGGATCTACGCCGCCACCTGGCGGTCGACTTCGGGCGCGTCCCAGGTGTCGATCGCCGCGGCGAGCGCGTCGACCCGGGCGGCCGGGGCGCCGGCCCAGCGGAGGTCGGCGAGCGCGGGCGCGGCGGGGCGGCCGAGCCGGTGGATCGCGGCGGGGCGGCCGAGCGGGACGCGGCGCAGTTCGTCGCGGCCGATCCACAGCGCGACCGCGAGCGCGGGCAGGCACCACAGGTCGGTGCGATCGGGCGCGATCGCGGCGGGCCGGCCGAGCGCGGCGATCAGCGCGGCCACGGCGCGGCCGGCCACCGGGAACAGCTTGACCGCGGCGAACACCGCGCCGGTGGCGGCGGTGCAGGCGAGCAGCCGCCGGCGCGACAGCGATGGATCGACCGGCGCGCCGAGCCGGGCCGCGAGGTGGAGCGCGAGGCCGATCGCCGCCGACAGCGCGACCGGCGCGAAGATCAGTCCGGCGAGGTCGCTGAGCTTGCCGGTGATCAGGCCCGGGCCCAGGCGGGGCTTGAGCAGCCAGTCGTTGGCGGCGAGCACCGCCGCGGCCGCGAGCGCGACCGGGTGGACGGCCTCGCCGAGCGGCAGCGCCGGCGCCTCGGCGTGATCGACCCCGCGCAGCGTGCGGCGCAGTTGCTCGAAGATCGAGGGACGCCGCCCATTGCCCGCGGCCGGCACGCGTATACCATGCCGGTCGTGTCGGAGTCCGGCAAGCAGTCCGAGAGCGTGAAGCAACTCGCCGCCGCCGAGTTGCAGTCCCAGCAGCGGTTCGAGCGCGCGATGACGGAGCTGCGCGAGGGCGCGTATCGGTTCAGCTCGCGCGCGCGCGGCCAGTCCGAGCTGATCATCGAGGAGCTGATCGACCCCGAGGGCGAGACCGTGGCATCGATCGCCGAGGTCGAGGGCGACCAGGGCGCGGTCGCGCTCGCCCAGTCGCTCGAGCTGATCACGTTCGATACCTGGCTGTTCGGACAGATCGGCGACAAGGAGGAGCTCGACCTCAAGGCCGAGGAGCACTGGGACGTGTGGTTCACGTTCGGCGCGTGGATCGGCGAGACCATCCGCCGGCGCCACGGCGGCCACTGGATGCTGCTCGGCGACGATCCCCACACCTGGCGGGTCGGGTTCTCGAAGATCTTCCTCGAGATCGCGCCGTTCGTGTTCGGCGAACAGCTGCTGCGCATGGGCTCGGGCGCGACCCGCAAGATGGTGAGCGAGATCGAGCGGATCCGGCAGCTCCACGTCGAGCAGACCGACCGCGACAAGGGCCAGTCGCTCGACCGCTTCGTCGCCCAGCACTACATCCGGCTGCACACCGTGCCGCTCGGCCAGTGGATGTCGATGGACTTCGCCCACATGGCCAGGATCTGGAACGAGGCGCCGGTCGCCAAGCTGATCGAGGACATCAAGGAGAAGGGCCCGCGGCTCGGGCCGCAGAACAGCGCGATCATCGATCAGGTGGTCGGCGCGCTCGCCCGCGCCAAGCAGGACGAGCCGGTCGCCAAGCAGACGTCGGATCGCGGGCTGTTCGAGGCGGTCGCCCAGATCGTCGGGCTGCGCCGCGCCACCGCGCCGGTTGCGATCGACATCCTCGAGCGCGTCGTGATGCCGGCGCTCCACGTCGGGATCCCCGAGAAGTTCCCGCCGCTCGACGACGACGACCTCGGCAACCTGCGCAAGGGCACCGAGCTGTTCGCGTTCTTCGTCGAGGTCGTGCCCCACCGGTTCCAGGCCGACGACGAGGGCTTCCTCGGCACGATCCCGCACGATCAGCTGACCACCCCGTACGCCGACCGCAACACGCTCGAGATCGGCAAGGGCGACTGGGTGGTCGTCAACCCGGCGCACTTCCTGCCGATGATCCGCGACCTCGATCCGCAGAAGCTGCTCGAGAAGTACGACGAGTTCGTCAAGTACCTCGCGACCATCCCCGACGCGCCGCGCCGGCGCGACGACGGCCGGATGCTCGCCGAGACCGCCATCCGCGCGCTCGCCGACCTCAAGCAGTGCGTCACCACCGCCGCGCAGAACAAGGACGCGCTGCTGTTCCGGCTGCTGCCGCCGCCGGGCTGATCCGACCGTCAGTACCCGTGCGACGCGGCGTCCTGCGGCACGTTGCACGGGCCGTCGTACCGCCGAGGGAACTTCACTGCGGGGGCAGCGTAACACGCAGCGAGGGTCGCCCGCGGCTCACGCTGCGCTCCGCTCGGTGGTGAGACCCGCCGCGCGCCATTCCGAGACACCGTCCTCCAGCCGCATCGCGCGGATACCGCGCTTGTGGAGCGCCGCGACGGCCCGTACTGCGTAGACGCAGTACGGCCCCCGACAGTACGCCACGACGAGCCCACGCCTGGGCGCGGACTTCACGAACGTCGCCAGCCGCTCGATCGGAACGGAGATCGCACCCGGGAGATGCGCCTGCGCGTACTCCTCGCTGGGTCGCACGTCGATCAGCGTCACGGTGCCGGCCCGCAGGCGGCGCATGAGCTCCGCGCGATCGATCGACTCCAGGTCGTCGGACCCGGTCAGGTAATCTCGCGCAGCGTCCGCGAGGTCGGCCAGGCGCGCCTCGGCGGCGCGTCGCACGGCGTGCCACAGCGCCTCGACCGATTCATCGGCGACCCGGTAGACGACGCGCTGACCTCGCCGCGAGGTGGCCACCAGGCGCGCCGCCGCAAGCACCTGGAGATGTTGCGAGGCGTTCGCGATGGACAGCTCGGTCGCCGCCGCAAGCTCGTTCACGGAGCGCTCACTCTGGATCAACAGGTCGACCAGCTCGAGGCGGGCCGGCGAGGCGAGCGCCTTTGACACACGGGCGAACTGTTCATAGATCCTCCGCTTTGCGGCGTGCCGGCTGGTTTGCTCCATCATTCAATCGTTCAATTGAATATGCCGAGAGCGCGGCGCGGTCAAGCGCGCTGGCTGCTTGACAGGTCCGGCGATCCCTCGCATGCTCGTCCTGCGCGGCGCGATCGGCGCCGCTGGAGGACGGCGATGAACCTCTCCCGGCTGGACTTCGATGTGACGGCGTTCGATGTGCGCGTCGCCGAGGGCGTGAAGATGAAGTGGGACGGCCGGGAGATCGAATCGGGCCCGCTCGTCGTCGCGCTGGGCGCACCGGGCAGCTGCGGGTTCATCGACTACGGCGCCAACATGGTCAGGGTCGAGTTCAAGATGCAGATCCGGTTCGAGGAGTTCGCGGAGACGCTCGAGGACATGGGGGCCGATCCGGATCTCGCGGCGCCGATCACCGGGGTCGTCCGTTCCGAGGGCCTCGTGTTCGACAACGACCACAGCCTGCGGCTGTGCGGGCGCGCGGAGCTCGCCCCCCATCGCCTGTTCGATCCCGCGGAGACCAGCATCGAGATCCGCGCACCGAGTCATTGAAAGCCCGACATGGCCTCCCGGTCGGGGGGCGACATTCGCACGGCGCTGTTCGCAGGGAGGTCGGTCAGCTGGGGGTTCAATCCTCAGGAGAAGCGCGTGGTGTTGAAGCTGCCGCCATCGCTCGGCGGTGAAACGCACATCCTGTGCATCGCCGGCGGTTACACGTTCACCGCGCGAACACCGGTCAAGTTCGATTAGCGCAGATCGCGGAGCTCCGGCATGGACGGCAGCTGGAATCAGCGCGACGCGCAGCCAGGGCCCGGCACGCTGTGCGAGGCGCTGGACACCGCGTCCGCGCTGCACGACGTCGGGTACACGTTCATCGACGACGATGGCGAGGTCGAGCGGATGTCGTACGCGCAGCTCGCGCAGCGCGCACACCGCCGCGCCGGAGCGCTGCGTGGGCTCGGGCTGAACGATGGCGACCGCGTCGCGCTGGTGCTAGAAGACAATCGCCAGTTCGTCGTCAGCTTCTTCGCCGCGCTGCTGGCCAAGCTCGTGCCGGTTCCGATGTACCCGCCGACGGCGCTCGGGAAACTCGATGCGTATCTCGATACGGCGGCCGGGATCGCGCGGGTCGCGGGCAGCGCCGCGATGGTCACAGGGGAGCGCCTGAGGACGCTGCTGTGGCCGGTCGCGGGCAAGGTGGCGAGCGTGCGGCGCGTGGTCACGCCCGAGATGCTCGATGCCGCCCCGGCGGAGCTCGTGCGGCCGGCGGTCGCCCCAGACGATCTTGCGTTCCTGCAGTTCACCTCCGGTTCGACGTCGGCGCCAAAGGGGGTCGCGGTGACGCACCGCTGCCTGGTCGCGAACACGCGCGCGATCCTGAGGGAGCTCATCGCCGGGCCATCGCCGACGGAGTACGCGCTGTCGTGGCTGCCGCTCTACCACGACATGGGGCTCATCGGCTTCGTCATCGCACCGCTCTACTGCCAGCGCCCCGTCGTCCTCATGTCGCCGGTGCGGTTTCTGCAGCGCCCGGAGCGCTGGTTCCAGGCGCTGCACGAGCACGGGGCCACCGTGACGTTTGCCCCGAACTTTGCCTATGCGCTGGCGGTCAAGCGGGTCAAGCCGGTGGACATCGCCAAGCTGGATCTGTCGCGCGTCCGCGTGTTCGGCTGCGGCGCAGAGCCGATCCGCGCTGCAACCCTGCGCGCATTCGTCGACCACTTTGCACCGGCCGGGGTGCGCGCCACGGCGCTCCTGCCTTGCTACGGCATGGCCGAGGCGACCCTCGCGATCAGCCACCACCCGGTCGGGGCGGCGCTGCGGGTCGAGCGCGTGGATCTCGACCTGTTGCGGACCCAGCAGCGCGGTGCGCCGGCGGGCCCCGGCGCACCCGCGGTCGAGATCGTCAGCTGCGGCCGGGTGCTCGGCGGCCACGAGGTGCGGATCGTGGACCGCGATCGCCGCGAGCTTCCGCCGCGCGAGGTCGGCGAGATCGAGGTGCGCGGGCCCAGCATCGCGGCTGGCTACTTCCAGGATGAGCCAGCGACGCGAGCGACGTTCTGTGACGGCTGGCTTCGCACGGGCGATCTCGGATTCATCGTGGACGGCGACCTGTTCGTGACCGGTCGAACGAAGGACCTGATCATCGTCGCCGGGCGCAACCATGGCCCGGAGCAGATCGAGGCCGCCGCCGCCCAGGTGGACGGCGTCCGTCCAGGCAACGTCGTCGCATTCGGTGTGCCGGGGCGCCGAGGGACCGACGACGTCGTGGTCGTCTGCGAATCCGCCGCCGCGGATCGCGTGCGCCTCGCCGAGGCGGTGCGGGCGCATGTCGCGACCGAGATCGGGCTTCGCATCGCCGAGGTGGCGGTCCTGGCGCCGGGCACGCTGCCGAAGACCTCCAGCGGCAAGCTCCAGCGCAGCAAGACACGCGAGCTGTTTCTCGATGGCTCGCTGCGGC
>DATAPF010000687.1:0-38156 GCA_036265355.1 Kofleriaceae bacterium | reverse complement strand
CAAGACCTCGCTCGGCGTGATCGGCCAGGACCAGACCCGCGCGATCTACGGCGAACAGCTCGACCGCGCGCTGGTCAGGTGCGCCGGCGAGCCCGGGTGCGTCGCGCGGATCGGCCAGAAGGTCGGCGCCGCCGAGGTCATCCTCGTCGGGATCAGCGAGCTGGGCGACGTGATCCTGACGATGCAGCGGATCGACGTCGCCGGCCGCGAGATCACCGGCCGGGTCGCCGACTCGCTCGCGACGGGCAGCGCGCCGACCGACGACCAGATCCTGGGCTACACCAACCGGCTGCTGCCGCCGAGCGACTTCCTGCGGTTCGGCGTGATCGACATCGTCGCCAACCTGCCCGGCGCGGCGGTGACGATCGGCGGCACGGCGCGCGGGCTGACCCCGATCGAGGCGCTCAAGCTGACGGCGCCGGCGAGCTACGACATCCGGGTCGAGCGGGCCGGCTACGTGCCGTTCACGACCCGGGTCGCGCTGCCGCCCGACGCCGAGATCAAGGTCGAGGCCGAGCTCGTGTGGGCGCGGCGCGGCGCGCCGGCGTGGTACGAGCACTGGTACGTGCTCGCGGCGGCGGGCGTGGTCGTCGCCGGCGCGGGCGGGACCGCGCTGTACTTCGCGACCCGCACCACGGCGCCGGGAGCGCCGGGCGACGGCACGCTCCACGTCACAGGCTCCATTCACTGATCATCACCAGCGCGTCCTCGCCGTTGTCCTGGTAGTAGCGCGCGCGGACGTGGACGACACGGAACCCCGCGCGCCGGTACAGCGCGACCGCCGGCGCGTTGCCGCGGCGGACCTCGAGCGTCGCGAGGTTGCAGCGCGCCGCACGGCCCTCGGCGAGCGCGCGGTCGAGCAGCGCGGCGCCGACCCCGGCGCGCCGGTGGTCGGGGTGAGTGGCGATCGCGTGGATGTGGATCTCGCCGGCGTCGCCGCCGGGCTCGGAGACGATCCAGTAGTTGCAGAACCCGATCACCCGGGGGGCGCGGGCGACGTCGAGCCGCGCCAGCGGGCGGGTCAGCTCGGCCTCGAACGCCGATCGCGGCCACGGCTGGGGGAACGAGTGGCGCTCGATCTCGTCGATCGCGTCGAGATCCGCGGCGGTCGCGGGGGCGAGGATCATCGCGGCGGCCGCGGCTGCGCGGCGAGCTGGACCACCGCGCGCCACAGCGGAGCGATCCCGTCGCCGTCGAGCACGGACACCGCGAACGGATCGCGGGACAGCCCGAGCGCGGCGCGGGCGCGGCGGACCTCGAGCGTCCGCTTGCTCTTGGGCAGCTTGTCGGCCTTGGTCAGCGCGACGATGGCCGGCATCGCGCGCGCGGCCAGCCACGGCGCGAAGTCGAGCTCCTCGTCCTGCGCGCCGCGCCGGATGTCGATCAGCAGCAGCACGCCGGCGAGGGTCTCGCGCCCGGCGAGGTAGCCCTCGATCAGCGGTCGCCAGCTGTCGCGCATCGCCCGGCTGACCTCGGCGTAGCCGTAGCCCGGCAGATCGACCAGGAGAAACCGCTCGTCGATCGCGAACCAGTTGATCAGCCGGGTCCGGCCCGGCGTGCGCGACGTGCGCGCGAGGTGGGGCTGGCCGACCAGCGCGTTGATCAGGCTCGACTTGCCGACGTTGGACCGCCCGACCACCGCGATCTCGGGCAGCGACGGCGGCGGGAAGCCCGACGGCTGCGCCGCCGAGGTGACGAACCGCGCGGCGATCCGGGTCATGGCCGGGGCGCCACCGGATGCACCGGCGCCGTCGGATCGATCCCGCTTCGCTCGAACCCACCGCGGGTCGCGCTGCGGTGGCACGGCGCGCACACCGCCGCCCGCGCCTTCGGCGTCGAGACGTCGGCGAGCCCGAGCGCCCTCGCCACAGGGGGATCGCGCATGAGGTCGGCCTCGGCGTACGCCGCACCGGCGCCGTGGCACGCCTCGCAGCCGACCTCGACCGCGATCGCCGGCCCGGCCGGTGCCTCGCCGGTCGCGTGGCAGCCCAGGCAGCGCGGCTCGGGCCGCGTCGCAAATCGCTCGCGCGTCCGCGCGTGTGCGGTGACCTGCCACGCCGCGAGCTCGGCGGGATGGCAGCCGCCGCACACGGCGCTACCGGTCCAGTCACGGCGGGCCGCGCACACCTTGCGCACCCCCGCAAGGCAGAACGCACCGAGCGCGAGGCCGATCGCGACGGCCGCGACGATGAACCGCGCGACGCGACGCGCGGAGGGGTGAATCGCCCGGCTTTGCCGGGCGAGAGGGGACGGGAAAGTCCCCTCTTGATCAACCCGGAGCGCGCTGCGAGAGGCCACCGTGGGCAACCCTACCCCGGCTTCGCGCGGCTGTGGTAGGGAAGCCTCGTGACGGTTCACGTGATCGGACTGACCGGCGGGATCGCCTCGGGGAAGTCCACCGTGGCGAAGCTGCTCGTCGCCCGCGGCGCGGCCGTGGTCGACGCCGATCAGCTCGCGCGCCAGGTCGTCGAGCCCGGCCAGCCGGCGCTCGCCGAGCTGGTCGCCCGGTTCGGCGCCGCGATCCTCACCCCGGACGGCCGGCTCGACCGCAAGCGGCTCGCCGCGATCGCGTTCGCCGACCCGGCGGCGCGCGCCGACCTCGGCCGGATCACGCATCCCCGGATCGGCGCGGCCAGCGCGGCGGCGATCGCGACCTGGGCCGACGCCGGCGCCAACCTCGTGTTCTACGAGGCCGCGCTGCTGGTCGAGAACCGCGCCCACACCACGATGGCCGGGCTGATCGTGGTCGCCGCGCCGCCCGAGCTGCAGTACGCGCGGCTGGTCGATCGCGATCAGCTCGCGCCCGAGGACGCGCGCGCGCGGATCGCCGCACAGGCGCCGCTGGCCGACAAGCGCGCCGCCGCGACCTGGGTGATCGAGAACGTCTCCGATCTCGCCGCGCTCGAGCGCGAGCTCGACCGCGTCGTCGCCGACATCGAGGCCCGGTTCGGCTCGATCCGGGTCCCGAAGCTCGCGCGGCGCGCGGCGTCCGAGCCCGGAGCGACCCGCCGCGGGCTCGGCCAGCCCACCGCGCTGGTCACCGGGTTCCCCGCGTTCACCGCGCGGCGCATGATCGGCCAGCTGCTCGCCGCCGAGCCCGACACCCGGCTCTACGTGCTGGCTCCCGCGCCGCACGCCGCCGACGCCGAGCGCTTCCTCGCCGGGCTGCCCGACCGCGCGCAGGCCGAGGTCCTGGTCGGCGACGTGTGCGACATGGACCTCGGGCTATCGAGCGCCGAGTACCGCGCGCTGTCGCGCGACCTGACCTGGATCCACCACCTCGCCGGCATCTACTTCATGGGCACCGACGACGACACCGCGCACCGGGTCAACCTCGTCGGCACGCGCACGGTGATCGACCTCGCGCGCGACGCCGGCCGGCTCGAGCGCGTCGTCCACTGGTCGACCACCATGGTCTCGGGCGATCGCAAGGGCACGTGCTACGAGGAGGACCTCGAGGCCGGTCAGAGGTTCCACAACGCCTACGAGCGCACCAAGTACGAGGCCGAGCGGCTGGTCCGCGCGGCGATGCGCCAGCTGCCGATCACCGTGGTGCGGCCGTCGATCATCGTCGGCGACAGCCGGACCGGCGAGATCGACAAGCTCGACGGGCCGTACTACCTGATGGTGGTGATCGCGACCAACGCTTCGGGCGTCCGGCTGCCGCTGCTCGGCCGCGGCGACGCCCCGCTCCACCTGGTCCCGATCGACTACGTCGTCGAGGCCGCCTGGCACGTCGCGCGCGGCGAGACCGCCGCCGGCAAGACGTTCCACCTGGTCGATCCGGCGCCGCTGTCGGCGCGCGCGGTGTTCGAGGCGGTGGCCGAGCACGCCCACACCGAGAAGCCGCGCGGCCACATCCCGCGGCCGCTGGCGCGCGCGGTGCTGCGCACCCCGGGGCTGTCGCGGCTCGGCCGCGGCCCGCTGGCGTTCGTCGACGTGCTCGACCACGCGGTGCACTACGATCAGACCAACACGGCGCAGGCGCTCGCCAGCACCGGCGTACGCTGTCCGGTGCTCGCCGAGTACCTGCCGGCCCTGGTGCGGTTCGTGCTCGACGTCACCCGCCAGGCGCCGCCCGAGCCCACCGACGAGGTCAGCGACCCGCTCGACCAGATGTAGCGGCCTGCGGCGCTCCTTCGTGATCGTGGCCGGCTACTGCACCACCCGGGCACGGAACAGGTGAAACTTGCCGCCGACCCGCGTCGATGCGAAGTACAGCTCGCAGCCGTCGGCGCTCAGCACCGGATCGCCGTCGCTCTGGTCGCTGTTCACGTTCGGGATCAGCTTCGGCGCCGCGAAGTCAGCCGCCGCGCTCGGCCGGGTGGCGTACCACAGGTTGGTCGCGCCAAGCCCCGCGCCGGCGGCCCGCAACGAGCTGAACACGATGATGCGCTCGTCGAGCGACAGCGCCGGGTCGGCGTCCGCGCTGGTACCGTTGATCACCGCCACCGGGACCGACGCTGCAAAGTTCTTGTCGAGCGCCATGCGCGTCGCCATGCGGATGTGCTGCCCCGATCCGGGCAGGTTCGGCGCGAGGTAGAGCCGGAGACCGTCCATCGAGAGGAACGGATCGAAGTAGTCGTCGTTGGCGGTATTGACGCTCGCCACCAGCGCCTGATCCGGGCCCGACGGAGAGCCGAAGGGCATCGTGGGGTCGCCGCGCCTGGACACGAACAGCTGGAAGTGGTTGTTCATGGTGCCGTGGTTTCCCGAGAACACCACCATCTTCTCGTCGCCGCTCAGCGCGGCGCGGCTCTCGTCGTCCTGGGTGTCCAGGTTGACGACCGCGCTGGCGCCGGCGAAGTCCACCGCCGTCGATGCGCGCGTCGCCAGGTAGATATCCCGGCCGCCCTGCTGGCCGGGGTTGCGGCTGAAGTACAGCCGGAGCCCATCGGCCGAGATCCAGGGATCGCGATCATCGGTGGTGGTCGCCAGCGCGAGCTCGGTGGGCTGCGACAGCGCGAGGCCGGGCCCGCCGTCGAGCCAGCGCTGGAGGCAGCTGGTCGTCCCGCTCGATCCGCCGTCCGATCCACCGTCCGATCCGGCACCCGCATCGCCGCCCGGTGCATCGCCGCCCGGCATATCGCCGCCCGGCGCATCACCGTCGGGCGGCAGATCGCCGGCGAGGCCAGCTCTGGAGTGAAATCCACAACCGCCGAGCACCACACAAAGAGCGATCCGGCGCCACACGCACGGCCATCGTATCCAATTCGCAATCCGGCACGCAGCGGGATGTGGCGAACCCCCGCTGGATTGCGCGTTCTGTCACAAGCACGGCGCGGGCGTTCAGCCCCGCCGGTCGAGCTCGCTGCGGATCCGCAGGCGCAGCGCGTTGAGCTTGATGAAGCCCTGGGCGTCGCGCTGGTCGTAGACCGAGTCCTCCTCGAACGTCACGATATCGGGGCGGTACAGGCTGTGCGGCGCCTTGCGGCCGAGCACGGTCAGCGCGCCCTTGTACAGCTTGATCCGCGCCGTGCCGGTGATCGCCTGGGCCACGTCGTCGATCAGCTTCTGCAGCGCGTCGCGCTCCGGGGAGAACCAGAACCCGTTGTAGACCAGCGCAGCATAACGCGGCATCAGATCCTGGCGCAGCCGCAGCACCTCGCGATCGAGGGTCAGCGACTCGACCGCCGCGCGCGCCGCGTGCAGCACGGTCCCGCCCGGGGTCTCGTAGACGCCACGCGACTTCATGCCGACGAAGCGGTTCTCGACCAGGTCGACCCGGCCGACGCCGTGCTCGCCCGCGATCTGGTTGAGCCGCGACAGCATCTCGACCGGCCCGAGCCGCTCCCCGTCGAGCGCGACCGCGTCGCCGTGCTCGAGCTCGAGCTCGAGGATCCGCGGCGCGTCGGGCGCCTCGCGCGGATCGCGGGTGCGCTGGAACATCGTCGGATCCGGCTCGCGCCACGGGTCCTCGAGCACCCCGCCCTCGTAGCTGGTGTGCAGCAGGTTGCGGTCGACCGAGTACGGCTTGTCCGCGGTGGCTTCGATCGGGATCCTGTGCTGCTTCGTGTACTCGATCAGCTCGCGCCGGCCGCGGAACTTCCACTCGCGCCACGGCGCGATGATCTTGATCCCCGGCCGGAAGTAGTACGCCGCGAGCTCGAACCGGACCTGGTCGTTGCCCTTGCCGGTGGCGCCGTGCGCGATCGCGTCGGCGTCCTCGGCGACGACCGCGTCCATCATGCCGCGGGCGATGCACGGCCGGGCCAGCGACGTGCCGAGCAGGTACTGGCCCTCGTAGAGCGCGCCGGCGCGCAGCGCGGGCCACACGTAGTCGCGCACGAAGTGGAGCCGCATGTCGGCGACGATCGCCTTCTGCGCCCCGACGGCCAGCGCCTTGGCGCGCGCGGCTTCCAGGTCCTCGTCCTGGCCGACGTCGGCGCAGAAGCAAACGATCTCGCAGCCATAGGTTTCCTTGATCCAGCGAACCGCGACCGAGGTGTCGAGGCCCCCCGAGTACGCGAGCACGACCTTGCGCGTCATGGCCGACCTTATACGTGAAGCGCCGAGGCGAGACAACGCGGCATCACCGCCGACGCGGGTAGCACTCGGGGACGGGAACGTCCCCTATCTAAGAATGCCGCGCAGGAACAGCTGGCACAGGTAGCGGTAGGCCTCCATCCGCGGCATGCCCGAGACGTCGAGGATCTCGTCGAGCGACAGCGTGCCGTCGACCCGCGACAGCAGGAACGCGGCGCGCGGGCTGATCGGCGCGCTGGCGAGCTCGTGGAGCGGGCGCGCCAGGTTCGGCGTGCGCTGGAGGTCGCCGAGGAACGCCTGGAACGCGTTCATGATCGCGTCGCGGTTGCGGTGGATCAGCTTCTGGGCGAGCGCGCTGTTGGGGTCCTCGGACAGCGCGAGGTCGGCGGCGGTGACCGCGCGATCGAAGTCGGCGTCGCGGCTCCACGTGGCGGCGCGATCGAGCAGTGCGGTGATCCGGCGCCGGGTCCGCTCCTCGCGGGTCTCGCTCGCCGGCGCACCGCGATCGATCTGCTCGAGGATCTCGGCGCTCCGGGCGTCGATCGGATCCATCCCGGGGATCTCGGGCTGGCTGGGGCTGCGCGGCGGGCGCGGCTTGAACACGTCGGTCTGTCCGGTGTTCTCGTCGTCGGTCAACGCCCGGCGGCGGGACGGCTCGGGGCGCTCGGCGCGCTCGGGGCGCTCGGCGCGCTCGGGGGGGCGTAGCGCCAGCTCGCGCAGGCCGAGCTCGCGGGTCGGCGCGGTGATCAGCGAGTCGTCGGACCGCGGTGTCGGGCGGCCCGCGAACTGGTTGGTCGGCTTGTCGGCGAAGTCGGTCATCGCGGACGGCAGCGGCGGCGCCGACGGCGGGGTCGCCAGCGGGGCGCGCTGCGGATCGGCGTGGATCGCGAGCCGCGGATCGAGCTTGGCGACGTGCGGCTGCTCCGCGGGGGAGGCGGCGGCCGCCTTGAGCGCCGGCTCGGTGGGCTCCCGCGTCAGATCGCGGGTCGGCCGGTCGTCGCCCGGATCGGTCGGCGGCGTGAGCTTGGCGGCGGCCAGCTGCGCGGCGAGCGAGGCCGCGGGACCCGGCGCGCTCAGCCCGGAGATCGGATCGAACGCCGGCGGCCGGGTCCTCGACGGAAGCGGCCGCGTGATGCCCGGCTTGGGCGTGGGCAGCGACGCGACCAGATCGGGTGGCCCGCCGGGCTCGCCGGTCCGGCGCGTGTCGGCCCGGCCGGCGAGATCCTCGGTGCGCCTGGTGTCGGGCATCAGCGGCAGATCGAGCTCCAGCGACGCGTAGGCCGGTGCGAGCTCGGAGCCCGGCGGCGGGGCGGCGAGCTCGAGCTCCAGCGCAGCGGGGTCGCCGAGACCCTCGACGGTCGGCGCGCGGTGGAGATCGATGGCGGGCGCGGACGCCGGGGCGGGCGACGGACCCGGCGCCACCGACGACGACGGCGTGCGCAGCGTCATCTTGAGCTCGGGCGGCCCGGGATCGACGCCGGTCGCGGCCCGGCGCGCGGGCGCGGGCTGAACGAAGCCGAGATCGCGGCGGCGGATGTCGGTGGGCTGCGAGGCGAACGCCTGCGGGGTCTGGAAATCCTCGACGCTGCCGAACCCCGGGGTGATCTCGGGGTTGAAGTCGGATGGCTCGGCGCCGGCCTGGTCGTAGCCGAGCAGGGTCCTGGCCGGGCGGCCGGCGCCGCCGGGGTACTCGCGGGTCGCGTCCTCGAAGCTGACGTCGTCGCCCTCGCCCTCGCCCTCGCCGCCGGCCACCGCTGCGTCGAACGTCCCGGGGCCACCGGGCGGCGGCTCGTCGGCCTCCAGCTCCAGCGTCAGCGAGCTCGCCGGCGGCGGGCCGTGCTCCTCGCCGATTCCCCAGCCCTCCGGATCGTCCATGAACATCGGCGACGACGGCTCGGCGGCATCGCCCGGCGAGATCTCGATCTGGTACTCCGGCTCGTCGCTGCCGATCCCGAACGGCCCGCTGTCCTCGCCGGCGGCGTCGCTGGTCAGCAGCTCGTAGTTCATCCGCACGTAGTCGACGTAGCTGTTGGCCTGCGCGTTGTCGGGCTCGATCACCAGCACGCGCTCCCACAGCAGCAGCGCGCCGTCGAGATCGCCCTCCCCGTACAGGCTCAGGCCCTCCTCGATCAGCCGGTCGATCTCGGACACCACACGCGCCATCGTCATCCGCGGGTCTTGGACACCACGCCGCGAAACATGTTGAGCGTCCGGTTGAGCGCCTCGGTCGCCTCGGTCAGCGTGGTCAGGTCCTTCGCGGCGATCGCCTGCCGCGTGCGATCGACGACGGCGCGCGCCTTCTTGACCGCGTCCTGGCCGAAGTCCGAGCCCGCGATGATGTCGGTGACCTGCGGGAACAGCGACTCGATCTCCTCGAGCGCCTTCTCGGCGGCGTGGCGCGCCTTGTCGAACTCCTGGCCGCTGCGGACCTCGACCATGTAGTCCTTGTTGGCCTCGACCATCTTCTTGATCTCGTCCTCGGTCAGCCCCGAGGTCGCGGTCACGGTGATCGACTGCTCGAGCCCGGTCTCGAGGTCGCGCGCCTTGACCGACACGATGCCGTCGGCGCTGATGTGGAACATCACCTCGATCTCGACCTCGCCGCGCGGCGCGCGCCGCAGGCCGGTCAGCACGAACTCGCCGAGCAGCTCGTTCTCCTCGGCGCGGTCGCTCTCGCCCTGCAGCACGAGGATCTTCACCGAGGTCTGGTTGTCCTTGACCGTGGTGAACACGTGCTGCTCGGACGTCGGCACCGTGGTGTTCTGCTCGATCAGCTTGTGGAAGTAGCCCCCGACGATCATGATGCCGAGCGAGTGCGGCGTGACGTCGAGCAGCAGGATGTCGCTCTTCTCGTCGGTCAGCGCCGCGCCCTGGATCGCGGCGCCGAGCGCGACGACCTCGTCGGGGTGGACCCCCTTGCACGGCTCCATGCCGAAGAACTCGGCGACCGCGTGCTGCACGCGCGGCATCCGGGTCATGCCACCGACCAGGATCACGTCCTCGATCTGGGTCTTCTGGATCTCGGACTCCTCGAGCGTGCGCGCGCAGATCTCGACCGTGCGGTCGATCAGGTCCGAGGTCAGCTCCTCGAGCTTGTCCCGGGTCAGCATGGTCTGCAGGTGGAGCGCCTCGTTGCGTCCGGTCGAGATGATGAACGGCAGGTTGATCTCGGTCTCCTTGACGCTCGACAGCTCGCACTTGGCCTTCTCGGCCACGTCCTTGAGCCGCTGCAGCGCCATCTTGTCCTTGCGCAGGTCGATGTGGTGCTGCTTCTCGAACCCGAACACCAGCCAGTCGATCACCCGGCGGTCGAAGTCCTCGCCGCCGAGGAAGGTGTCACCTGCGGTCGAGATCACCTCGAACACGCCGTTGCCGATCTCGAGGATCGAGATGTCGAACGTTCCGCCGCCGAGGTCGTAGACCGCGACCTTGCGCTCGATGTTGCGGCCGAACCCGTAGGCCAGCGCGGCGGCGGTCGGCTCGTTGATGATCCGGATCACGTCGAGCCCGGCGATCCGGCCGGCGTCCTTGGTCGCCTGGCGCTGGCCGTCGTTGAAGTACGCCGGCACGGTGACCACCGCCTTCTGGACCTCCTCGCCGAGGTACTCCTCGGAGATCAGCTTCATCTCCTGGAGGATGTAGGCCGCGACCTCCGGCACGCTGAACACCTGGTCGCGCAGCATGATGCGGACGTCGTCGTGCGGCCCCTCGACGATGCGGTACGGCATGATCTCGAGCGAGCTGCGCACCGCGGCGGACCCCCACTTGCGGCCGATCAGGCGCTTGGCGGCGTACACCGTGTTCTCGGCGTTGGTGATCGCCTGGCGCTTGGCGATGTGGCCGACCAGGCGCTTGCCGTTCTCGGCGATCGCGACCATCGACGGCGTGGTCTTGTAGCCGCCGCGGTTGGGGATCACCGAGGGAGTCCCGTCCTCGACGATCGCCACGCACGAGTTGGTCGTGCCGAGATCGATGCCGATCACCTTGTCGCTCGCCATGGCGCGTTATTTTCCCTCGGTTTTCGAGTAGATCGCCAGGGGTGGGTTCATGATTGCGCAAGCAGGCGGCGGACTTCGGCGAGGTCGTGGCGCAGCTCGGCGGTCAGGGTGTCGTTCTCGCTCTTGATCGCCATGGCCATGACCAGCACCTCCTCGGCGTCGGACAGCTTGCCGGCGGCGCGAAATGCGGCGGCCAGCAGCCGCGCCGCCGACAGGTCGTTGGGTGCGAGGGAATGAGCCTTCTTCGCATACTCGACGGCGCTGCGCGGCTGGCGCGCCGCGAGCGCGCAGCTCGCCGCCCGGCGCAGGAACCGAGGCTGGGGATCGACCCGGACCGCCGCGGCGAACAGCTTCATCGCCTCGAGGTGCTCGCCGCCGATCTCGAGCTGGCAGGCGCGGTCGAACAGCTCGGCGGCGTACTCCTGCGGGGTCTGCGGCTGCTCGGCCTTGCCGGCGTCGGGGATGCGCGACCGCTCGGGGCTGGTCAGCCGGGCGTACGCGCGGCTCATCGCCTCGAACACGGACGGCAGGCGATGGGCGAAGCTGCCCAGGCGCTGGCCGTAGTAGCGGTCCGGGTGGATCTCCTTGGACAGCTTGAAGTAGGCGCGCTTGAGGACCCGCGGCTGGGCGCCGGCGAACACGCCGAGCAGCGCCCACGGATCGCGGCCGTCGGACAGCCGCGCCATCGCCAGGATCCGGCGGCGGATCCGCTCGTCGAGCCCGACGTCCTCGCGCAGCGCCGCGAGCTCGGCCGGCGTGGTGCCGGGCAGCGACAGATCGTGCTCGGGCTCGACCTCGCCCGGCTCCGCGGGCGGCGGCGCGCTGACCCGCCGGATCGGCCCGCTCGAGGCCGCCGCGACCGGGCGCGCGGGGACCGCGGGCTCGGGCGCGTGGGCTGCGTGCGGGGACGGCCGGGTCGCGGGCGCATGGATCTGCGGGATCGGGCCCGAGATCCGGGCCTGCGACGGGGCCGGCCGCGCGTCGGGGGGTGAACTCGACCCGGCGGCGACCGGGGCCGCGGTCTCCCCCGGGATCAGCAAAGCCCCGATCGCCCGCAACCGCTGGACGATCGAGATCGCCCGATCCACGGGCAGGCCGGTCGTCAGCAGCACATCGCGCAGGGTCTGCAGGCCGTCGATCCGCGACAGCACGAAGTACTCCTGGGGCCCGACCGCCGCCTTGAGCGGATCGAAGCCCGGGCTCACCCGCAGCTTCTGCTGGGTCGAGCCGATGCCGGCGATCTCGGCCGGGACGGCGCTCACGCTCGCGATCGTATCACGACGTGCTCGAGCAACACCTTGCCGACATGCAGGCGGTTCTCGCCCTGGACCCAGGCCAGCGACCGCGGGCCATCGAGCACGTCCCCGGAAATTTCTTCCCCGCGATGCGCCGGCAAACAATGCAGCACGATCGCGTTGGCTGCCGCACCGGAAACCAGTGCGGCATCGACGCAGTAGCCGGCAAACGCGGCGCGCCGGCGTGCGGCGTCGTCCTCCTGCCCCATCGATGCCCAGACATCGGTCGACACCACGTGCGCTCCGGCCACAGCCTCACCGGGCGCGGTGGTCAGGGTGATCGAACCCCGGCCGAGCCGGGCCTGCGCAGCGCGCGCCGCCGAGACCAGCGCCGGGTCCGGAGCGAAGCCGTCGGGGCATGCCAGCGCGAGGTCGAGGCCGAACATGCCAGCCGCCTCCAGCCACGAGTTTGCCATGTTATTCCCGTCGCCGATCCACGCGTAGCGCAGGCCGTCGATCGCGCCGAAGTGCTCGCGCACCGTGAACAGATCGGTCGCGAGCTGGCAGGGGTGATGCTGGTCCGACAGCCCGTTGATCACCGGCACGGTGGCCCACTTCGCGTACTCGGCGATCCGGTCCTGGCCGAACGTGCGCACCACGATCGCGTGGCAGTAGCCCGACAGGATCCGGGCGGTGTCCGAGATCGGCTCGCCGCGCCCGATCTGCGACGTCGCCAGCGACATCTCGACGGTCTGGCCGCCGAGCTCGTAGGCGGCGACCTGGAACGACACCCGGGTCCGGGTCGACGGCTTGTCGAACACCAGCGCGACCGTCATCCCGGCGAGCGGCGTCGGACGCACCCGGTCGCGCTCGGCCTTGAGCGTCGCCGCGCGGTCGAACAGCCGCGGCCAGTCGTCGGTGGAGATGTCGCCGAGGGTGAGGAAGCTCAGGGGCCGTGGGCGCGCCATGGCCATGCCTATCACAACCGCGAGGCCACGCGCCGGTAGCGCCGTCAGGCCTTGCCGGCGCCCTCGAACAGTGCGTTGCGCAGGATCGCGATCGCCTCGTCGAGGTGCTTGCGCTCGACGATGTACGGCGGCGCGAACCGCACGACCTTGTCGCCGGCGACCGACAGCAGGAGGCCGCGCTCGCGGCAGCGGTTGGTGACCTGGGCCGGCGCCCCGGCGACCGCGATGCCGCGGAGCAGGCCGCGGCCGCGGACCTCGACCGCGTGGCGGGGGAACTCCTCGACGACGGCGGCCAGCCGCGAGCCGAGGTACTCGCCGGCCTGGGCGACCCGCTCGATCAGCCCCTCGTTCTCGATGATCTCGAACACCGCGTTGGCGGCCGCGCACGCCAGCGCGTTGCCGCCGAACGTCGACGCGTGCGGCACCGCGCCGCCGGGCGCTGCGGCGAGCCCGGCCGCGGCCTTGTCGGTGCATGCCAGCGCGCCGATCGGGACGCCGCCGCCCAGGCCCTTGGCCAGCGTCATCGCGTCGGGCGTCACCCGGTCGTGCTGGTGGCCGAACCACATACCGGTCCGCCCGACCCCGGTCTGGACCTCGTCGAAGATCAGCAGCGTGCCGGTGTCGTCGCACAGCCGGCGCAGGCCGGCGAGGTAGCCCGGCGGCGCGACCACGATGCCGCCCTCGGCCTGGATCGGCTCGACGATCATCGCGCACGCGGTGCGCGGCTCGAGCGCGCGGGCCGCGGCCTCGAGGTCGCCGAACGGCACCATGTCGACCGGGCCGAACAGCGGGCCGAAGCCCTCGCGGTACTTGGGCTGGCCGGTGATGGCGACCGTGGCCATCGTGCGGCCGTGGAAGCTGCCGTCGGTCGACACCACCGCGGTGCGGTGGGGCGCCCCGGCGACCACCGCCTGGTAGCGGCGCGCCAGCTTGAGCGCGGCCTCGTTGGCCTCGCCGCCCGAGTTGCAGAAGAACACCCGGTCGGCGAAGCAGCGCTCGACGATCGCCCGGGCGGCGAAGATCTGCTGATCGTTGAAGTACAGGTTCGAGACGTGGACCAGCTTGGTCAGCTGCTCGGTGAGCCGCGCGGTGAACGTCGGGTGGGTGTGGCCGAGGCCGCACACCGCGATCCCCGCGGTCATGTCGAGGTAGCGCTTGCCGGCGTGATCCCAGACCTCGCAGCCGCGGCCGCGCTCGAGCACGATCGGCTGCTGGCGGTAGTTCTTGACGAACACCTGGTCGGCGACTTCGAGCAGCTCGTCTTGGGTCGGCATGCCACGCCGTGTGTACCACCCCGCGTCGGGGATCGGGGCTTTCTCGCGGTCATTCCCTCGCTCACGCCGTCCCGCACGCAGCGTCGCACCTGTACCGGTGAGCGCTGTGCACACCTGCGTTCACTGCGCGACTCACAGGATATATCGCGTCAGGTCCTCATCGGCGACCAGCGCGCCGAGCCGCTCGCGGACGTAGGCCGGCGTGATCGGGATGGTCTGGGTGCCGATGTCCGGCGCGTTGTACAAGAGGTCGTCGAGCAGGCGCTCGAGCACGGTGTGCAGCCGGCGGGCGCCGATGTCGTGGGTCGTCCGGTTGACGTCGGCCGCGATCTTGGCGAGCTCGCGGATCGCCTCGTCGGTCCACTCGATGGTCACGCCGTCGGTGGCGAGCAGCGCGGCGTACTGCCGGGTCAGCGCGTTCTGCGGCTCGGTCAGGATCCGGACGAAGTCGTCGGCGACCAGCGGGGTCAGCTCGACCCGGATCGGGAACCGGCCCTGCATCTCGGGGATCAGGTCGCTCGGCTTGGACATGTGGAACGCCCCGGCGGCGATGAACAGCACGTGGTCGGTCCTGACCGGGCCGTACTTGGTGGTCACCGTCGAGCCCTCGACGATCGGCAGCAGATCGCGCTGCACGCCCTCGCGCGACACGTCGGCGCCGTGGCGATCGCGGCTGGCGGCGATCTTGTCGATCTCGTCGATGAACACGATGCCGGCGTTCTCGGCCCGCCGCACCGCCTCGCGGATCGCGGCCTCGTGGTCGATCAGCTTGTCGACCTCCTGCTCGGTCAACGCCCGCCAGGCCTGCGGGACCTTGAGCTTCTGGCGCTTGGTCTTGCGGCCGAGCGCGCCGAACATGTCCTTGAGCCCGGACAGCGCGCTCTCGTCGATCCCGGGCTGGCCGCCGAGCACCGAGATCAGCGGGTTGCCCTCGTCGGTGATCTCGACCTCGACCTCGCGGTCGTCGAGCTTGCCGTCGCGCAGCATCGCGCGCAGCTTCTCGCGCGTGGCATCGCCGGGGGCGACCGGCGGCTCGCCGGGGCGATCCGTGAAGGCGCGGCCGCGCGGCAGCAGCAGGTCGAGCAGCCGCTCCTCGGCGGCGTCCCGGGCGCGCGGCCGGACCTTGCCGGCCTCCTCGTCGCGCACCAGCTTGACCGCGACCTCGACCAGGTCGCGCACGATCGAGTCGACGTCGCGGCCGACGTAGCCGACCTCGGTGAACTTGCTGGCCTCGACCTTGAGGAACGGCGCGCGGGCGAGCCGCGCCAGCCGGCGGGCGATCTCGGTCTTGCCGACGCCGGTCGGCCCGATCATGATGATGTTCTTGGGCGCGATCTCGTCGCGCAGCTCGCCCTCGACGTGCTGGCGCCGCCAGCGGTTGCGCATCGCGACCGCGACCGCGCGCTTGGCCTCGCGCTGGCCGACCACGTAGCGGTCGAGCTCCTCGACGATCCGCGCCGGGGTCAGCTCGGCCTCGCCGCCCGGAGCACCGCCGCTGCCGCCCGCGGCCGTCATCGCAGCTCCTCGATGGTCAGGTTGGCGTTGGTGTAGATGCAGATCTCCGAGGCGATCGCCATCGCGGCCTCGGCGATCGCCCGCGGTGTGAGCTCGGTGTGGCGGTACAGCGCGCGCGCCGCCGCCAGCGCGTAGCTGCCGCCCGAGCCGATCGCGCACAGGCCGTCGTCGGGCTCGATCACGTCGCCCGCCCCCGACAGGATGAACGTGCTGTCGGCGTCGGCGACCACCAGCATGGCCTCGAGCCGGCGCAGCCCGCGATCGGTGCGCCATTCCTTGGCGAGCTCGACCGCGGCGCGGCGCAGCGGGCTGCGCTGCTCGCGGAGCTTGTCGTCGAGCCGCTCGAACAGCGCGATGCCGTCGGCCGCCGAGCCCGCGAACCCGCCGATCGCGCGGCCCTCGCCGAGCCGGCGCACCTTGTGCGCCCCGCCCTTGACGATCGTGTTGCCCAGCGTGACCTGGCCGTCGCCGGCGACCACGACCGCGCCGCCGCGGCGGACCGACAGGATGGTGGTGGAGTGGACCTCGGACCTCACCTCCTCGTCGTAGCATGAACCCTGCGCCGGTGTTCGCGGCCGGTGGCTCAGCGGTCGGGCAGCTTGCCGGCGCGGGGGTGAGCTGCGTCGTAGACCTTCATCAGGTGGTCGAGCGAGATCTTGGTGTAGATCTGGGTCGACGCCAGGCTGGCGTGGCCGAGCAGCTCCTGGATCGCCCGGAGATCGACGCCCTCGTCGAGCAGGTGGGTCGCGAACGAGTGGCGCAGGCTGTGCGGGGTGGCATCGGCGTGGACTCCGCCGGCGATCGTCCAGCGCTTGACCAGCCGCTGCACCGAGCGCGGCGTCAGCCGCCGGCCGGCCGCGTTGACCAGCAGCGCGGGGCCGGTCGCCCCGAGCGCCGCGCGCGCCGGCAGGTAGGCCACGAGCGCCCGATCGGCGGCGCCGCCGATCGGCACCTGGCGCGACTTGCCGCCCTTGCCGCGCCGGACGATCAACATGGCGACCCCGTAGCGGCCGCGATCGATGTCGGCGACGTCGAGCGCGCACAGCTCGGAAACCCGCAGCCCGGTGCCGTACAGCAGCTCGAGCAGCGCCGTGTCGCGCAGCCGCAGCGCCGCGTGGCGGGCGTCCTCGGCGGCCGACAGCCGGCGGTGGCTGGTGCGCCCGGTCGCCCCCGGGGCCTCGACCAGCCGGAACGCGTCGTCGACATCGAGCGCGCGCGGCAGCGGCCGGGGCTTCTTCGGCCCGCGGATCGCCGCGGCCGGGTTGCCCGCGATCGCGCCGCGCTTGACCAGGAACCGGCAGAACGCGCGCACGCTCGACAGCCGGCGGTTGAGCGTCGCCGCGCCGTTGCGCCCGAACAGCGCGGCGAGCTGGCCGCGGACGTCGAGCGCCGACAGCCGGGCCAGCGGGGCGTCGCCGCCGCGCTTGCCGCGCAGGTGCTCGCGCAGCGCCCGGACGTCGCGCAGGTAGACCTCGACGGTCCTGGCCGAGTAGGCGCGCTCGACCTCGAGGTAGCTCGCGAACGCGGCGAGCGCGGCGTCCCAGTCCATCTCCCGACGATCCGCCGGCCCCGCGCCACGCGCCAGTTTTTGCGCTAGGGGGTGTCCCTGTCCAGGGCCACCCCCTCGTCATTATCTTCCGTCCGTTCCTCGCTGCGCTGTTCCACCGAGACGCGCCTCTGGCGCGCCTCGTCGGGCTTCGCTCGGCCCGGACTAGAGCACGCCCGCCGGCGGCGTGACGATGACCTCCTCGACGCTGATCGCCGGCCGCGCGACGATCTCGACCAGGAAGCCCGCGACATCGGACGGCTTCATCATCTTGCCGCGGTCGAACCCGGGGCGGTCGTCCCAGATCGGCGTGTCGGTCGCGCCCGGCAACAGCGCGGTGACCCGCACGCCGTGGGGCCGCGCCTCCTCGGCGAGCACCCGCATCAGCCCGAGCTGGCCGGCCTTCGCCGCGGTGTAGCCGCTGCAGTCGGTGAACGCGCGGTGCGCGGCGTGCGAGCCGATCGCGACGATGTGGCCCGCGCGCCGCGGCTGCATCCGGCGCAGTGCCTCGCGCGCGCACAGCATCGTGCCGACGACGTGGACGTCGAGCATCGCGCGCAGCTCGGCGGCCCCGGCATGGATCACCGGCCCGAACGTGCCGACGCCGGCCGAGCACACCAGGAGGTCGAGCTGCGGCAGCTCGGCGATCCGCGCAGCGACCTCGGCCTCGTCGGTGACGTCGAGGTGCGCCGCGACGACCTCGCCCGGCCCCGGGATCCGCGGCGGCCCGCCGGCGAACCGCCGCCCGGTCGCGACCACCGCGGCGCCCTCGGCGGCCAGCGCCTGCGCGCACGCCGCCCCGATCCCGCTCGCGCCGCCGGTCACGATCGCGAGCTTGCCGAACAGCCGGGTCATCGCTGCTCGTCGCAGAACACCGCGCGCGTCATGCCGCGACCGTAGCACGTACCGCCGCAAGCCATGCATCGAGCTCGCGCCCTGCCCGCTCCGCCATGCGCGGCTTCTTGTGATCCTTGCGCACGCCGGGCAGCGGCGGCAACAGGCCGTAGTTGACGTTGGTCGGGCCGTACTTGTAGCCGGGCTCGCGCGGCGCGGTGACGTGGTGGTAGAGCCCGCCGAGCATGGTCGTCGGGGGCGGCGGCGGGACCTCGCGGCCCGCGAGCTCGCCGGCGAGCAGCCACGCGACCACCAGCCCCATCGCGCACGACTCGATGTAGCCCTCGACGCCGGTCAGCAGGCCCGCGAACCGCACGCTCGGCCGGGTCCGCAGCTCGAAGTGCGGGCCGAGCCGGCCCGGCGCGTCGATGTACGTGTTGCGGTGGATCGATCCGAAGCGCAGGAACTCGGCGCGGTGCAGCGCCGGGATGGTCTGGAAGATCCGCTGCTGCTCGGGATAGGCCAGCCGGGTCTGGAACCCGACCAGGTTGTAGGCGGTGAGGTACTTGTTCTCGGGGCGCAGCTGGACCACCGCCCACGGCCGGTGGCCGGTCCGCGGATCGCGCAGGCCGATCGGCCGCATCGGGCCGAACCGCAGGGTCTGGGGCCCGCGCTCGGCCATCACCTCGATCGGCATGCAGCTCTCGAAGTAGCGCGGCTCCTCGAACTCGTGCGGCAGCACCTTGCGGCCGGCGTTGACCAGCGCGACGAACGCGTCGTACTGGGCCCGGTCGAGCGGGCAGTTGACGTAGTCGCCGACGCCGGCGTCGCCGCCGGCCGCGCGATCGGCCTCGTCGTTGGGGTCGGCGGCGGCGTCGCGGCCCCACCGCGAGCCGCGGAACGCGAGGTCCCGGTCGATCGAGTCCGCCGCCACGATCGGCGCGATCGCGTCGTAGAAGTACATCCGATCGCCGCCGAGCTCGGACCGGATCACGTCGCCGAGCGCGCCCTCGGTCAGCGGGCCGGTGCACACGATCACCGGACCGTCGGGCAGCTCGTCGAGCCGGCGCCGCTCGATCCGGATCCGCGGGTGGAGCGCGAGCCGCCGCGTGATCGCGCGCGCGAACCCGAAGCGCTCGACCGCGAGCGCCTGGCCGGCGGGCACGCGGTGGTGGTCGGCGCAGTCGATGACCAGCGAGCCGCAGCGCCGGAGCTCGTGCTTGAGCAGCCCGGCCGGGGCGACCGGGTCGTCGCTGCGCAGCGAGTTGCTGCACACCAGCTCGCCGCACAGCGGGGACTGGTGCGCCGGCGACATCGCGCACGGCTTCATCTCGATCAGCGCGACCGCCAGCCCGGCCTCGGCGAGCTGCCAGGCCGCCTCGCTGCCGGCCATCCCGGCCCCGACCACGGTGACGTCGGGCTGCATCGCCCGGAAGCTACCACCGGCGGCGGGTCGCCGCCCGGGCAGCGTGCCGCGGCTGCCACGCGCAGCCCGCGGGCCGGCCCGGGTCAGCGCTGCCGCAGCACCCGCGCGCGCGGCAGCGGCTGCGCCGGCTCCTCCCATAGCCCTCGCCGGTACAGATCGACGCGCGCCTCGACCACGCCGGCGATATACAACCCGACGAAGATGAGCAGCGTCGCGCCCGCGCTGATCACGCCATACATGTTCCCTCCCCGTGACCTCGGGTCACCTCTCCAGTATGGCACGTGCGGGGCGCCGGCCGTCAGTGACTCACGCTGCGCTGTCCTCGGCCTCGTCGGTACCTTGCTTCCAGTCACACTCCAGGCACCGCAGCATTACGCCGCGCTTGCTCTCCTTCTTGACCACGAACTTCGCGTTGCAGATCGGGCACGGCTGGGGGACCGGCTTGTCCCACGCCACGAAGTCGCATTGCTTCTTGGCCCAGTTCGAGCAGCCGTAGAACGGCTTGCCGCGCCGCGACCGCTTCTCGGCGATGAACCCGCCGCAGCCCGGCCGCGGGCACTTGACGCCGAGTGAGATCGGCTTGGTGGTCTTGCACTCCGGGTACTTGGTGCACGCCAGGAACGAGCCGAACCGGCCGCGCTTGACGGTCATCGGCGCACCGCACACCTCGCAGACCTCGTCGGTGGTCTGCGGCGGCACCTTCTCCCACGTGCCATCGAGGTTCTTGACCACCTCCTGCGTGTTGCGGCACTCCGGGTAGCCCTGGCAGGCCAGGAACGAGCCGTTGCGGCCCCACTTGATCACCATCGGCTTGCCGCACTTCTCGCACGTCCACTCGGTGGCGATCTCCTCGCGCTTGACGTCGCGCATCTCGTTGCGCGCCTTCTCCAGCTCGTCCTTGAACGGGGTGTAGAACCCGCCGAGCAGCTTGCGCCAGTCGACCGCGCCCTCCTCGACCTTGTCGAGGTCGGACTCCATCCGGGCGGTGAAGTCCGAGTTCACGATCTCGGGGAAGCTCTCGACCAAGAGGCCGTTGACCAGGATGCCGAGCTCGGTCGGGAAGAACCGCGCCTCGCGCTTCTCGACGTAGCCGCGATCGACGATCGTCGACATGATCGACGCGTAGGTCGACGGCCGGCCGATGCCGCGCTCCTCGAGCTCCTTGACCAGCGACGCCTCGGAGAACCGCGGCGGCGGCTGGGTGAAGTGCTGCTCGGGCCGGATCGACTCCAGCTTGATCGCGTGGCCGACCTCGAGCGGCGGCAGCAGGCGGTCGGCCGCCTCGGCGGCCTCGGCCTTGGCGTCGTCGGTCTCGGCGACCTCGTAGACCTTGGTGTAGCCGGCGAACTTCATGACCTGGCCGGTCGCGCGCAGCACCGCCTGGCCGCGGTCCATGTCGACCGTGGTGGCGTCGTACACCGCCGGCACCATCTGCGATGCGACGAACCGCTGCCAGATCAGGGTGTACAGCTTGATCAGCTCGGGACCCTCGGGGTGCTCGGCGAGCGCGGTGGCGACCCGGTCCGGCGCCCACTCCATCAGGGTCGGCCGGATCGCCTCGTGGGCGTCCTGCGCGCGCTCCTTGTTGCCGTACTGGTTGGGCTCGCCCGGCAGGTAGTCCGGGCCGTAGACGTCGGTGATGTGCGCGCGGACCGCGGCCATCGCGTCGTCGGACACGCGGGTCGAATCGGTACGCATGTACGTGATGAGGCCGGTCGGGCCCTCGTCGCCGAGCTCGACGCCCTCGTACAGCCGCTGGGCGAGCGCCATCGTCCGCTTGGCGGTGAACCGCAGCTTGCGCGCGGCGTCCTGCTGCAGCTTGCTGGTGATGAACGGCGCCTGCGGCTTCTTGCGCCGCTCCTTGCGCTCGACCGATGCGACCACCGCGTCGCCCGCGGCGAGCTCGGCGGCGATCGCCTGGGCGTCATCGGCCGTCTTCGGCTCGGCCCGCTCGCCGTTCCACCGCCAGATCCGGGCCTCGAACGGCGGCGGCTCGCCGGCGCGGCAGGTCGCCTCGACCGACCAGTACTCGTCGGGCTTGAACGCGGCGATCTCGGCATCGCGCTCGCACACCAGGCGGACCGCGACCGACTGGACCCGGCCGGCGGACAGCCCGCGCTGGACCTTGTTCCACAGGATCGGGCTGATCTCGTAGCCGACGATGCGATCGAGGATCCGGCGCGCCTGCTGCGCGTCGGTCTTGTGCATGTCGATCTCGCGCGGCGCCGCGATCGCGGCGGCGACGCCCTTCTTGGTGATCTCGTTGATCAGGACGCGCCGCAGGTTGGTGTTGACGTCCTTGATCTCCTCGGAGATGTGCCACGCGATCGCCTCGCCCTCACGATCGGGGTCCGACGCGAGGTAGACGATCTCGTTCTCGCGCGCCGCCTTGCGGATCTCGGCGACGACCTTCTTCTTGCCCTCGATCACCTCGTAGACCGGCTCGAAGTCGCCCTCGAGGTCGACGCCGATCTTCGACTTGGGCAGATCGCGGACGTGGCCGACCGAGGCCTTCACGGTGAAGCCGCTGCCGAGGTACTTGCCGATCGTGCGCGCCTTGGCCGGCGACTCGACCACGACCAAGGCCGAGCCCGGCTTGACCTTCCTGGGCTTCTTCGCCGGCCCGCCGTGCTCGGCGTCGAGCTCGGCCTCGATCTCCTGGACGGTCCTGGTGTCCTTCGCAGGCTTGGACGCTTTGGCGGTCTTGCCCGCGGGCGGGACCTTGGCGGTGCGCGTCTTGGCGCGCGCGTCCCCGCTGCCCTCGGACTTGCCGTCCGTGACCTTGGCCGCCTTGGCCGGCTTGGCGGCCCTGGCGGAATGAACGCTCGACGCGGACTTCCCCGCCGGCTCCTTGGCGGCTGGCTTGGCGGACTTGGCGGACTTGGCCTTGGCTTGCTTCGCCGGAGGCGCCTTGCGCCCCTTCTTGTCGTCGCTTGGGCTCACTGCATCCTCTCGATCAGGGGTAGCGCGCGGATCACCGCGCGCACCGTGAGGCCGGTATGGCGGACGATCTCATCGATTCCCGCCGCACCGTGGGCGATCGCGTCCTGCACCTGGCGTGCGATCGGATCGACCGCGCGCGGTGCGCGGTGGCGCGGCGTGCCCGCGAGTGCGAGCTCCGCGTCGGCGGCCGCCTCGATGATCGCCGCCCCCGTCGCGAGCAGGCGCTCGCAGCCCGGGCTCCCCGGCCACGCCGCCACCAGCCGGCCGAACGCGCGGGCGGCCGCGACCGTGGACATCGTCCCCGAGCGCAGCTCCGCCTCGACCACGATCACCACGTCGGCGAGCGCGGCGATCAGCTGGTTGCGCTGCGGGAACATGCCCGGCAGCGGATGCGTACCGTCGGGCTGCATCCCGACCAGCGTCCCGCCGTGACCGAGGATCTCGCGGAACAGCGGCGCGTGGCGCGGCGGGTACAGCACGTCGAGCCCGCTGCCCAGCACCACGGTCGTGCCGCCGCGCCCGGCCAGGGCACCGCGGTGGGCAGCACCGTCGACCCCGAGCGCGCCACCCGACACGACCTGGACGCCGCCGGCCGCCAGGTGCCGGCCGAGCGCATGCGCGCGGTCCAGCGCCGCGCGCGACGCGGCGCGAGCGCCGACGATGGCCACCGCGGATCCGTCGCGGAGCGGCTCGCCACGCAGATAGACCGGACGCGCCCAGCCAAGTGCCTGAAGGCGCTTTGGCAGCTGATCCGGGGTCAACACAGCGGTGCTCACAAGGGGGAAGCAATTAGCCACCCAAGCCTCGGACGTCAAGTCCAAGCAACGCCGCCCGAGCGATTTCAGCAACTTGGCGATCCGCTCGGCGTGATCCCTTCTTTATATATGGGTCGCGCCGGTCGCCAGCGGGGGGTTCAAGGCGTCCCCACCGGGTCCAGCTAGGGGCTGGCCTGCATCATCACGAGGTCCCCGATGTTCATCTCCTGGACCGCGAGGGTGACGAGCCCGACCGAGATCCGGTCGCCGACGTCGACGAGGACGATCTCTCCGAGCGCGCGCGCGGGGAACTTGCGGTCATCCTGGCCGGTCTGCTCGTTCATCCGGCTGGGCAGTGCGTCGCCGCGGCGGACCACGAACATCCGGTTGCCGACCTCCACCCCCGATCTCCGGCCGAGGTCGATGAACACGACCTCACCCTGACCGACGAGCTGGTCGTAGGTCAGCATCGCGACCACCGTGCCCTGGGCATTGACCTTGGGCGGCACCGGCGGAACGGTCCGGAACGTGGTGAGCAGCGGCCCGACCTTGGCGCCGCGCTCGATCTCCTGGTTGGCCTCCAGGATCACCCCCTGCGCCTGCTTGTCCTGCTTGACGCTCAGCACCTGGAGCGTGCCGAGCACATGGACATACGCGCCGACCTCGGTGCTGCCCGCTCGCACGACGTTGTTGGGCACGTAGATCGAGTAGCGGTCACCGGGCTTGGGCGGCTTGCCGGCGGGATAGCTCAGGTACACCTGGTCGCCGTTGCCGAGCAGGACCTTCTCGTCGACCGAGCCGGTGATCGTGATCGACGTGTCGAGATCCGTCTTCTCGACGAACGCGGTCTGCTTGATGCCGACCTGGATCCGGCGCTGCGGCGCCGGCAGGGCGTCGGCCTGCGCCGGGGGCGCCGGGTTCTCGGGCTCGGCCGGCACGGTGGCCGCCGGCGCCGCGGCGAACACCCCGCGCGGTAACAGCCGCACCAGGTCGCCGGGGTAGATCCAGTGCGGATTGGTGATCTGCGGGTTGTACGACCAGATCTTGGGCCACTGCCACGGATCGTTGAAGTAGAAGAAGCAGATGTCCCACAGCGTGTCGCCGCGGCGCACGACGTGGAGCTCGGGCAGCGGGCCGCCCTGGATCACCGCGGTGTCGTCCGGTGCCGGCTCGCTGCTGCCACCCGCATAGTAGCCCGACGGCTCGGGCGCGTTCTGCCCGGGCGTCGTGACCTTGCCGTCGGGGCTGACGACGATCACCGGCGGCTGCGCGGGCGCCGGCGCGGGCGCCGGCGCGGGAGCCACCGGCGCGGCGGTCGGCGGCGGCGCTCCGGGATCGAGGGTCACCGGCGCCGGCGGCAGCGTGGGGTTGGGATAGATCGCCTGTGCGCGGGCGACCGGCGCGACCGCGAGCATGCCGAGCGCGAGCACCAGCCGGTTCACGGCGCCTCCAGTCGTTTGGCCGCAAGCGCCGCGGGCTCCGATTTCGGGTAGAGGTTCACGACTTGATCCAGCACGGCGCGCGCCTTCTCGCCCTGTCCGATCGCCTGATAGCAATATGCTACCTTGAGCAGCGCGTCGGGCACCTTGTTTCCGCGCGGGTAGACCTCGACGACCCTGCGGAACTCCGCGAGCGCGCGCACGTAGTCCTTCTGGGCGTAGAACACCTCGCCGATCCAGTACTGCGCGTTGTCCGCATAGTCGTGGTGCGGATAGCGCTGGATGAATGCGCGCAGCGCGGCCAGCGCGTCGGCGTAGCTGGCCGCCTTGACCAGATCGACGGCGGCGCGGTAGTCGGCACCGGCCGAGCCGCTGCGATCGCTCGGCGGCTCGTGATCGCGGGTCTTGCCGCGGACCGCGGCGCGCGCCGAGATCGGGGGTACGCGGTGGGTGACCTCCAGGCGATCGGAGGCGACCGGGAT
Organism: Kofleriaceae bacterium; assembly: GCA_036265355.1. Lineage (GTDB taxonomy): Bacteria > Myxococcota_A > Polyangia > Haliangiales > Haliangiaceae > JABFXX01. Next base: position 13,255 of record DATAPF010000687.1, on the reverse strand, counting down.
GTCGGCAAGCGGTGGGGACGGCGGCGGCGCCGGGCGCGTGGCCGGCGCCGCGACCACGCGGCGGACCGGCGGCTCGTCGGCGACCGCGGCGAGGCCTGCGGGGGGCCGGCCGGTCACCGCCTCGCCCTCGTAGACGATCTCGGTGCCGTCGTCGCTGACCCCGACGACGCGCGGGCCGTCCGGCGACACCGGGGCCGGCGCCGGCACGGGGGCGGCGAGCGGCGCCGCGACCACGACCGGCAACGGCGGGACCGCCGGCTCGCCGGCCGGGCTGCGCGCGGCCAGCTCGTCGAGCTGGTGCTGGAGATCGCGCAGCTTGCGATCCTGCGAACGGCGATCGCTGCGCAGCTCGGCCACGGTATCGTTGAGCCGGCGGTTGTCATCGCGCAGGGACGACATCGGCGTCGCGCAGCCGGCAACGAGCACGAGGCACAGGCAGCGCGCGCTGATCACGCCCGAGAGCGTAGGCGCAGCGCGCGCCGGCCGCAAAATATCGACGCGGATCGCGCAGCGCTTATCGAACTGCTTCGCTAGGTGGCTGCGCGACGACGCGGCCGTCGACCAGGCGCCAGCGCGGCGCCGCCGCGACCCGGCGCCTGGCCTCGGCCGCGGTGACCGGCGGTACCGAGACGTCGATCAGCTCGAGCCGACCGCTGTCGCCCCCGACCGCGACGTGATCGTCGTCGACGAACGCGGCGGCCGCCAGCCCGTCGAGCGCCGGGAACCGCTCCAGCATGCGGCCCTGCGCGATGTCCCACACGCTGATCGTATCCGGGCCGTCCGCGATCGCGAACAGCGCGCCGCCCGGCGACGGCGAGACGTCGTCGACGGCCTTGTCGAACCGGACGACGCCCAGCGCCGCGCCCGACGGGAACGCCCACCGCCGCATCGTCAGATCCCAGCTCCCGGTGATCAGCTCGCCGCCCTGGATCGCGATCATGGCGATCGGGGCCGCGTGGCCGGCGGCGGCCGCGACCACCGCACCGGCGTGGCCATTCCAGATCTGCAATGCGCCATCCGAATAGCCGGTGACGATCCGGCCGGCGTCATCGACCGCGAGCGCCGAGATCTCGCCCGGCACCTCGAAGCTCGCGATCACCCGCCAGTCGGCGTCGCGCAGCGCGACGCGGTGGGGCGTGCTGGTCGCGATCGCCGCGCCGGTCGGCGAGAACGCGGCGTGCCACAGCGGCTCGGGCTCGGCGACCTCGCGCAGCAGCCGGCCGTCGCGGCTGCTGTAGACCACGAGCCGGCCGTCGCGGTCGGTGACCAGCTCGTCGCGGCCCGGCCGGAACCCGACCGGCCAGCCGTCGAGCACGGCGACCGGCTCGAAGCCGGCGGTCATCAGCCGGGTCACCGTCGCCGCGCCCGCGTGGACGCGCACCGCGAGGCGCTCGCGATGGTCGGAGTAGATCCCTTCGATCCGCGCGCCGAGCGGCGCCGACACGCGGGCCGGCGCGGGCAGCCGCGTCACGTCCCACAGCTCGATCGGTGTGTCCGCGCGGCGGCCGCGCGACACCGCGCGCCGGCCGGTCGGGTCCACGACCACCATCGACGACGCGGTCGCGGCATCGAGCACGACGACCGGACGGGCGAGCCGCTCGAGGTCCCAGATCCGCAGCTTGCCGTCGTAGCCGCCGGCGATCACGTGGCGAGGGTCGATGACCCCGACCGCCTGGACCGCATGGTGCCCGAGCGAGCGGATCTCGCCGGTGTCGGTGCGGATCAGCCTGGCGTCGGCGGCCAGCGTGTGGTCGTCGACCCAGACCAGCGTGGCGACCGTCTCCGGCACCAGCCGGGTGTCGTGGCCGTCGCGCCACCGCCGGACGCCGTCCATGCCGGCGATGAACAGATCGCCGCGACCGAACGCGGCGGCGAAGTGATCGTCGGCGGCCGGTGCGGACGCGACCGGCGACAGGTCGGACGCGCGCCACGCCGACGCGCCGGCGCGGGTGACCGCGACCAGCGTATCGCCGTCGAGCGAGCTCGCGAGCGCGTGGGGATCCGCGACCTCGCCGTCGCTCGCGACCGGCTTGCCGTCGAGCCCGACCAGGCTCAGCGCGGTGGAGCTCGCGACCACGACGGCATCGCCGCGCGGCGCGAACCGGACGTCGCTGGCCGGTCCGGCGCCCAGGGTCACGACGCGCAGCCCGCTCGCTGCGTCGCACAGGTAGGCGCCGCTCGCCGATGCGACCGCGAGCGATCCACCATCGGGCGCCCAGTCCAGCCGGTGGACCTCACCGCCGGGCCCCGGCGGCGGCAGCGTGCGCAGCACCGCCGCGGTCGCGGGATCGATCACGGCGATCGAACCATCGGCGCGGCCGATCGCCAGCTCACCGCCGTCGCGGCGAAACGCCGCCGTGACACCGGGGAACGCGCCGAGCAGGCGCGTCAGATCGCGCACCGCCATCGCCGCGAGCCGGCGCGCGACCGGTTCGCCGGGCAGCTCGTCGAGCGCGGCCGCCAGGTACGGCGCCGCCTGGCCGGGCTCGCCATCGAGCAGCAGCTGGCGGCCCTGTTCGAGCTGGCTCTCGGCCAGCGCGCGCCGGGTCTCGCGCTCGCGCGCGACGATCTGCTGCACGCTGATCGCCGCGACCACCGCGACCACGCCGATCGCGGCAGCGCCGACCGCGACCGCCGCGCGGTGGCGCCGGATCCAGCGCGCGACCAGCTCGCGCGCGCTGTACTCGCGCGATCGCAGCAGCTGGCCGGCCTGGAACCGCCGCAGCTCCTCGGCCAGCTGCACCGCGGTCCGGTAGCGCGCCTGGCGGTCGTGCGCCATCGCGCGCTCGACGATCGCCCGCAGATCGGCCGGTGCGCGCGGCACGAGCTCACCGAGCGGCGTCGGCGACGAGCGGCGCGCGGCGTCGAGCAGCCGCTCCGCCGAGTGCTCGGTGCGATCCCAGTGCGGCGGATGGCCGGCGAGCAGGTTGTAGAGCATCGCGCCGAGCGCGTAGACGTCGGCGCGTTCATCGATCTCGTCGCCCGCCGCCTGCTCCGGTGCGATGAAGCACGGCGTGCCGACCACCGAGCCCGCGCGGGTCAGCTCCGGCGACACCGGCTCGCCGCGGCCGGCGCTCGCGCCATCCGGCCCGCCGAGCTCCTTGGCGAGTCCCCAGTCGATCACCAGCGTCTCCCCGAACTCGCCGACCAGGACGTTGGCCGGCTTGAGGTCGCGATGGATCACGCGCCGCGCATGCGCGTAGCCCAGCGCCTCGGTGACCGCGACGACGTGCGGCAGCAGCGCGAGCCGGGCCTCCAGCGACTGGGCCTTTGCCATCGCATCGGCCAGCGTCCCGCCCGACACCAGCCGCATCGTGTAGAACGCCGAGCCGTCCGGCCACGCCCCGGCCTCGTAGATCGGCACGATCGCCGGATGCTGCAGCCGCGCCGTGATCGCCGCCTCGCGCTCGAACCGGGCGCGCAGCTCGGGCGCGAGCACCTCCTTGATCGCGACGTCGCGCCCGAGCCGGCGATCGCGGGCGCGCGTGATCCGGCCCATCCCGCCGCGCGCGAGCTCGTCGCACCGGGTGAACACGATCGGGTCGATCGTCGGCAGCACCAGCAGGTCGGCGTCGTCGAGCGCGTCCTCCGGGATCCGCGCGACCCAGCGCAGCTGATCGTCGCCGGCCTCCATCGTCAGCTCGGCGCACTGGTCGCAGGTGATGACGTGCTGGTGCAGCTCGTGCTGCTCCGCGCCGGTCAGCGGGCGGCGCTCTCCCACCGCGATCAGCACCGTCACGTCATCGCAATCCACGCCTCACGATGTCGCAACGGGGGTGCGACTGCAACCTGCAGCGCCCCCGCGGCGCAGCGCCGCATCCGGCCGGTCACCTACATCGATGTTGCGCGCGTGACTCGGCTGACGCCGCAGCGCCGCGGCCGCCAGGAATGCACGGCGCAGGACGCGCACCGGGCGGATCCGCGCGTCCGTGCACCGGGCGCCCGCGCCGCGAGTTTCACCCGCGATGCGCGCCGTTGTTCCATGTACGGTGGCCGACCGGGGTGTACTGCGCCGCTGCGCACATGACGTGTGACCACGTATCCTGAAACGCGATCGGCGAGCGGCTTGCTTTGCACTTGCCGGCATGTGGTCATTGACGATCGTTCTCCGGCACCTCGAGCTCGCGCTCCGGCTGCATGCCGCGATGCCAACGCTTCCACCCGAGGTCGCCTATGACCACGCCGCGGCAGCCGTTGCCGCCGAGACCGAGCAGGTCCCGGCCGAGCTGCTGCTCGGCATCGCGTTCGTCGAGAGCCGGTTCGACCCGACGGCGGTGTCGCGCGTCGAGGGGCACACCCGCAGGACCGGGAGCTACCGGACGATCGAGGCTCCCGCGCAGCTCGATCGCCGCGCCTCGCTGTACTGCGGCCCGCTGCAGACCTACGCCGGCTCGTGGTCGACCTGCGTCGGCATGCGCACGCTGTCGACCGCGTATCCCGCGGGCGCCGGCGAGCTCCGGCAGTGGCTCCGCGATCCGCGCGTGCGCGGCAGCACCGTGCGCGCACTCGCCGGCCACGGCTGCGGCAACTTCGGCGTGACCACCGGCCGGTGCAACGGCTATCCCGAGCGCGTGCTCGACATGGCGCGCCGGCTGCGGCCGGCACCGTCGCGCGCGCCGGCGCCGCGCAGCGTCGCGAGCTCGTGACCGGCGCGCGTCACACCAGACCGAGCGAGAACTGCAGCGCCGCGTCGAGCTGCTCGAGCTTGGTCTTGCTCAGCGAGGTGATGTGCGCCTCCAGCAGCGCCTTGGGGATCGTCACCAGGTTGTCGGTGTTGATCACGCACGGCCTCGGCATCCCGTCGCGGGTGCCAAGCGCGATCTCGCTCGCGATCTGGCGGACCACGGTCGAGACCTCCGCGACCGTGATCGACGATCGGATCAGGTAAGCCGCGTCGCGCGACACCAGCGCCACCGGCCGGCGACCGGCAGGCAGCGCCAGCTGCGCCCACCAGATCTCTCCGCGCCTCATCGCCGCGACCGCTTCGATGGCGCTCGCTTGCCTCGGCTGGCTCGGCCGGCTCGGCCCGCCGGCACGCCGCCCGGCAGGGGTGACGAGTCCTCGGCGCGCAGCGGCTGTCCGGGCGACCAGCTGCCCCAGTACGACGTGGCCTGCGCGGCGACCGCACCGATCTCGTCGACCGCCTCCGGGGTCCGGAGATAGCCCTCGACGTACCGCCGATCGGCCTCGGCGAGATCGACACCGCGGACCCACTCCTCGAGCGCGAGCGCGACCACGGCGCTGCGCGACTTGCCGAGCCGGCGCCGCAGCCGCTCGACCACGGCGTAGGTCTCGGTCGGCACCGTGACCGCGATCTTGGTGAACTGCGGCGCAGCCGCGGCATACCGAATCATACCAGCATCATACCACCACTACTGCGTCGCCGCGAGGATCTGATCCGCGCCCTGGGCGAGCAGATCGTCGCCGAGCCGGCGGCCGAGCGACTCGGCATCCGCCGCGGCGCCGGTGTGCTCGGCGCGCAGGATCCGGCTGCCGTCGGGCATCCCGCACAGGCCGACGATGCGCAGCTGGCCGGCGCCGGCGTCGATCGCGTGGGCGGCGAGCGGCGTCTGGCAGCTGCCGCCCATCCGCGCCAGGAAGCTGCGCTCGGCGGCGACCCGCCGGTCCTCGGCGGGATCGTGGATCGCGCGCCGGATCAGCTCGGCGACCCGCGCGTCGCCGGCGCGGGCCTCGAGGCCGAGCACGCCCTGGGCGACCGCCGGGATCGAGATCTCGAGCGGCAGCTGCTGGGTGATCCGGCCGGCGAGGCCGAGCCGGGTCAGGCCGGCCGCGGCGAGCACGATCGCGTCGAACTCGCCGTCGTCGAGCTTGCGGATCCGGGTCGGGACGTTGCCGCGCAGCATCGCGATCTGGAGGTCGGGCCGGCGCGCGAGCAGCTGGCACTGGCGGCGCATCGACGACGTCCCCACCCGGGCCCCGTGCGGCAGCGTATCGACCGTGACCGGCGCCCGCGCGCACAGCGCGTCCCACGGGACCTCGCGCGACGACACCGCGACCAGCGCGAGGCCGGGCGCGAGCTCGGCGGGGACGTCCTTCATGCTGTGGACCGCGAGGTCGGCCTGGAGATCGAGCAGCGCCTGCTCGATCTCCTTGACGAACAGCCCCTTGCCGCCGACCTTGGCGAGCGGCACGTCGAGGATCTGATCGCCCGACGTCTTGATCACGTTGAACTCGACCGCCAGGTCGGGGGCGACGGCGGCGAGCCTGGCCTTGACGTGCTCGGCCTGCCACAGGGCGAGCGCGCTGCCACGGGTTGCGATCACCAGGCGCTGGGTCACGTCACGGCCTTTCGTTCGGAGGGGGCCGGCTCGGCGAGCTCGGCGAGCTCCGGCGCGGGCTGGCGCGGCTCGCCGGTCCCAGCCGCGGCGGGCTCGGGGGCGACCTCGCCGGCATCGATCGGCGCGAGGTCGAACAGCTGGCACAGGATCGCGGCGCGCCGGCCGGCCTCGTCGGGCGGCGCCTCGCGCAGCGCGATCGTCGGCGGGTGCAGCAGCTTGTTGACCACGAGCTGGAGCAAGCGCTGGATCACCTCGCGCTGCTGTGCCGGGGTGTGCTCGCGCCGGGCGAGCTGGTCGAGCGTCTTCTGGAGCTCGGCGTCGGCAACCCGGGCGAACCGGTCGCGCAGCGCGCGGATCGTCGGCACCACGCCCTGGGTGCGCATCCAGTGCTCGAACTGGCCGGCCTCGTGGTCGACGATCCGCGCGGCGTGCTCGGCGGCGCGCGCCCGCTCGGCGAGGTTGGCGGCGACGACCTTCTCCAGGTCGTCGATGTCGAACACGTAGACCCCGTCGAACTCGGCGATCGCGGGCTCGGCGTCGCGCGGCACCGCGATGTCGATCACCACGAGCTGGCGCCAGCGCCGCGCCTTGGTCACCCGCTTGAACAGCGGCCGGGTCAGGATCGGCTCGCGCGCCCCGGTCGAGCTGATCACGACGTCGGCCTGGACCAGCAGGGCCTCGAGCTCGGCCCACGGCCGGGCGATGCCGTCGATCTCGGCGGCGAGCGCCTCGGCCTTCTCGGGCGAGCGGTTGGTGACCACGATGTGCTGCGCGCCCGACGCGTAGAGGTGGCGCGCCGCCAGGGTCGACATCTTGCCGGCGCCGACCACCAGCACGCTCTTGCCCTCGAGGTTGCCGAACACCCGCTTGGCGAGATCGACCGCGACGGTCGACACGTTGGCCGCGCCGCGCGCGATCGCGGTCTCGGTCCGGACCCGCTTGGCGACCCCGAACGCGCGCTCCAGGCAGCGGCCGAGCAGCGGGCCCGAGGTCCCGGCGGCGCTCGCGACCCCGTAGGCCGCCTTGAGCTGGCCGAGGATCTGGGCCTCGCCGAGCACCAGCGAATCGAGCGCGCTGGCGACCGAGAACACGTGGCGCACCGCCGCGCTGCCGCGGTGGTCGTAGAGCACCTCGGCGACGTCGCCCGCGGCGAGCCCGCGCTGGGCGGCGAGGAACCCCCGCACCGGGCCGGTCGGATCGGCGCCCGGCCTGGCCACGCCGTAGACCTCGACCCGGTTGCAGGTCGACACCAGCAGGGCCTCGGCGACCGGCAGATCGGCGGTCATCGCCTGCAGTGCGCCGGCCAGCTCGTCGTCGCGGAACGCGAGCTTCTCGCGGACCGCCACCGGCGCGGTCCGCCAGCTGATGCCGACGACGAACAGCTCGCTCATCGGCTACCCCGTCATCCGCCGCACGAGGTAGAGCACGAGCACGAGGAGCGCCGCCGCGAACCCGGCCAGGGTCAGGCGCGCCGCGCGCCGGCCGCGCCAGCCGTAGACCTGGCGCAGCACGAGCAGCGCCGCGTACGAGATCCAGGTCACAGCGGCCAGCGGGTACTGCGGGCGGTCGAGCGACTCGCCGCGCCGCGACACCCACACCGCGCCGAGCACGAGCGCGGCCGTGAAGATCGGGAACCCGATCCAGACCAGGCGGTGGCTCAGCCGGTCGAGCGCCTCGAGCGGCGCGCCGCGGTCCTTGAACGCGATCGCGTCGAACTTCTTGCGCTTGAGCGCGCGCTCCTCGGCCAGGTAGATCACCGACAGCGCGCTGGCCAGCGCGAACACGCCGACCCCGATGGTCGCCAGCGAGATGTGGATCCGGCCGAGCGCCGAGAGGTCCTCGGGCGCGGCCCCGGCGGGCGTCAGCCGCGCCGCGACCAGCAGGATCAGCGCCACCGGCATCACCGCCGCGCCGCCCAGGGTCAGCCGGTAGCGCGCGCTGGCCAGCAGGTAACCGCCGGTGATGATGAACGCCAGGAACCCGAGCGCCTCGCGGACCGACTGCGCGGGGTGGACGTGCTCGACCCCGCGCCAGCCGATGTCGACGCCGTGCGCCACGAACGCGGCGCCGACCAGCGCGAGGGCGAGCGGCCGCAGCCGGGCGTGGCCGGCCAGCACGACCAGCAGCGCGGCGGTCGCGGCCGTGTAGGCGGCCACCGCGACCCAGAACGCCGGCGACGGGGCGACAGACAGCAGGCGCTCGGGTGCGTCGATCACGGCGGGAGTGGCTCGCCGATGAAGCCCTCGATCACGTCGTACGCGGTGTCCTTGTAGATCACCGACTTCTCGAAGCAGTCGGCGCCCATCTCGTCGAGCACCTCCTTGGACTTCACGCGACCGACCAGGTCATGCGGATCGCCGTCGCTGCCCGCCGAGCGCACGAAGTGCACCGCCGGCTTCATCGCGAACGATCGGTTGAGCTCGGTCAGCGTCATCCGGTTGCCTTCGAGCGAGGCGCGACCCTCGTTTGTCCAGTTGTCGAGCCGTTCAACCGAGATGAAGAGGCGCGACATTCCTGGCGGCAGTGTACCGGCGTCACGCGCGCCCGGCTAGTCGGTGAGGTTGCCTTGGCCCGGCCGCAAGGTTACATAACCAGCAGTACCGGAGGTTCGAATGGCCAGCGCGAACATCAAGGAGCTCACCGACGCCAACTTCGAGGCGGAGGTTCTCCAGTCCGACGTCCCGACCCTCGTCGATTTCTGGGCGGTGTGGTGCGGTCCTTGTAAGCAGATCGCGCCGACCGTGGATGCGCTCGCCGACGACTACAAGGGCCGCGTCAAGGTGGCCAAGATGGACGTCGACCACCACCAGATCGTCCCGCAGCAGTACGGCGTCCGGACGATCCCGACCCTCCTGATCTTCAAGGGCGGCAAGGTCGTCGGCCAGCTGGTCGGCGCGATGCCGCGCAGCAAGCTCGAGGCCGAGCTCCAGAAGCACCTGTAGCCGGACCCGGCACGTTTGGCCACGCCGGGCGAATGGGTCCTCATGGTACGGACTTGGGTACGCCGGGTACGGACCCGGAGGGGAGATCGACGACCATTCACCCGCCGGGTCAGGCCCCTGGTGCGCCCGCTGGCCGGCGCGGCGCTGGCGATCACCGCCTCGCTGGGCCTCGCTGCGGGCTGCCGCGGCGGTCGCGCGCCGGACGTCGAGGCGGGCCACGAGCGCGGCAGCTGCCGGCCCGACCGGACGTGCGACGTCGGCCTGCTCTGCCTGTCGAACCTGTGCGTGCGGCCGCCGCCGGCCGACTGCCAGGACGTCGGCGAGCAGCTCGCGTCGATCGACCTCGGCAACTATGCCGAACCCGAGGACCGGGCCCCGGTCGTGGCTCGCTACAAGGCGGCGTGCGAGGCCGCGGTGCTGTCGAGGGACGACCAGCAGTGCCTCGACCGGACCCGCGACCGCTGGAGCGCTGCCCAGTGCGTGCCGCGGATGTTTCCCGACCTCGCGGCGAGCTCGACCGCCGACTGCGGCGCGATGGTCGCCCGGGTCCGCGCCGCGGCGCAGAAGCAGGCGTCGTACTTCAGCAACCCCCGGATGAAGGACTGGTTCGACCGCACGATGACCGTCATGCAGCAGTCCTGCGAGCAGGACCACTGGCCTGCCGCCCTCAAGAAGTGCATGCTCGCCGGCGACGAGCTGGCGGCGATGACCCAGGCGTGCAACGAGCAGACGCCTCCCGCCTTGCGGCAGAAGCTGCAGGTGCGCCTGAACCAGGCGATGCAGGACGCCGCGCGCTGACCATCCGGATCTGATTTTCAGTTTTCCTCACCGGCAACACCGAGACCTGCACGATCAGCAACCCGGCGGCAGGCGACTACTTCGTGATGATCCGGGGCTTCGCGGCGTACCCGGGCGTCACCCTCGTCGGCCACTTCCCGTGATCGGGACCTTCGCCGCGATGTTCTGTTCCACCGACATCGTACTCTCGTGTTCCTGGGACGGAATCACGACTGGTCAGAGGCGCGGCGCCGATGGCCGGGTCGGGCCCGGTCGACTCCCGCGCCCGGACGGCGGCGGCGGTCCGCGCGCCTCCGCGCGGGATCGATCGCCGGCCGCGGGCACGAGCGCGGTTCGCCGATCGGCAAGCCTCACCTCACCAGGCGCGCAGCACGTACACTCGACGACGCTGTGCCGACGAGGCGGAGCTCGTACCCGATCGACTGTTCCATGGATGGGTCAAAAGCGAAATTTCCTCTCGGGCTGGATGGATCGCAATGTAGCGAACCGATCTCAGCGATCGGCTGATCACGTGAGGTGCGTTTACTGCGCACGCGCTGCGATGTCAGGAGCTGTCCAGCCACCTTTGCCGCTTAGATTCTCGATAGATCGCGCGTGCGCCCGACGGAGCCGTGGTTTAGTCTCGGGTAGGTTGCCGATGACGAAGCTAGAAGACAGCCGGCGGGATGAGGTGTCGGAGCCAGAAATTTCCATAGGCACGATCATCCAGGCTCATTCCGAGGACTTCGCGGGAAACCTCATCGGCGAGCGGTTCGGCAAGTACCTGCTCGTGGGCGAGATCGCCGTGGGCGGCATGGCCGAGGTGTTCCTGGCCGTCCACAAGGGCGTCGAGGGCTTCTTCAAGGTCGTGGTCATCAAGCGCGTCCTGCCGCACCTGGGCAACAACCCCGAGTTCGTGAGGATGTTTTGCGACGAAGCCCGGCTCGCGGCGCGCATCGAGCACCCGAACATCGTCCGGACCTACGAGTTCGGCGAGGTCAGTGGCCAGTACTTCACCTCGATGGAGTACCTCCCTGGTGAAGACCTGTTCAAGGCGCTCAACAACCTGTCCGTGTCGCGGCAGCTGATGCCGCTGCAGCTCGCCGTCGGTATCGGCGTTCAGCTGTGCAACGGCCTCCACTTCGCACACCAGTTCACGGACACCTCGGGCAAGCCGCTCAATCTCGTTCACCGCGATATCAATCCAGCGAATATCATCATCACGTATGGCGGCGAGGTGAAGATCATCGATTTCGGCGTCGCCAAGACCAACGCGAACGTGCAGACGCTCAACGGCGTGATCAAGGGCAAGGTCGCGTACATGCCGCCCGAGCAGGTGCTCGGCCGCGAGGTCGACCAGCGAGCCGACATCTTCTCGGCGGGCGTGGTGCTGTGGGAGGTGCTGACCGGCCGGCCGCTGTTCCTGCGCAACAACGAGGCCGCCACGCTGTACGCGATCATGAACGCCCCGATCCCGCCGCCGAGCAAGCTGCGCGCCGACGTGCCGCCCGGGGTCGACAAGGTCGTCGCTCGCGCGCTCGCCCGCTCGCCCGCGGACCGCTACAACACCGCGGAGGAGATGGCGGCCGATCTCGAGGTCCTCGCGGTCCGCCTGCCGCGTTACGACACGCGCGTGGTCGCCGGCAAGCTCGAGGAGCTGTTCGGCTCGACCCGGGCCGAGGCCAAGCGCTCGATCGCGCAGACCCGCTCGCTGACCCGGAACATCTCGCTGGTCATGAAGCTGCGCAGCGAGATCCGCGCCGAGCTGGCGGAGCGGCTCGACGAGGCGGTCGGGGGCGACCTCGGTCGCCGGTCCGAGCCCGGCGCGGGTTACCCCGCCCCGACGGCCCGCGGCTCGGGCATCCCGGTCCAGGCGGTCGGCCCGTCGCGATCACAGCGCCGGCTGGTGATCGGGCTCACCGTCGTCCTGGCAGCCGCGATCGCGGCTGGCTTGATCTATACAATGTCACTGTCGCGCCCGGATCGTCCGCCGGCGGTGAAGCCGATGGCGGCGGCGTCGCTCCAGATCGAGAGCATCCCACCGGGCGCCGCGGTGTTCGTCGGCGGCGAGCCGACCGGCCTCAAGACCCCGACCACGCTGACCGGGGTCACCAAGCCGCAGCTCGAGCTTCGCCTGGAGCTGGCGGGCCACGCCCCGGTGATCCGGAGCGTCAGCCTGACGCCCGGCACCACGACGCCGGCCAAGGTGACGCTGCTGCCCCTGCAGGGCCGACTCGTGATCTCCGATCTCCCGGCCAATTCCAGCGTCGTCGTGGACGGCCAGGACTACGACGCCGGCGAGGTCATCCCGGTCACGGCGGGCAAACACGATATTCGCATCACGGCGGCGGGCAAGACCGTCGCGCAGCAGTCGATCGAGACCGCGTCCGGGGACCAGGGCTGGAAATTCGTTCACGGCCGGCTCGTCCGCAACTGAGCTACTCGACTACAGACACGGATATACGGCGAGCATGTATACAACCTCCTGCTCAGGAGGTCGTGCTTGCCGAATGTTTCTGCCTCGATAGTCGCGTCGCAAAGGCCCGTTGTCGCTTGACGTGAGACGAACTCGGGTTTCATAGTATGGGTCCCCGTAGTGGCTGGGCGGTGCGGTGGAGTGGAGCCATGCGAATCGGTCGGTCGGATGAATAATGATGTGCAATCCCCCGCGGGTAGTCAGAGTCGCGCGACAGCCGTGCCGCGAACGACGGGGAGCCGTCATGCCGCATCGGAGCGCGGCGCGCCGGGCACCTCCGGCAGCGCGCTGTCGCTGCTGATCCTCGCGCTGACGCTGGGGGTCGCGGCGGTGTGGTCGCTGGTCGCGCTGCACCAGCTGTCGTCGTCGATCGTGCGAGAGAGCGTGACCCACCTCGAGCGTGCGCGTCGCACCTTCGACCTGACGCGCGCGCGGACGCTGGACTCGCTGCGCGCCCAGGCGCGCGTGATGGTCGAGGATCCGCGGCTCAAGGCGACGCTCGAGGTCGATGGAATCGACGAGGCCACGGTCGCCGACATCCTCGGCGACCTCGGCAAGCTGCGCAGCACCGGGTTCCTGATGGTGCTGACGCCCGACGGGCACGTGTTCGCCCAGGCCGGGGCCGACGAGCTGCGCGGCCTCGATCTGTCCGGCTCGAGCGCGGTCAAGAAGGCGCAGAACACGCTGGAGGCGGTCACCGGCTCCTGGGTGATCGGCGCCAAGATCCTGGACCTCAGCATCATGCCGGTGCGGTTCCGCGC
>DATAPF010000686.1:0-23061 GCA_036265355.1 Kofleriaceae bacterium | reverse complement strand
GCGCATCGGCGAGCTCGGACGCCGACGGGCGGTGCTCCGGCTCCGCCGACACCGCGCGATCGATCGCAGCGGACAGGTCCGCCGGCAGGCCGGGCGCGAGCTCGTGCAACGGCGGCAGCGGCGCGAACAGGGCGCCGGTCTCGGCGTCGCGGCGCGGCCACCGCCCGGCGGCCGCCTCGTACAGCGTCGCGCCCAGGCCGTAGACGTCGCCGGCGGCGCTCGACTGGCCGCGGACCAGCGCCTCGGGCGGCGCGTACGCCGGCGAGCCGACGAACTGCCCGGTCAAGGTCAGCGACGAGTCGGGGACGTGCGCGACGCCGAAGTCGGCGAGCTTCCAGCTCCCGGCGCCGGCGGCCAGGATGTTGGCCGGCTTGACGTCGCGGTGGAGAATGCCGGCGGCATGCGCGGCCGCCAGCGCCCGCGCGACCTGGATGCCCATCGCGCGCAGCTCGTCGAGCCCGAGCCCACCCGCCGCCAGCCGCTCCCGCAGCGACGGTCCGGCGATCCGCTCCATCACCAGGTACGGCGGGTCGGCCGACAGGTCGATATCGAACACCTGCACGACCCCGGGATGGTGCAGCGCCGCGATCGCCCTCGCCTCCAGCCGGAACCGCTCGTCGAGGATCCGCGCCGCGAGCGCGGAGCGGTGGCCGCGGAGGGTCTTGACCGCGACCTCGCGCCCGAGCACGTCGTCGACCGCCGCGTAGACCTCACCCATCGCGCCGGTGCCGAGCGTCCCGGTCACGCGGTAGCGACCGAAGCTATGCGGATCTGCCACCCGGCGAGGATAACGCGGATCGCAGCGTGCCGACGTGACTCACGGAGCGCAAGCGCACGCGGCCGCCGCGCACTGTGTCGGTCGAGCACCGATCGACGGCGGCGCACGCAATGCGGATGGACAGACCCGCTCTTGGCCCTCACACCTTGAGGAACCCCCCTCAGGAGTTCCGGGATGAGTGTGTTGCGTGCAGGGTTACGAGTCCTGTATTCACGTGCGCCGCTGGCCGGCGTCGCGACGTGCCTGATCGGCTGCTCGGGCAGCGGAGCGGGCTCGGCGACGGGGAGCGGCAGCGGGCCGCCCGATGTCGGCATCCACAAGGTCAAGCACGTCATCGTCGTGATGCAGGAGAACCATTCGTTCGACATCTACTTTGGCGCGCTGGCTTATGCGCCCGGCAGCCCGTACCACGCGCCGGCGGCCGGCAGCACCGGCTGCGGCGCCGCCGACCATGGCTGCGTCGACGGCTTGAGCTGCACGGTCGGCGCCGGCGGCGGGCTGCGCTGCAGCAACGCCAACCTCGATGCCAGCGGCAACATGGTGACCGTGTTCCACAACCCGACCCGCTGCGTGCCCGATCCCGATCACACCTGGATCAGCGTGCACCGCCAAATCAACTACGACCAGCCCAACGCCGCGCGGTCCGCGCCGTTGATGAACGGCTTCGCCCGGATCAATCCCCCGGTCCAGACCATGGGCTTCTACATCCAGGACGATCTGCCGTTCTATTACGAGATCGCGCAGCGGTTCGCGATCGATGATCGGTACTTTTGCCCCGTGCTCGCCCCGACGTTCCCCAACCGCGCCTACCTGATGGCCGCGACGTCGTTCGGCCACGTGGTGACGTCGGACGAGGTCCCACCGCTGCGGGGCTACAAGCCGGTCCATGGTACGATCTTCGACCTGCTGGATCGCAACGGCGTGTCGTGGGTGGATTACTACCAGGACGTGCCGCAGGGCGCGAGCTTCCGCGTGCTCGGCTCGACGCTGTTCAGCTCGCACTTCCGGCCGCTGTCGCTGTTCCTGGCCCAGGCGGCCGGCCTCGGCCAGCTGCCGTCGGTGGCGTTCGTCGACGCGAACTTCGGCGCGTTCAGCAAGGCCAGCCGGAACGACGAGGAGTCGCCGACCGACATCCAGCGCGGCCAGGCGTTCGTATCGCGGGTGATCAACGCCGTGCGCAACGGGCCGCACTGGGCCGACTCCGTGATCTTCTTCGTCTACGACGAGCACGGCGGGTTCTATGATCACGTGCCGCCGCCGCCCGCGGTCCCGCCCGATCCGATCGCGCCCGGCCAGTGCGAGGATCTGTCGAGTCCACCGGCCAGCCTGCAGCCCGGTGGCGGCGCGCAGTGCCGCAGCAACCTCAAGAGCAGCTCCGACACCACCATGACCCAGGCGATCGCGCTGTGCCCCGCGCTGGCGGCGAACCCGACCGGAGCGTACCCCGACGCGTGCGCGCGGTTCGATCAGTACGGCGTCCGGGTCCCGTTCGTCGCGGTCTCGCCGTTCTCGAAGCCGCACTACGTCTCGCACGCCGTCGCCGACCACACGTCGATCCTCGCGTTCATCGAGACCGCGTTCCTGCCGCTCGTGGACGGGCAGCGCCAGCACCTGACCGAGCGCGACCGCAACGCCGACAACCTGCTCGATCTGTTCGACTTCGACGGCTCGCCGTCGCTCCGCACGACGGTGAGCGTCGCGGCGCCGCCGGCGAACGACTGCACGCCGTGATCGTGGATACCGGCGCTGCGATGCGTGGCATCGAGCGCGCACGCCCACCGGCGGTGCCGCGCGGCGTGCTGCTGCGCCACACCACCTCGATCGCTCTCGATGAGTCGAGCGTGATGTCGTCATCATGAAGGAAACACATTCACTCGCTGGCCATCACACACAGGGAACCACTGCAGGAGTCCCGAGATGAGTGTAGGGTCGCGAGTCTTGTATCCGCGCTTGTCCCTGGCCGCCATGGCTTGCCTGATCACCGCATGCGCCAGCGATGGTCCGCCCGTGGACGGCGACGCCGAGCTGGCAGCCGCGGCGGTCGCGCGGAGCGACGGCGGCATTCACAAGGTCAAGCACGTCATCCTGGTGATGCAGGAGAATCACTCGTTCGACAACTACTTCGGCGCGCTCGCCTACGCGCCGGGTAGTCCGTACCGGCCCCCCACCCGCCGCGCCGGCTGCGGCAACGACCACCACTGCGTCGACGGCCTGAGCTGTGCATTCGATGCCGGCGGCGAGCTGCGCTGCAGCAACGCCAACCTCGACGACGACGGCAGCACGGTGGTGGCATTCCACGACCCGAACCGCTGCCCCGCACCCGACCTCGATCACGGCTGGAACAGCACGCACCGCGAGGTCAACTTCGCGCAGCCCAACGCGACGCGCCGCCAGCCGCTGCTCGACGGCTTCGTCCGGGTCAACGACGAGACCGAGCAGCAGGACGGCGCCGAGACGCCGACCGACGACGAGACCATCGGCTTCTACACCCAGGACGACCTGCCGTTCTACTACGACCTCGCGCAGCACTTCGCGATCAGCGACCGATTCTTCTCGTCGCTGCTGGGCCCGACGTTCCCCAACCGCGCTTACTTCGCAGCGGCGACCTCGTTCGGCCACGTGTCGACCGCCGACGAGATCCCGCCCCTGGAGGGCTACCAGCCGGTCGGCGGGACGATCTGGGACCTGCTGGACCGCAATGGCGTGTCGTGGGCCGATTACTACCAGGATCTGCCGCAGGGGGCGAGCTTCCGCCCGATCGGCTCGACGGTGATCGATCCGCACTTCCAGCTGCTGCCGGTGTTCCTCGCCCAGGCGGCCGGCATCGGTGACCTGCCCTCGGTATCATTCGTCGATCCGAACTTCGGCGCACTCGGCACCGCGACCGAGAACGACGAGCATCCGCCGACCGATATCCAGCGCGGCCAGGCGTTCGTGTCCCTGGTGGTCAGCGCGGTGCGCAACGGGCCGCACTGGGCCGACTCCGTGATCTTCATCGTCTACGACGAGAACGGCGGGTTCTACGACCACGTAGCGCCGCCGCCCGCCGTCGCGCCCGACGCGATCCAGCCCGGTCAGTGCGAGGACCTGTCGAACCCGCCGGCCAGCCTGCAGCCCGGCGGTGGCGCCGGGTGCAGCAGCAACGTCAAGGGCGACCCCGACACCAGCCTGGCCGAGGCGATCGAGCTGTGCCCGGCACTGGCCGCCGACCCGACCGGACCGTATCCCGCCGGATGCGCGCGGTTCGATCAGTACGGGCTCCGGGTCCCGTTCCTCGTCGTATCGCCGTTCGCGAAGCCGCAGTACGTCTCGCACGCGATCGCCGATCACACATCGCTGCTCGCGTTCGTCGAGACCGCATTCCTGCCGCGGGTGCATGGCCACCGCCAGCACCTGACGCGGCGCGATCGAGACGCCGACAACTTGCTGGACCTGTTCGATTTCGCTGGCTCACCGTCACTCGCCACGGCGGTCGGCATCGCGGCGCCGCCGGCAAACGACTGCACGCCGTTACAATAAAGCCGGTTCATCGCGATGTCCTCACGGGGCGATTCGCCGCTGTGCGATCGCCGCGCAACTCGCCTTGGAAATCTGAGGTGACATCATCGCGCAGTGCGCGATCTGCATCACGCGCCATTCTGAAAAAATGTCGCAGGATCGCGCCATGTGTCCGGCGGCGCGATCGCTATGATGCGCGCCCATCAACACGGGAGTCACTGATGAGCGCACGCGTGTCAGCTGGATGGATGTCTCTGGTTCTGCCCATGGGGTACTTGTTCGCAGGCTGCGCGGCGCAGGATCCGGTCGACGACAGCGCGTCGACGGTCGCGCGCGCCGACGGTGACCGCGACGACCACGATCACGATCGCGACGATCGCGACGCGATCCACAAGGTCAAGCATGTCATCGTGATCATGCAGGAGAATCACTCGTTCGATAACTACTTCGGCGCGCTGGCCTACGCGCCGCGCAGTCCGTATCACTCGCCGCCCGGCCATCACCACGACGACGGCGATGGCGATCGCGACGACCGCACCGGCTGCGCGCCCGGCGATCACCGCTGCGTCGACGGCCTGAGCTGCGAGGTCGATCGCCACGGCGCCCTGCACTGCGCCAACGCCAACCTCGACGCGGACGGCAACGCCATCCACGCGTTCCACGACGCGAACCGCTGCCCCAAGCCCGACCTCGATCACGGCTGGGTCAGCACCCACCGCGAGGCCAACTTCGATCATCCCAACGACGTGCGGCACCACGCGCCGATGAACGGCTTCGTCCGGGTCAACGCCGAGACCGAGCAGCACAACCACGAGAACGAGACCATCGGGTTCTACAACCAGGACGATCTGCCGTTCTACTACGACCTGGCGCAGAAGTTCGCGATCAGCGATCGCATGTTCGCCTCGGTGCTCGGCCCGACGTTCCCCAACCGCTCGTACCTGCTCGCCGCGACCTCGTTCGGTCACCTGACCACCAGCGACACGTTTCCGATCGGCGACGGCTACCTGCCGATCACCGGCACGATCTTCGATCTGATGGAGCGCAACAACGTGTCATGGGCCGATTACTTCCAGGACGTGCCGCAGGGCGGCAGCTTCCGGGCGTTCAGCGCGACCAAGGTCGATCCGCACTTCTTCCCGCTGCCGGTGTTCCTCGGCCAGATCGCCGGCGCGCCGAACCTGCCGCCGCTGCCCGCGGTGGCGTTCATCGATCCGAACTTCGGCGTGCTCGACTCGACGAAGGAGAACGACGAACACCCGCCGACCGACATCCAGCGCGGCCAGGCGTTCGTCGCCCAGGTGATCAACGCCATCCGCAACAGTCCGCGCTGGGCCGACTCGGTCATCTTCATCACCTATGACGAGCACGGCGGCTCGTACGATCACGTCCAGCCCGCCCACCTGCCCGCGCCCGACGCGATCGCGCCCGGTCAGTGCGCCGACCTGTCGAACCCGCCGGCGAGCCTGCGGCCGGGCGGCGGCTCCCAGTGCACCTTCAACGTGCTGGGCGATCCCGGTACCAGCGTGAAGATCGCGGGCGAGCTGTGCCCGGCGTTCGCGGCCAACCCGACCGGCCCGTTCCCGGCCGAGTGCATCGGCTTCAACTCGGCGGGCGTCCGCGTGCCGTTCCTGGCGATCTCGGCGTTCGCCAGGCGCCAGTACGTGTCGCACTCGGTCGCCGACCACACGTCGATCCTTGCGTTCATCGAGACCGTGTTCATGCCCCGGGGCCAGCACGTCACCGAGCGCGATCGAACCGCCCACAACCTGGTCGACATGTTCGACTTCGAGCACGCGCCGTCGATGAACACCAGGGTCGGCACCGCGGCTCCGCCCGCGGTCGACTGCACGCCGGCGTCCGGCGGCACCGGCCAGCCGTAGCGCCCGCGTGATATCCTGCCGGTGTGCGCGCGCTCACCGGCGTCGCCGTCGGCGTGGCCCTGGCGATCCTCGCGGTCGCCGTGGCGCGATTCGCGCGCGATCACTGGGGCGGGGTCTACGACGATGCGTTCATCTACCTGCGCTACGTCAAGAACCTCGACGCCGGCTGCGGCCTGCGGTTCAACTGCGGCGATCCGCCGGTCGAGGGCTTCACCGGCCCGCTGTACCTGGCGGTGCTCTGGCTCGGCGGCCGATTCACCGCGCAGCTGATCGATCTGGCGCAGATCACCTGCACGGCGAGCCTGGCGCTGGCGCTCGCGCTCGCGGTGTGGGCCGCGGTGGTCGCCGGGCGGCAGACCGCGCAGCCCCGGCTGCCCGCGGTGCTCGCCGTCTCGGTCGCCGCCGCGCTTGCGCTCGACCCGTTCGCGCTGCTCAACGCGATCACCGGCATGGAGACCGCGCTCGCCGCCGCCGCGGTCACCGCGATCGCGCTCGCCGCGCTCGCCGGCCGCCGCTGGCTGCTCGTTGCCGCGATCGGCGGCGCGCTGCTGGTCCGTCCCGAGACCCTCGTGTTCGCCGCCGCGCTGCCGATCCTCCCCGCGATGCGCCGGCCGCGCACGCTCGTCGCCATGGCCGCGATCATCGCGGCGATCTGCGCCGCGCGCTACGCGGTGTTCGGCGCGCTGCTGCCCAACACCTACTACGCCAAGGCCGGCGGCTCCTGGCGCCACTGCGAGCTCGGCCTGGCCTACCTCGCCGGCGCGATCGCAGACTTTCCGCTCGCGTTCGCCGCCCCGCTCGCGCTGCTGCTCCCCGCCGCCCCGCGCCGCGCCGCCGGCTTCGTCCTCGCAGGCGCCGCCGCGTGGGTCGCGTTCTTCCTGCGCAGCGGCGGCGATCTGTTCGACTACAGCCGGATGATGTTCCCGCTGGTCCCCGCGCTGTCCGTGCTCGCGCTCGCCGGGATCGCCGAGCTCGCCCGCCGGCTCGCCGCGCGCACGCGATGGGCCCGCCACGCCGCGCTCGCCGGCGCCCTCGCCGCCGCAACCTGTGCCCTCGCCGCCGGTGGCCGCGCCGCGGTCGTGCACGCGATCCCACCGCAGGGCGCCAGCCCGCGCGTCGTCGAGTGGGCCGCGGTCGGCCGCTACCTCCGCGCCCACTTCCGCGGCGCCACCGTCGCCACCGTCCCGATCGGCGCGATCGGTTACTACTCGCAGCTGCCGATCCTCGACCTCGTCGGGCTGACCGAGCCCGCGATCGCGCGCGCCGGCCGCACCGTGCCCCCCGAGCTCCTCACGCAGCGCTGGATCGGCCACGAGCGCCACTGCACCGAGTGCGTGCTCGCCCGCGCCCCGACGCTGATCGTCACCACCATGTCGCGCGACCAGCCGTGGCAGACCCTCGACGAGGCCCGCGCCGGGTTCTATGCCGACTGGCTGCTGCTCCAGGAGATCAAGGCCGGCCGCGCGCCCTATCGCGTGCACGACGCCGAGGTCCTGCCCGGCGATCACATCCTGATGTTCGAGCGCGTGCCCGAACACGGAGATACCGCCTCACAAAGGGCTGAAGAGGATCGGCGGGAGTACGAGGGTACACGCCACGGCGGACGTCGCTGACGCATGCGAAGATAACTCAGCGCGTCAGCCGTACCACGCGAGGTCGCACTCGCCCACCGTGCCGTCCGTGAGCCTCATGGCAAACGTCTCGGTGCCTCGGGTGTATGCGTACGCCGTCGTCCGGTAGTCGGGGATCGCCGGGACCGCCCATTGTTGCACCGCCGGTACGATGTCGTCGATACCCGACCAGCCCTGATTGGCGATCAGCAGGTACGCGCGCGCGGGTGCCGTGATCGCAGCTCGAAACGCCTGGCTTCGCGTGAACGCGTTGTACTTCCACTCCGACGCGTCCAGGTGGGCGAAGTAGTATCGCTCCCATCGTCCCTGCGTATCGTACTGCAATGCAGCAATGACCATGCAGCCCGCGAGCCCCACGGTGTCTACGCCCATGATGCCGATCACCGAGCCCGCAGCAAAGTGGTTCATCTCCACACGGTTGAACCCGTCCGGACGCTGCGGCAGCGCCCACGGTCCTCCAGTCCACGCTCCCGCAGGACCGGCGCCTAGCGCGAGCGTCTGCCGGAGGCTCGGCCCGGGCACGTGCTGGGGGGTGTTCCGAAGGACCTCGTAGTAACCGCGCATGCATCACCCACCCTTCGAGGGCACACCGGGTGCCGCGCGCATGCGCCGATCGGACATCAGAACTCGCCCACCGCACCACTGTAGAACTGCATCGCGAACCTCCGCGGGGCCTCGATGTACGAATATACCGTCGTTCGCTCGTCGGGGATCACCGACGTCCCCCACCACTGTACGGCTCGTACGATCGTCTTGCTGGTGCTCATCCCCTGATTGACGATGAGCAGAAACGCGCGTTCGGGATGGGGGATGGCCTTGCGAAACTCCTGTCTCCGGTTGACGGCATCGTAGTCCCACTCGTCGGCTTTCAGGTGGGCGAAGTAGTAGCGCTCCCATGCTCCTTCCTCGTCTTGCTGCATGGCGGCGATGACGATGCAACCCGACAGACCTTCGGTCTTCACGCCCTGGCGACCGGTGGTCGCCCCGCCGGCGCCAGGATCGCTCATCCCGACAAAGGAGAACCCTTCGACATCCTGCAGGACCCAGCGCCCCCCAAACACCGCCGCCTTCGGCCCACCACCCCACGCGGCTCCCGACGACAGCGATGGCGCCGCCATCGGGCCCATGGAGACATCGCAGTAGTAATAGCCGTGCATGTCGAGCTCATCCGAAGTGTCGGGCTCACACCCAACTGGCGTTGAACTGTCCCACCGAACCGTCGCTGAGCTGCATGCCAAACGTCTGGCCGATCCCGCTGTACGCATACACCGTCGTCCGATCGTCCGGAATCGGTGGGTTCGCCCATCGTTGCACGGCGGACACGACGTCCTCGACCCCGCCCCAGCCCTGATTGGCAACGAGCAAGAAGGCGCGAGCGGAGTGCGTGATCACGGCTCGAAACTCGTCAACACGGTCCGGCGAGTTGTACTTGTCGGAGGTCACGTGCGCGAAGTAATAACGTTGCCAGCGTTCGGCGCCGTCATGCTGCATCGCGGCGATGACCAGACAGCCCGCCAGCTGGTTGGTCTCCACGCCGACGCGACCGATGACGGAGCCCGCCGAACAGGGACCGTCCATCTCGACATGAATGAAGCCCTGCGGAGCCATGATTCGCCACGGGCCACCCTCGACAGCATCCTCGTAGCGGCCGGATCCCCAGCTCGTGGCCTGCGCGAGACCGGGAGCGAGCCTCGGCGCTTCCCCCTCGATGACTGCATAGTAGCCGTGCATCGCCAGCGATCCGTCAACGCTCGGTCGAGCGTCGCGCGGTCTCCGGCGCGGCGGTCTGGTCCTCCGGGGCGCGCGTGGGTGGCTTGCGCGCCGGGAGGCCGAGCGCACGCGACAGCGGCAGACGGCCTCGGGGATACGGCTTCGCGGCGCGCGCGGGACGGGGCGCAGCGGGTGGGAGCGCATCGACCGAGTACGGGCCCGCGATCAGGATCGGAGCCTGGCCGGTCACCATCGACGACAGGACGGCGCCGGTCCCGGGCCCGATCACCGTGACGATATCCATCAGCTGCCACTTCAGGAAGTACGATGCAAGGTCGCCGGTGCCTTCGATGTGGTCGGCCGAGTACGTCGTGCGCTCGGTATTCACCGTGACCTGCTGGAAGCGGGTCGAGGTCCTGGACAGGCTCGCCGATACGCTCGCCGACACCGGGCCCCAACCCGCGCTCGCGCTGGCGCCGACCGACGCCGCGATGGTGTCGAGGCTCGATGACGTTCTTTGCAGGGCCGTGGTCGTCGTGCTGCTGATGTCCTGCTTCTCGTTCGGCAGGATCGAAAACGAGTCCGGCGCCCGCATCCAGTATTGCTCGCGCATCGCGATGTTCTGTCCACCGACCACGCCGGTTGCGACCAGTGCCCGCGGCGTGTCGAGGGGCAGGACGTATTGCTGGTTGGGCGTCGGCGGTGCACCGACATCGTTGGGGCCCAGCAGATCGGACGGATCGAAGAACGCCATCGACGTACCCTGCGAGATCGTGATCACGCCAGCCATCGATCCGGTCGCAACCGTGGTCAGCACGAAGTAATCTCCCGGCGCGGCCTCGACGACAGCGGCGTAACCCGCCGGGATGAGCCCCATGCTGGCCTGAGCACCAGACTGAGTGACGTAGGAGATCCGGACGTCGAGCGGCAGGTTGTTCCATACCGTGACCGGCGTGTTAGGCCCGGTCGGCGCCGACTGGAGCGTGCCCGCGAGCGCTGCCATGTAGGTTTCCCAGGTCTGTTGATCCATCTCGATTCTCCATTCCGTCGTAGGTCGCCGCGAGCTCGTCACGCAGGTGGCTTCGCCACCTCTGGGTGATCGTGCTCCACCGAAACTCCTCGCGCGTGGCGAACGCGTAGGCCTCCGCCGAGCGGCGCTCGAGAAGGCCGCGGTCCTCGTAGAGTGCGGTCAGCCGGTCGCTGATGAGGTCAGGGGACGTGAAGTATTCACGGCAGCTCAGCGCCGGCGAGATCACCGTGAGGTGCGTGTCGAGCAGCTCTGCATGACCTCTCCACAGCGCCCCTGACGCGGTGTGATCGCCCAGGACCTGGGCTGCACCGGTCGCTGCGTGCTCGAATGGCACCAGGCCCCAACCCTCGGAGACAGAGGTGTTGAGCCCGACGTCGCAACCATTGTAGATGAGATTGAGTGTCTCTGAAGGCATCGCCGGCTGGAATCGGCTATCGATGCTGATCAAGAGCTTTCCAGAGATCTCGAGTCGATCGGCGAGCTCGCGGATCTTCCAGCCTTGGTCCTGTGTACCCATGTGAAGGTATAGCCGGACGTCGTCGCGCCCGCGCGCGAACTTCGCGAAGCCGAGCATCGTCAGGTCGATGCGCTTCCGCGGCTGGTTGCGATTGGCATTGAGGATGATGAACGCATCGTCGAGCGTCCGATCGGAGGCGAAGAGCTGCCGTCGAGCGGTTCGCCGCGCCGTCACCAGATCGCCGCCGGTGAGGCTGGCGAGCGGACGGAACACATCGGTGTCCACGCCGTGGGGCTCGGTGCCCACCGCCCCCCAGGTCACGTGATCTTCGACCGCCTGTGCCGCGCGCTCGAGCTCCTGGCGTCCGTACTCGGTGAACGTGATCAGCCGGTGCACACCGCGCAGCCCTGCGACGTGCTCCGGCCGCACCGGGTCACCGTCGACCGGGCAGTACACGACCAGCCGCGCGCCGAGATCGAGCGAACGCAACGCCCGGACATACTCCGCGACCACCCAGATGTCGTTCAGCATGAAGATGACATCCGGCCGGGTTCGCTTCGCGAGCTCCACCAGTCGCTCGGCGCCCGACTGGTCGCTGCTCGGAACCACCGTCCAGGGCAGGTGGTGTGAACCACCGGCAAACTTCAGCCCGATCTGTGTGACCTCGAAGTCGGTGGATGCGGCGCCGAGGATCGCCTCCATCACCCGGCCAAAGCCAGTCGGTGCGACCGCATCCCCCACGGCCAGCAGGCGCGGCCGCGCGCTGCGCCGGGTGCTCGACGGCTCCGGGACCGTGGGCCCGGTCGGTGTTGCTTCCTCGATCCGGCGCAGGACCTCTTCGAGGTGGCGGTACTCCGAGGTCTCGCGCCGCGCGAGCACGCTGTCTCTCGTGCGCAGGAACCCTTCGTCGAGGTGGAACGGCGGCAGGTGCTCGTCGATCGCCATCTCGGGGTAGATCCGCTGCAGCGCGGTCGGCAACACCTTGGGATTCCACACGACATCGTCGTACTGGACCTCACCGCCCGGGAGCTCGCGAAGCAGGCGCCGCGTGCGCACCAGCCCGCGCAGCAGAGCCTCCGGGCTGCCGTCGTCGCCGTCGAGACGCGCAGGATAGAGCCAGCCTCTCTGCAGAAGCGCGAGGGCGACATCGGCGAGGTTTCTGACGATGCGCAAGATCCGCAGCGGCGGCGCTCCGGGCTGGGTGAGCAGCGCGTGTGCGACGACCGGCTGTGTGACGATCTTGTAGGCGCAGCCGCTGGGCTCGATCACCGTCCGGGCGAATTCGAGGCATGCGCGATAGGGCTCCCCATCGGCACCGGTGAGATAGTGTTCGGCAAAATTTCGACCGCCCGCGAGCGCGAACGTGAAGCGATCTGCGTTGAGGACCTCGCCGTCGGTGGTCCAGCAGGGTCGACGAAGTCCCAGCGCCTGCGCCGACCACTGGTAGACCAGCGAGGTCAGGGATCGCGGGAGCCCGATCACCAGGAGGCTGGGAACGATGTTCACCATGTCGCGCAATTCGCGGTGCTCGATCGCACGGTCGGCTGCTAACCGTCCTCGAGCACGGTGACCAGGGGCCCGAAGACGAGCGTGACATCTCCCGAGAACGTCGTGGAGCCATACAACATGGTGCTCGGATTCCCCGAGGCCTCGAGCAGGCCGGTATACACTCCGGACATGCCGGTCCCCGTCGGATTCGCACTCGCCCACCCCGACATCACGCTGCCGCTGGGAACCCGCTGGAGGCGGTACGAGTAGTTTCCCACGTTTCCGACGGTGAAGACGATCTTGATGTTGCCGCCGCCGGGCGGTCCCGAAGAAGCACTCATTGTTGCGCCCCCGGGACTTGCTGGAAAACAACAGTCACACCGGAGTTTCTGGAGATGACCGGGAGCCGCATCACCGATCCCCCCAGCGCTCGATTCCAGTAGGGTTGGACATTACATGTATAGTTCGTATAGCCGGTTGGGAGGGAGAAAACCCCACTTAATCCGGACACGTAACCGGTATATAGTGTCTGTGAACCCGAGCCGGTGTTTCCGACGATCTGCACGTTCACCGGAAACCCCGTCGTGTTTCGAAAGACCACCGTCACCATTGCGGGACTCCTGTGCGGGGATGGAATCCTCTATCACGACGCGACTTGATCACGAAGTGAAAGCGTCGCCGCATATTGCGGCGTGACAATCACGTAATAATCACGTGATCCTGTGGCCGATGGCCACACATGTGCGGCGTTTCACGGATGGCGATCGATGGCGATCGTGGGAGCGACGGGGATGGTGATCGATTGTTTACTTTTCGGTTTCTGGCTCCTCGGGCTTGCGTTTCGACAGTCCTTTTAGAACGAGCTTGTGGGCGACGCCGATCCCATGGCGCGTCCAGGGGCCAAGAGGGCTAAGGGCCGACCTTGAAGGCCACGGCGCTCGCGCAGTACGAGCCCGATTGCGCGTCCCACTGCGCCTGGTACGTGCCCGCCGGGGCCATCGGGTCGGTGAGGTGCGCCCATCCGTTGCCGTCGCTGACCTGGTCGTTCGTGAACTCGTTTCCGGGGTGGATCCCGGAGACGGAGAACGCCACGACCGCAGAGGCCATCACGAACTCCCCCGCGGCGCTCGTCGCGATCTTCGGCCCGAGCGGCGTGGTGCTCCGGGGCTGATCGTTCAATACCGCGACCGCGTCCACCGGATCGTCGGCACGGATCCCGGAGACTTCCCAGACCACGACCGCGCACACGTTGTTGGTCGGCGCAACGCGGATCGTATCGGCCTGGCACGACGGCTTCGCGAACGCGTAGAAGATCTGCAGATCGGTCTGGAACAGCGAGCAGGTGGCGTTGGCGGTCGAGAGGGCGACATACGAGTTGCAGTTGTCGGTGACCGTGGTCGTGGGGCCGCCGCTGTCGATCTCCACTCCGATCACGACGAGGTGCCCCGCACCCAGGGGTTTCATGGTCAAGGTCGCGTTTCCCGATCCCGCGGTCTGGACCAGGTCCCAGCGCAGCGCGCTCGGGGCGTCGCCCGGGGCACCGGCGTCACCGTCGGTGATGGGATCGAAGCCGATGTGTCCGCAGCCGGCCAGGGCCGCAACGAGAAGCCAGCGAGGCACGCCTGCATCTTCGCAGAACTGCAGCCCCGATCCTGGTGGAGCATGGCCCCCTCCCAGGACGCCGGCCCGCGCGGTGTTCCTGGTCGATCGCGGCCGGTCGTACGAGCGTAATCTGCGATACAGCAAGAAGTCACGACGTACGTTGAAACCACGACGCGGCCCCGGAGCTACAGGACCGACGGTCGAGGCACTAGCGGCAGTGGTGATACAGCAGCTTCGCCACGTCCTCGCCTCCGCTATCCGAGAGCTGCGCGCGGGTGAGCAGTACCTTGGACTCGTAGCCGAGGAAGTTGGTGCCAGAGCCCATCTCGCTCATCATCGCCACCTGTGTGCCCTGCGCGTCGACCACCGCCATGGTGGTGCCGCCGGCATACTCTGCACCGACCGCCGTCACCGGCGTGGTGAACGTGAACCGGACCCCTGCGGTCCCGGTGCAGAACGGGCCGTTCGTGCAGGTCGCACGCACCGAGAACCCGCCCTGGGGGTTGCCGGCCCAGATCACCGTGCCGCCGGCATCCGTGCCCACGAACTCGATCCGGATCCCGCAGCATGCGGCATACTCGTCGATCGGCACCGGCGTGCCCGCGGTGACGCCGGTGACGCCATCCCCGCGGGTCTCGAAGTCGACCTGCGCGGTGGCCCCCACGTCGCTCGCGAACCCGAGCTCGGCGGTCGTGAACGTCCCGTTGTACGTCGTGCACGGCAGGGCGTCGCTGGCGCCGTCGAGCGCGGCGCCACCATCGACCGCCGCATCGCTCGGCGGCGCCGAGGCGTCCGCAACGATCGGCTGGACCTGCCCGCAGCCCGCCACGAGCACCGCACCGAGGATCACAGTTCCGCTGGACACGCCCCGAACGTAGCTCGGCTCTCGGCCCACGAGCCAGGGGGATCGCCGGCCAACTGCCCGTGACGCCTACCCGATCACACCGGCGCCTGCCGAAGATGAGGCGGCTCTGGCCGCCCGCGCTCGATCGGATCGGCGACACGCGGTTCGCCAGGCCGATCGCTCGGCTCGCGGGCGCGATCCGCGGTTCGCGTTGCGTCGCGCTTCGCGCGATCTCATTCGCTGCGCACGCTGCATCGCAATCGGAACACCAGCGGAACATCGCTGTTCCACCATTGTCGCAGGTGACGCTCCGTGTTCCGACGGTGCGAAGGCATCATTTCGCTGGACGCCTCGCTGCATCGGAGCTAGCGTGGGGAACGATGCGCTGGGTATTTCAGGGGACGGGCGGATTCCTCGGCCGCATCGAGAGCGAGACGCGGATCGCGTGCTGGTTCGACGAGCCTGCCGATCACGGGTTCGATCCGTCGCTGCTGATCACGATCGATCTCGCGCGCACGCCGACCGCCGCCGTGCTCGGCGAGATCAGCTACGACGCGGTCGAGGTCGATGACTGCTTCAGCGGTCCCAACGGCGACGTGCGCGGCACGACGATCGGGCCGCGGTGGCCGGAGATCCAGACCGCCGGCGCGGTGTACCTCGAGCAGCGGTTCTGCGACCGGCTCCCGGCGGCGCTCCGGCCGTCGCTCCCGCCGAAGTTCATGGCCGGGCGCGGCTACGAGTACACCACGGTGCTGTACTGGCCGAACTCCGACGATCCGCGCGCGGGGCGGCGCTACGCCGGCCACCATGCCGAGTTGCTCGAGCAGCGCGCCGGGCTCGCGCACGTCGCGGTGTATCCGCAGGGCGCGTCCGATCGGCCCGGGGTCGAGCCCAGGACGATGTGGATCGATCTGGCTTCTGCCGAGCACATCGACGCCGGCCGCCACAGTCTCACCGAGATCGGCCCGGGCTGCGCGAGCGGTGCGCTGTACCTGATCTCGACCGGACTTCCCTCCCACCCGGTGACCCCCAGAAAGGCAGACCGATGACCAGGCAGAACAACCATGTCCGTGCCGCGGACAAGCCATCTCGGCGCGATCGGCTCCACGCGCTGCTGTTCGCCGGCGCGGCGCTCGGGACCACCCTGCTGACGCTCGGAGCCGCGGCCGATCCCAAGCTCCCGCCGTACAAGGGCGAGTGACCGTTCGCAACGAACGCCCCCACATACAGCCAGCTACCACCAGCGAGGCATTACAATGAACCACCAGAAACCAGGCCCACCACAGGACGTCAAGCCGTCGCGGCGAGACCGGCTCCACGCGCTGCTGTTCGCCGGCGCGGCGCTCGGGACCACCCTGCTGACGCTCGGAGCGGCGGTCGATCCCAAGCTCCCGCCGTTCAAGGGCGAGTGAGCGACGCGGCGGATCGCGATGGCGCTGGACCTCACGCCGCTCAACATCGTGTCCGCCACGGCGCTCGACACCGTGCCGGTGGCCATGATGCGCGCGGCGAGCTCGTACATCGCCGGATCGCTGTCCGACGTAGACGATGCGCTCGCGGCGTGGGCCGCGCGGCCGCCGGCCGCCGCCGTGGCCGTCGATCTGATCGGCCACTCGACGCGAGACCACCAGCTGCTGCGGCTCGGCTCGTCGACGATCGACGCGCTCGATCTCGGCGTGCTGCGCTGGTTCGAGCGGATCGCGCGCAGCGGCGTGCTGCGCGCGATCAACGCCATGTGTCTGCGGCTGCTCGGCTGCGAGACCGCGCTGTCCGCGAGCGGCCAGCGGACGATGCGGCTGCTCGCCGCGGCGCTCGGCATGCCGGTGTACGGCACCTGCAAGCGGATCTCGAGGATGCATCACGACGAGCTGGGCTTCGATCCGCGGTTCCAGCACGTCCTGGTCGAAGCCGCGCCGCGCCGGCCGTGGCTGCAGCTCACCGCCTGACCGGCGCTACGACTCGATCCTGGGCCTACTGCGACCCAGGTGTCGCGACCGGCGGTGGCTCGGCCGGCGGAGGCGGCGTCGCGGCCATGGTCTGCGGCAGGTACATCACGCAGGTGGCGGTCAGGCCCTTGCGGTTGAGGGGGACGCGCGTGGTGGGCTCGGCGGCGTTGGTCACCCCGCCGAGCACGACGCCGTCGCAGCCCATCGCGGCCGCGCGCGCACGGAGGTGGGCAATGAACTGCGCGGTGTCATCGGGGCTGTACGCCGACTGCTGCTCGGCCTCGAGGAACGCGACGTCGGTGTACGGGCGCGTGAAGGTCCGCCGTGCCTGCGCGGCACTGTCAGGAATCTTGACAGCCTGCGCGCGGCGACCCATCCGGCCAGGCGTCGAGCGCAGGCCCCAACAGTGGTGGAGGGATGGGTCCCGGTTGGACGGCCTGGTCGGGCGCCCAACGTCCCGGAACGAATGAGCACCGGGATGGTTCACTGCTTGCAGATCCTGGGGCGCGAGGTTGGTCGTGGGTGTGTTTCCCCAGCGAATCGACCGATCGTGTCCTCTGTCCACGAACACCAGCTCGACACGCTTCTTCACCGCGGCGCCACATCCGAGATCTGGCGGGCGACGCGGCTGGGCCCGAACGGCTTCGCCGTCCCGGTGGCGCTCAAGACCCTGAACGACGCCTGCAGGACGGCGCCCGAACAGGTGCGCGGCTTTCTCAAGGAAGCGCGCGCAGCCAGCACGGTGCAGCACTGCAACGTCGTCCAGGTGCGCGAGCTGATCTTCGACTGCGATCGCGAACGCCACTGGCTCAGCATGGAGCTGGTCACCGGCTGGTCGGTGCGCGCGCTGCTGTCGGCGATCGCGGGCTCCGGCGACGCGATCCCGGTTCCGGTGGCGCTGGCGCTGGCGCGCGACACCGCACGCGGGCTCCAGGCGATCCACGACGCCGGCCTGGTTCATCGCAACATCGACCCTGAAAACCTGCTGATCGCGTCGACCGGCCAGCTCGTGGTGCTCGATTTCGGGCTCGCGATCTGGCAGCACGTGCAGCGCGTGCGATTCACTCCCCCGGTCGAGGTGGTCGATCCGGTGTACGCGTCTCCGGAACTGCAGGCCCGGTTGCCGGCCGACGCGCGCACCGATGTGTACAGCCTGGGTGCGCTGCTCGATCAGCTGATCCCGGAGCGAGCCAGCGCCCCGATCGCGCTCGACGCCATCATCCGCCGCGCGCTCGATCCGGACGCTGCGCGGCGGTTTCCGTCGGCGCAGGCGCTCGAGACCGCGCTCGACCTGGTGTCGATTCGCGAGGGCTGGCTGGTGCCGCCGTCGTACGTCTCGGCGTATGTCTCCGACGTGTTCCGCTCGATCGGGCCTGCAAAGCCGCGATCGATCGCCGCCTCGCCGTCCGGTGATGCCGAGATCTCGAACCCGCAGATCGATGCCCGGCAGGGGCCGGTCGGCCGTGCGATCTTGCCCCGCGGACGGCGCGGTATGATCGGCGTCGGGGCGGTGCTGCCCGGCGCGCGCGCGAAGAACGACCCCCCGGCAGGTGACAAGCCGCAGCCGCGGGCGCGATCGTTCTCGTCGCGGGGCCGGACGCTGGGGATCACACGGGTTCGCGTGCGCCGCTGACCGTGCGACTCACCCGCGGAGGTGTCGCATCACTCACCCGCACGAGATCAGTGCCGGTCAGCATGCGGACGGGGCGCGCCCCGCGCAGCAGATCCGGCGAGCGACAGCGCCGGCACCGGCGGGCCCGGCCTCGCGCCCGCGCTCGCCGCCGGCACCGCGATCGGCCGTTACACCGTGCTCGACCGGATCGGCGCCGGCGGCATGGGCGTGGTCCACGCCGCCTCACAAGCGATGGAACGAACTACACTTTCCCGGACCGAACCACCGGGCGGTCACGCGGCGGCGGTCCGCCGGTCCGATCCGGGCTACCGCAGCGCGCGCATCGCCGCCGCGCAGTTGTCGCGGTGGTGGCCGTCCATCCCCGGGACCTCGGCGGCGCGCGGCAGCGGCACGGTGAGCGCCGCGGCGAGATCGCGGGTGGCGAGCAACTGGTCGAGGTAGTCG
This sequence comes from Kofleriaceae bacterium, assembly GCA_036265355.1. Classification (GTDB taxonomy): domain Bacteria; phylum Myxococcota_A; class Polyangia; order Haliangiales; family Haliangiaceae; genus JABFXX01. The sequence goes on along the minus strand of DATAPF010000686.1, from coordinate 4,117 downwards.
AGGTCGGCGCGGGCGATCGCGGCGGCGTCCTTGGCGGAGAGCCGCGGCCCGTGGCCCGGGATGACCTGGCGGACCTCGGTCAGCACCTCGAGCAGCCGGCGCAGCGTCGCGCGGTAGGCGCGGGCATCGTCGATGAACGGGATCTCGCACGGCGACAGATAGTCGCCGACCAGCAGCGCGTCTTCGGCGACCAGGCCCAGGCCGTCGGGGCTGTGGCCCGGCAGCTCCAGCGTGCGCAGCGCGAGGCCGCCGATCTCGGTGCGCTCGGCCTCGGCGACGCCGCGCAACCCGGTCGGCCAGCGATGACCGTGCGGCCGCGGCACGTACCACCGCGCGTCGAAGTCGCGCGCATCGTCGAGGTACTTCACGGCGCGCGGATCGCCGCTCGCGATCGCCTCGGCGAGCACGCGGCTGACGTGGACCGGCGCGCCGGGCAGCGCGGTGTGGCCCATCACGTGGTCCCAGTGGCCGTGGCTGAACACCACCGCGGTGGCGTGGCCGAGCTCGCGGACCCGCGCGGCGATCGCATCGAGCTCGCGCGGGAAGTACGCCGGGTCGACGACCACGCAGCCGCCGCGCCGCGACAGGATCGTCGAGTTGGTCTGCCAGATGCCGCTGGTCAGGACGTCGATCTGCACGCCGCGCAGCATACCTGCGCGCGGCTCTCAGATCGGCTCGAGTGACAGGTTGACCCGCAGGACGCCGTTGCCGCTGGTCAACGTGAGCGTGACGTCCTTGCGCCAGCCGGTCTCGAACGGGTTGATCGAGATCTCGTCGCCGAGGTCGTCGTCACCGGACACATCGTCCTGATCCTTGAGGTGGGCGCGCAGCGTGATCCCCTGGCCCGGCTGGGGCGTCACGCCGATCACCATCTGGGACAGGATCGGCGCACCGAACGTCTGGCCCTGGCCGATCGACACGGTGTGGCTGCTGTCCTTGTTGAACAGGTTCTGGACCGCGCCGTTGCCCTGCGCGGTGATCTGGCCGAAGACCTCGAGCGTCGAGTCGAACGGCCCGTCGCTGGCCTGGTCGCAGATGATGCTCTTGAGCGTGACCTGGACCTGCTGCGACACGCGCGCGCAGTCGCGGACCGTGTAGTCGGTGGTGAACGACATCCGCGCCGGCGAGTTGTCCTTGAGGTAGGACAGCTTGTACGCGATCGGCGCGCCGGGCGACTGCCGCGAGTAGTTGCCACCGCTCTTGATGAAGCTGATCAGCGCATCGTAGCTGTCGATGCTCTGGCTCGCCGCTCCGCCGTCGCCGCCGAGCAGGAACGCGGTGATCTTGCTCTGCGAGATGATGTCCTTGTAGGTGACCGAGACGTCGCCCTTGACGTCGACCCCACCGGAGTACGCGAAGTCGAGCGCCGCCGACATCTCCTCGGCCGAGTACTGCGATTCGAACGTGAACAGCACCAGCCGGCCGTAGGTCACCGACGACACGTAGACCGGCGGGCGCTGCGCGTCCATCTTGGCCTGGACGTCCTCGAGCGCGACGCCGTCGCCCAGCATCGCGCTCGGCTCCGGCGGTGCGTCGAGATCCACCGTGTAGTAGGCCTGGGTGTAGCGGACGATGTAGTGCGACCGGGTCTGCTGGTCGGAGAAGTTGAAGCTCGACCGCAGGCTCGCGACCCCCAGGCCCCAGCTCGCCTGGATGCCGAGCGCCATGTTGAGCTGGTTCTCCGAGTGGACCTGCTCGATCTCGGAGTAGATGTTGGCGGGGGTCGAGCCGGTGACCTCGGCGTCGAGGATGCCCGCCAGCGCGTCGCGGTACGACGACAGGCTCGGGTCCTTGACCTGGGCCTGCTTGGTCCCGCCGAGGTTCTCCAGGCTGACCGAGATGGTCTGGGGCGCGCGCGGCAGCACGACCTGGGTGAACAGCCCGGTCAGCACCGAGTCCGCGGTGAGCAGCGCGCCCGGATACAGCGAATCGGAGTTGGCGGCGTAGGCGATCACGCGATCGTACTGCTGGGTCTCCTGGACGTTCTGGCTCGTACACGAGTAGTCGCCGTCGGGCTGCGGCGCCGACGGCGTGCCCTCGTCGACCGCGGCCGCCGCGACCGGCAGGTACGGCAGCGACGCGATGTAGTCGTCGATCTTGGTCTGGGTCGGCGTGCGGGCCGGCTCCGGCTGAGCAGACGAGCACGCGGTGACGAGGCCGAGGACGGTGAGCCAGCTGGCGCGCATGGCAGTCACCCGAGCAAGCCTCCGGCCAGCGGCGCGATCCGCTGGTTCCGCGCAGTTGCACGAAATGCGCAACTCCGCTATCCGGGCCAGGCGACTCCAGAACGCGTCGACTGGCAAGTCGATCTGCCACCGGCGAGGGCGGCCGCAGCGTGCGGCGCCGGCTTCCGCTCGCCCGACCGGCGTCAGGTCGCGCGGCGAACCGCGTCGTTGACCGCGTCGGTGACCGCCTCGGTGGCCGCCTGGAGCTCGGTCCACAGCGCCGCGACGTGCTCGCGCTCGGTGCGCTCGGCGCCGATCGCGATCCGCAGGATCTGCTTGCCGTCGAGCAGGCTCGGCGTGAGGTAGGCGCGGCCGCCGTCGTTGATCCGCCGCCCGATCGCGAGGTTGTGCGCCGACACCGCGGGCTCGTCGAGCCCGACCGGGACGTGGCGGACGCACACGGTCTGGAGCACGACCGGCGCGACGATCTCCCAGCCCGGCGCCGCGGCAACTTGCCCCGCGAGCCACTGCGCATTGGCGAGATCGCGGCGGATCCGGTCGCGGATCCCGGCCACGCCCTCGTCCAGCACGTGGAACCACAGCTTGAGCGCGCGGAACCGCCGGCCGAGCTGGATGTGCCAGTCGCGGAAGTTGGAGACCTCGCCGTCGTGCGGCGTGCGCAGCACCGCCGGGTTGGTCCCCATCACCCGGATCAGGTGCTGGGGATCGCGGCAGTAGTACGCGCTGAGATCGAACCCGGCGCCGAGCCACTTGTGCGGGTTGAACACCACCGAGTCGGCGCGCTCGATGCCGTGCCACAGCCGGCGGCACTCCGGCGCGATCATCGCGGTGCCCGCCATCGCCGCATCGACGTGCAGCCACAGCGCATGGGCCTCGGTGACGCCGGCGATCGCGTCGATCGGATCGAACGCGGTGGTGTTCGTGCTGCCCGCGGTGGCGACCACGGCGCACGGCCGGAGCCCGGCCGCGAGGTCGCGCTCGATCGCCTCGCGCAGCGCGTCGGGCCGCATCGCGCGCGCCGCGTCGGTCGCGATCGCGCGGAGGTGTGCCTTGCCCAGCCCGGCGAGCCGCACCGCCTTCTCGACCGAGCTGTGGGCATCGACCGAGGTGTAGACGGTCAGCGCGCCGCCCGGCGCCTGCAGCCCGGCGGGCGCGAACTCGGTCAGCCGCTCGCGCGCGCAGATCAGCGCGCTCAGCGTCGCCGTGCTGGCAGTGTCCTGGATGACGCCGGTCCACGCCGCGGACAGCCCGACCATCTGGCGCAGCCAGTCCATCATCACCTCCTCGACCTCGGTCGCGGCCGGCGAGGTCTGCCAGCTCATGCCCTGGACCCCGAGGCCGGCGCACGCGAGGTCGCCCAGGATCGACGCGTAGCTCGTGACCGACGGGAAGTACGCGAAGAACCCGGGGTGGTTCCAGTGCGTGATGCCCGGCATCACGTCGGCATCGAGGTGCGCGATCAGCGCGCCGGCGCCGCCGCCGTGCTCGGGCGGCGTGCGCGGCAGCCGCGCCTTGATCTCCCCCGGCCGCGCCGGGCTCATCACCGGCCGGGCGGCGAGGCCCTCGCGGTAGTCGGCGATCCAGTCGACCAGCGCATGACCGAGCTTGCGAAATTGCTGCGCATCCATGGCCCGAACATACGACGCAACGCCCGCCGGTGGCGGCCGTCCACCGATGTCCGTCGCCGACGCTGGTCACCGGCCCACACACCCCTCATGACGCGCGACCTGGCTCATCACCGCGCGCGACTCGAGCGTCTCGCGGTACTCGGCGATCCAGTCGACCAGGGCGTGTCCGAGCTGACGAAACTGTGCGGCGTCCATCGCGCGCACTATCGCATACAGACGCCCGAGCGCGAGGCTAGTCGTTCATCGCGCCGGCGGTGATCCACGCGCTGATCAGGTCGACCTCGGCCTGCGTGATCGTGCCTG
>DATAPF010000685.1:0-19003 GCA_036265355.1 Kofleriaceae bacterium | reverse complement strand
TCGTGGAACTCGTCGAGGTTCCGCTCGGTGTCAATGTCGAACTCGGAGTCGATGCCAAAGATCGAGCGCAGGACCGCGGTGTAGCTGACCCCGATCTGCGGCGAAGCAACGTCGGTCACAACCGACGACCGGCCTTGAAAGGCTAGCGTGATAATGCGGGCATCATCCACCGAGGCGACGACGAATGGCGAGTGCGTCGATGCGATGATCTGCGCATTGGGAAAGAGCCGCTGTGCGAGTGGCAAGACCCTGCGCTGCCATGCCGGATGAAGATGGATGTCCACCTCGTCGAGCAGGAGCAGAAAGCTGCGCTGCAAGACTGGTGTGTCGCCTTGCCAGGGGATCCGGTCAAGACGCATCAACAAGTCGGCGACCCAACTCACGATCGATTTGAGCCCGTCGGGCAGGAGGCCCAGCCGGATGACCGTGCCTTTCCATCGCGCCCGAACGTTGTCGTCCTCATCGGTGATGACGAACCCGAAGTCTGGATCGTCGACAATCTGAGCGATAACGGTCTCGATGTCGCGCACGCTGCGGGCTAGTTGCTCGGCCCGCTCTGCGTGGCCAACCTCCTTGGCCTTCAGGCGTCGGAAGTTCTGACTCGCGATCCAGTTGGCGAGCTGACTCGTGTCAGCAGTCTGGAGAAATGATAGACTCTTATCAAATGGACTACGCTTCGGCTCCTGAATCGCCGTGATCTCGACGTCTGTTACCGAACGCAGGCCAGCATATGCGAACGCAGCCCATGAAAACCTGGGCCGGAACTCCGGTGGACCATCTGGTTGAAACGCGGCAGCTTCGTTCGCATAGCGGTAAGGAACTTCACGATGCCAATGGACGAGCGCGCCAGTGTTGTCCCCCACGAGAGTGAGACCGAGGTCCTCTGGACCGAATCGGGCGTAGAGGTCACTGATCGGATGATACATCGGGTGCGTCGCCGCAAAGACCTGCTGATCGTCGGTGATGAGTGCAGCCAGCGCTGTCTTCGACCGGATTCGCGCTGCCAGCAGATCGTGCCCCAGTTCGACCTGGCCGCCCTTCGAATCGACTCCTCCGATCAGCCACGCCAGCGCGTAGAGGATCGTGCTCTTGCCGGTGCCGTTAGGCCCCGTCAAGAGATACACGTCGGCCAGCTGCGGATCGGTGCCCTTGGGGAACTCGATCATCACGTCGTCGAACGGACCGACGTCTCGCAGCAGGAGCTTCTCGATGTGCATCCAGGGGCAGGTTACCAGAACCGAGGCGCTCCGTCGGCACGGCGTCAAGTCCGGCGCCCGGGGCGAGCGCCTGGCGCGCGGGGTGACGGCCCCCGGGCACCCGCCCGCTTCCGCCGGGCAGGATGCAGCGTCTCGTGGTTTGCCAGCATCGTCACGAATTTTGCGATCCGCGCTGCGCGCGTCTCGGGTTTCTTGGCGGTCTGCACCCGGTAGAGGATCGCGTAGCGGTTGGCACCGTCGAGCGTCTCGAAGAACGCCGCCGCGGCCTTGCTGCCGGCCAGCGCCCGCGCGAGGTCATCGGGGACCTGCGACGTGCGCGCAGAGTCGTAGGCGGCGTCCCAGCGACCGTCCTGCTTGGCCCGCTCCACCTCCTTCAGGCCGGGAGGTCGCATCTTGCCGGCGCGGATCAGCGCCTCGGCCTTGTCGCGGTTGATCTTCGACCACGCGCTGCGCGGGCGTCTCGGCGAGAACCGCTGCAGCCAGGCGCGCTCGTCATGCGCACGCTTCTGGCCGTCGATCCAGCCCCACGCCAGGGCGATGTCCAGCGCCTCGGCGTAGGACAGCGCCGGTCGCCCCGCGCCCTTGGTGATCATGACGAGGGCGCCGGTCGCAGATGCGTGGTGGTCGGCGAGCCAGGCTCCCCACTGAACGGCTGTGACGCCGAGGATCGGCTCGGAACGGGACGGCCGGCTGCGCGTGGGCCTGGTCATCCGCGGATTGTGCCCTGCCCGTTGTCCTGCTGCCGCTGCCGCTGCCGGTACCGCTGCCGGCCCCGCTGGCGCTGCCGGCACCGCTGCCGCTGCCGCTTCAGCTACCGGTACCGCTTCGGCTAACGCTGCCGCTGCCGGCACCGGGCTTTGCCTATAAAGCCCTCGCTGCCCCAAAACCCGTCGAGCTGCCTCAAAACCCTCCTAGTGTGGGCGACTGCAGCAATCGCTGCAGCAACCACATAGCGGCCCGTCGACGGGGTGCAACCCGCCGCCGGGCCTTGGAGGCACGATGCGTTCACATCGCACCACCCGGGCCAGACTATCGAAGCGGCCCACCCTGACAACTTCGGCACCCTCGACGATCTGTTCGGCCTCTTGAAGGACAACCTCGGCAAGGCCGACGCATTCATCACCAGCGCCGAGTACCAGCTCGAGCAGGCCCCGAGCGGCGACGAGGACGAGGACGATCGCCGCCGGCTGCATGTGGAGCACCTCGTCGAGGCGGCCAAGTACGCGGTGCGCGCCGCGGGCTACACTGCGGCGGAGATCGACCAGCGCCGGCAGAGGGACGCATGACCGCCATCGCTGGCGAGCTGGACCAGCTGCGGATCTCGCTCTGAAGTCGACGTCCTGGCGGCCGTCACCAGAGTGGCCTTCGACGACGCGGACTGGATGGAGCCAGATTCGGCTGTCCTCGATGCAGTGGCCACCCTGCTCGGCCTGATCGAGAAGTCGTCCGCCGCCGCCATGGCCGCGTTCCATCGTCTGCACGGCGCGGTCGCTGACGCGCAGCCCGCTCCGGCGGGCGAGCGGTGGGACTACGACAAGGGCACGTCGCCGGGCGACGGCGGCGAGTAGGCGGCAAGCGCTCGCCCGCACGTCGAGCGCGCTGACATTCCCGTCGGTAGGTGCTGCCGTTCGCGGCATTGGCCACCCGGGCAGCCGATCAGGGGATCTCCTCCGACCACCTCGACGGCTCTCCATAGGCGTGGCTCCATCGCCGCATGACGACCAACGAGACGCCCGACCGAGAACGAGCGCTGACCACGCAACAAGCCGCGTCTATCGTCGGCGCAGCGATCGCCACGCTCGCGCAGTGGCGCTGGCTGGGCAAGGGTCCGCCGTTCTTCCGCACGGACCGGCGGCACGTCCGCTACCGGCTGGGCGACCTGCTCGACTGGCGCGACGCGCACACCCACCAGCCGGGAACAGTGGCCCAAGGCCCGGGGTTGGCCGAAGGGGGTGCTCCGATGACCTGAGCTGAAAACACGAAACCCCGGGTTCGTGGCCCGGGGTTCCATAGTTCACTGGCCGAAGCCTAGAGAACCGACTCGCAACCGGACTGTAGCGCTTCGAGCCAACGCGTTCAACCCTGAACGGCGGCAGCGGCCGCCGGAAAGGTCGAGCCATGCTCGAAACGTCAGAGGCCTGCCCGCAGCGCGCCCGGTTGCTGCGCTGGTGGGTCATCAGGATCCGGTAGTCAGCGGCGACCCGGGGCGCGTGCGTTCACCGCGCCCGGGTTGCCCGTCATGTTCGCTGCCTCCCGCAGTCCGAGCGTCAGGAGCCACGTCGAGACCCCGAGCCCGTTGCGCTCGGCGGCAGCGACGAGGGTCGCCTTCTGCTCAGCGGTCATGCGGACGGGGACGATGAACTCTTTGCGCGTCGCCTTGCGACGCTTGATGCGGGTGGTGACCATGCGGCGATTGTGCATACATCAGGTATACACGTCAAGGCGCTTTACGCGTGCACGTAATAGTTATACGTTAGCAATATGGACGCTGCATCGCCCGTCGACGTTCGCCAGGCGCGCGGCCTCGCGTCGGTGCAGTCCAAGCGCGCCAAGATCAAGCACGTGTCCGGCTCGCGATGGCTCGTGCCGTCGGCGACCAACCCCAGCGGGGGCTACGTCGTGGACGCCGAGCAGAACTCGTGCACCTGCCCCGACCACGAGGACCGCGGCGTCAGCCGCGCACGCGGTGCCCTACATCCCGTTCAAGAGCAACAACAAGGGCACGGGGCGCACCGACGCGTGGCGTCGGCTGTGGCACATGTTCGAGGCGCAGAACGACCAGTTCCTCGCGCACTACCACAAGCGCAGCAACGTCGAGAGCGTGTTCTCGGCGGTCAAGCGCAAGCTCGGCGCGTCGGTCCGCGCCAAGGCGCTGCCGGCGCAGATCAACGAGGCCCTGCTCAAGTGCCTCGCCTACAACCTCAGCATGCTCGTGCATGCGATCCACGAACTGCGGATCGAGCCGTCGTTCTGGTCGCGCATGGAGGTCCAGTAGCCATGACGGTCGCCCGGAAGCTACAGAACGCGTCCGATCTGAACGCCGAGGAGCAGCAGCGCGTGCGGGTCGGGATCCGTCACCTCCACGCGCGGGTCGGCGACTGGGCGCTCGTCGCGAAGTCCCTGCGGTTCGCAAAAAGCACGGTGACGGACATGGTGTACGGGCGCACGCCGGTCAGCGCGAGCATGGCGTTTCGCGTGGCGCGCTTCCTGGGGGCGCCGATCGACGACCTGCTCGCCGGGCGGTTCACGCCGCCTGCGACCTGCCCCTATTGCAAGCAGCCCGTGCCAAGTTAGCCGCCTCGTGCCGCTCGCCGACGCGCTTTCGGAAAAGGCCCTGTCACCCGACCTGTGCAAGCGCCGCGGTCGTCGGGACGAGGACTAGCGGAATCGTTCGGAATTTCCGAGATCTGCCCGGACAGGTGGTCCCGTGATCGCCATCCGTTGCACGCCCGATCGCACTGGTGCACATTGCAGACATGGCCCACGTTTTCGACGTAGCCAGGTACATTCTGGAGCGGCAGGGTCCGGTTACGACCCTGAAGCTACAGAAGCTGGTGTACTACGTCCAGGCATGGGCGATCGCGAGCGGAAGCCCACTGTTCAGCGATGCCATCAAGGCGTGGGGACAAGGTCCGGTCGTGCCGGCGCTCTATTACGCGCACAAGGGTCGTCGGCGCGTCACCCTGGACGACATGGGTGCGCGCCCCTCCGCCCCGCTGACCGAGCAACAGCGAGCACATATCGACAGTGTGCTCGCGTACTACGGCAACCTCCCACCGGCGTACCTCAGCAAGCTGACGCACTTTGAGAGCCCATGGCGAGAGGCCCGGGCAGAGGGCGAAAAGAACGGCCAGGATAGCCCGCCGATTCCCGTGACGGCGATCCGAGCGTTCTACAGCGGTCGTACGCCGGAAGATCTTGAGGCCAACTATCAGATGACCGTCGCCCGCAGGGTGATGCAGCAGCACAAGAAGTGCCTCGCTCGCCTAGCTCTGTGAGTCGCGACATCGTCTGGATCTCGAAGCTGGTCGCGCTCCGCGTGCATGCGGAGCAATTGGAGCTACACGGCGGACAAGACGGGTTCATCAACGAGCACCACCTCGACGCGGCGCTCGACCGAGCGCGTGCGGTGGTTGGCTACGTTCCCGACATATCGGTCGAGGAGCTCGCCGCACGAATGGCAGTCGGGATCGCCAACGGCCACCCGTTCGTTGACGGCAACAAGCGGACCGCCTGCGTTGTATCGCTGATGTTCTTGCAGCTCAACGGCGTTGAGATCAGCGCGCCGGACGACGAGCTAGCCAGGATCTTCGAGGGCGTCGCCGGGGGCGAGACGTCGGAAGTCGACCTCGCGCAGTGGTTCGCAGAGAACACGATGCCCCCTGAGTAACTGAACCCGCTGCCTCAAAAGGGTGACCGCTGCCTCAAAAGGGTGACCGCTGCCTCAAAAGGTCGATCCCCGGCGGGGTTTTGGGGCAAAGCCCCGGCACCGCTTCGGCTGCCGCTGCCGCGCCGAAGCTGTAGCGGCAGCAGAGGCGCGCCCTGGCGACTCGATGAAGTGGCCGCCGCGCTCCGCCGGCGGCTACCTCGCCAGCTTGAGCTGGATCACGCCGCGGCCGGCGGTGCCGAGGTAGATGTCGCCGTCGGCGGTGACGTGGAGCGGGGTCGGGAACTCGACCGCGGCCGGGCCGGAGCCGACCACGCCGTAGCTGACCGGCAAGCCGTCGGCGATCAGCGTGATCGCCAGCTTCTTCGGATCGATGTGGAGCAGGCGCCGGCCGATCACGTCGACCGCGACGAGGCCGCCCTTGCCGTCGGCGGCCAGCGCACCGACCTTGCCGACCTCGGCGGACAGGAACACCTCGGACTTGCCGCCGGCGAGCGGTGCCCGGCGGATCCGCGCGGTGCGGGCCTCGGCGATGTACAGCGTGTCGTCGACCACGGCGAGCGCGATCGGGCCGTCGAGGCCGATGACCAGCGGCCGCTTGGCGCCGTCGGCGAGGTTGATCTCGGTGACCTGGCCGGCGCCGTACTCGGCGACGTAGAGCCGGCCCTTGGCGGCATCCATCACGACGGCGACCGGGCGGTTGAGGCCGCCGGCGATGGGCTTGAACGTGCCATCCTTGGGGTTGCCGATCGCGATCGCGTTGTTGACCGCATCGGGCCACAGCACCTGATCGCCCGGGCCGTCGATGATGCCGAGCGTGAGCGGCATGCCATGCGACGCCCACGCGTTGAGCCGGGTCGGCGCATACTCGCCCTTGTTCGCCGTGCGGATCATGATCGCGTCGCTGACCAGGACCTGGCCGTTCTTGACCGTGACGCCGGTCAGCGTGTTCGGGCCCCTGGGGAACAGGGTCTTGAACTTGCCGCTGCCGTCGGTGGCGACCTCGTACACCGTGGCGTCCCAGTAGCTGGTGATGAACAGCCGGCCGTCGGCGGTGATCGCGAGGTTGTCGAGGCCGGGCGGCAGCTGGGCGAGCTTGTCGCGGGTCTTGCCGTCGAGGCTCAGCCGGTAGACCGCGCCGCCGATCTCGGGGAAGTAGGCCTTCTTGTCGGGGCCGACCTTGAGCGCGACCGGCGCGGTGAACTTGTCGGCGATCGGCTGGATCGCGCCGGTGTCGGGGTTGACCCGGAGGATGCGGCCGCTGCCCAGGTCGGGGATGATCAGGTCATTGGTGTCGGGATCGAAGTCGAAGCCCTCGGGGACGGGGATGGTGTCGGGCTTGACGATCAGCCGCGGCTCCTTGACGCCGGTCGGGTCGAGCTCGAACACGCGGTTGGCCTGGAAGCACTCGGTGATGAACAGCCGGCCGGTCTTCTTGTTGAACTGGATGCCGTTGGGGGCGGTCAGGCCGCGCGCGATCACGGTCTTGTGGCCGGCGGCGTCGATCCGGTAGACCTCGCCGACCAGCGGCGTCGTGCCGGTCGAGTAGAACGTGCCCTTGCCGTCGCTGGTGATGTCGTCCGAGATGAACACGCCCTGGTAGGGGTGGACGAACTCGGTCGCCGCCAGGGTCTTGAGGTCGATCCGGGTCGTGGTGCCGTCGCCGGTGTGGACGACGTAGAGCGCGCCGTCGCCGCCGATCGTCGCGCCGTTGACGCCCGCGAACGCGGTGTCCTTGACGATGGTCGACAGCCTGTAGCGGCCGTCGACGACGCGCATCCCCGGCGGGGCTGCGAGCACGGCGGCGTGGGCTGCGGTCAGCATCAGCATCGCTTGCAGCAAGCGGGTTGCCGGGGGGATCCGCATGGCGTGACTCCTCGTGGAACGGGTCGATGTCGGCAAGGTCGGGCAGGCGGTACTAGACATCGCACCGACGAGACCGGTCAAGACTGGCTGGCCGGCTGGTGCGTCTGACACCTTCATGATGATAGGCTGGTCGCGATGATTCGGGGTCGCAGAGCCATCCTGGTACTGCTCACGGCGCTCAACTTCCTCAACTTCATCGATCGCGCGGTGATCGCGGCGGTGTTGAAGCCGATGACGGAGCAGCTGGACCTGTCGAATGCCCAGGCCGGGGCGCTCAACACGGCGTTCCTCATCGGATACTTCCTGACATGTCCGCTGTTCGGTGCACGGGCGGACAAGGGCGTGCGCAAGCGCATGATCGCGCTCGGCGTCCTGATCTGGAGCGCGGCGACCGTCGCCAGCGGCCTCGCCACCGGGTTCTGGACCCTGCTCGCCGCCCGGATCGTCGTCGGCGTGGGCGAGGCCAGCTTCGCGGTGCTGGCGCCGACGATCATCGACGACATCACGCCGGCGGAGCGCAAGGGCTCGGCGCTGTCGGTGTTCTACCTCGCCGTCCCCCTGGGCTACGCGCTGGGCTACATCTTCGGCGGCCAGATCGCCAAGCAATGGGAAGCCCACATGGGCCACGACCTGATCGCCGGCTGGCGCGCGTCGTTCCTCCTGGTCGGCGGCCCCGGCATCGCGCTCGCGCTGACCTGTCTGGCGATCGCCGAGCCGTCGCGCAAGCTGCTCCACGCCCAGGCCAGGCTGATCGATGGGCTGCGCGAGCTCGCGCGGATCCCGCAGCTGCGCCGCGGCGTGCTCGGGTACTGCGCGTTCACCGCCGCGGTCGCTGGGTTCTCGTACTACGCGCCGAGCTTCGTGCAGAACCAGTTCAAGGGCCTCGACGTCGGGTCCGCGAACCTGTGGTTCGGCGTCGTGCTGATCGCCGGCGGCACGCTCGGCACGCTGATCGGCGGGCGCTACGCCAACCGCGCGCTGAGCCGGAACGGCGTCACGCACGACACGCCCCACGACGCGCCCAACAACCGGCGCGCGGTCAACGCGCTGCTCAAGATCTGCGCGATCGGCATGGCGGTCGCGGCGCCGGTGTCGCTGATCGGGTTCTTTTTGCCCAGGCCGCTGGCGTTCTTCCTGGTGTCATTCGTCGTCGACACCGCGCTGTTCGTGACGACCTCGCCGGTCAGCATCGTGTGCCTGCGCTCGGTGCCGTCCGAGCGCCGCGCCAGCGCGATCGCAGCGCAGATCTTCGCGATCCACCTGTTCGGCGATCTGTGGTCGGCGCCGCTGCTCGGCGTGCTGCTCGATCACCTCGACCCGCGGATCGCGATGACCTCGCTGCCCCTGACCTTCGCGTGGGCCGTGTACATCTGGTGGCCGCGGCACCGCGAGGCCGGGCCGGCGGCCGGCGCGGGCGGATTGCCCGAGGCCCGGGTTCACCCCGCGACCTGATCGCCGCGCCGCCGTGGTACACCGCGGGGCGCGATGAAGATCCACGAGTATCAGGGCAAACAACTGTTCCGGAAGTACGGGGTGCCCGTACCGATCGGCATCCCGGCGATGACGGTCGAGGAGGCGCTCGCGGCGATCCCCAAGGTGCAAGCCGACGCAGGCACCGACGTGGTGGTCGTCAAGGCGCAGATCCACGCCGGCGGCCGCGGCAAGGGCGGCGGCGTCAAGGTCGCCAAGACCCGGGCCGACGCCGAGGCCGCGGTCAGGAAGATCTTCGGCATGCAGCTGGTCACGCCGCAGACCGGCCCCGAGGGCAAGAAGGTCCAGCGCCTGCTGGTCGAGCAAGGCCTGGCGATCGAGCACGAGTACTACCTCGGCATGCTGCTCGACCGCGCGACCGGCCGGGTCACGGTGATGGCGTCGACCGAGGGTGGGATGGACATCGAGGAGGTCGCCGCCACGCACCCCGAGAAGATCTTGAAGCATGCGATCGACCCCGCGACCGGCTGGCAGGACTGGCAGTCGCGCCAGCTCGCCCACGAGCTCGGGTTGACCGGCAAGGCCGCAGATGCGCTCGCCGGCTTTCTCCGGCCGCTGACCCGGTGCTACGACGACATGGACTGCTCGCTGCTCGAGATCAACCCGCTGATCACCACGGCCGACGGCCGGGTGCTGGCGCTCGACGCCAAGATCAACTTCGACGACAACGCGCTGTACCGCCACCCCGAGCTCGAGGACTGGCGCGACCCCAGCGAGGAGGACGCGGCCGAGGCCGAGGCCAAGAAGTGGGACCTGTCGTACATCTCGCTCGACGGCAACATCGGCTGCATGGTCAACGGCGCGGGGCTGGCGATGTCGACCATGGACATCATCAAGTTCTACGGCGGCGCCCCGGCCAACTTCCTCGACGTCGGCGGCGGCGCGACCGCGGAGAAGGTCACCGCAGCGTTCAAGATCATCACCCGCGATCCCGACGTCAAGGCGATCTTCGTCAACATCTTCGGCGGGATCATGAAGTGCGACACGATCGCGCAGGGCGTGATCGCCGCGGTCAAGGAGGTCGGCCTCCAGGTCCCGCTGGTGGTCCGGCTCGAGGGCACCAACGTCGAGCTCGGCAAGAAGATGCTCGCCGAGAGCAAGCTCAACATCCTCGCCGCGGCCGACATGGCCGACGGCGCGCAGAAGGTGGTCAAGGCCGCCAAGGAGGCCAGGTAACATGAGCGTCCTGGTCGGATACGACACGCGGCTCGTCGTCCAGGGCGTGGGCTCGGCGGGCGCGTTCCACGCCAAGCAGATGATCGAGTACGGCACCCAGGTCGTCGCCGGCGTCAAGCCGGGCAAGGGCGGCAGCAAGGTCGCCGGGCTCGAGCAGCTGCCGATCTACGACACCGTCGCGGAGACCGTGGCCCGCCACGGCGCCAACACGTCGGTGATCTACGTGCCGCCGCCTGGCGCGGCCGACGCGATCCTCGAGGCCGCGGCCGCGGGGATCACCACGATCATCGCGATCACCGAGGGCATCCCGGCGCGCGACATGGTCAAGGTCAAGTACGTGCTCGACCACGACCACCCCGAGGTCGTGCTGATCGGCCCCAACTGCCCGGGCGTGATCACGCCGGGCCAGTGCAAGGTCGGCATCATGCCGGGCTACATCCACAAGCCGGGCGGCGTCGGTGTGGTGTCGCGCTCGGGCACGCTGACCTACGAGGTCGTCCACCAGCTGACCGCGCTGGGCCTCGGCCAGTCGACCGCGATCGGGATCGGCGGCGATCCGGTCAAGGGCACCGACTTCATCGACGCGCTGATGTGGTTCGCCGAGGACCCCGGGACGTCGTCGATCTTCATGATCGGCGAGATCGGCGGCGACTCCGAGGAGCGCGCCGCCGGGTTCATCAAGGACTGCGTCAGAAAGCCGGTCGCGGCGTTCATCGGCGGGCAGACCGCGCCGCCGGGCAAGCGGATGGGCCACGCCGGCGCGATCATCTCGGGCGGCAAGGGCGCGGCGGCCGACAAGATCGCCGCGCTCAAGGCCGCCCGCATCGCGGTCGCGCCGACCCCCGCGGAGATGGGCTCGACGCTCGCCAAGCTGCTGACCTGATCACTGCGGTGTCGCATTGACCCTGCAGCCCCCCTTGGATAGCTTCCGACCTCCAGGAGTCGCCATGGCCATTGAACGTACGTTCTCGATCATCAAGCCCGACGCCGTCGCCAAGAACGTGATCGGCGGGGTCACCGCCAAGCTCGAAGCCGCCGGGCTGCGCGTCGTCGCGTCCAAGATGGTTCGGCTCAGCGAGCTCCAGGCCCGGGTGTTCTACGCCGTCCACAAGGACCGTCCGTTCTACACCGACCTCGTCAAGTTCATGACCGAGGGCCCGGTCATCGTCCAGGTCCTCGAAGGCGAGAACGCGATCGCGAAGAACCGCGAGGTCATGGGCGCCACCAACCCGGAGAAGGCCGACCCCGGCACGATCCGCAAGGAGTTCGCCACCAACATCGAGCGCAACGCCGTGCACGGCTCCGACGCCCCCGATACCGCGAAGACCGAGATCGCGTTCTTCTTCTCGACCGCCGAGCTCACCTCGCTCGCCCGCTGACGCCGGCCGCCGCGGTCAGCGCTGAAAGACCACTGGAACGGCCGGATAGATGCCGCGGCCCTCGCGGACGTCGGGTGCGGTCCTGGGGATCTCGATCGTCTGGCAGATCGCCGGAGAGGTCGGCTCGGCGTCGGCCACACACACGGTGACCGGACCGGGGGAGTGACCGGGCGTGACGCGATGGCGATCGCCGCGCTGGTAGTACCGCGTGCCTTCGGCGGTCCGGTCGCCGGCGCCGACCACGTACGCAGGCATGACCGTCGCGTCCGCGGCGCGGTCGACGAGCCGGCCGAGATCGCCGGTCGTCTTGGCGGTCAGGTAGCCGGGCAGGACATAGACCCAGGGCGTGACAGAAGATCCGCCGCGGACGATCACATCGAAGGCCGGGCCCACGGGCCACCGCGACTCGGCGCCGTCGCGCACCGAGCCCGCCTCCACCTTGTGCATCCCGTCCATGTACCAGGGCGTCGTGAACCAGCTATCGAGGCGCAGCGTCGCGTGGCCCGCGGGCAGGCCGCCGAGGCGGTAGTCGTGCAACCGGCCCACCGTGGTCGTGCAATCCCACGTGAGACTGGGACCGAGCTGGTAGTGCGCGGAGATCAGGATCCCCGACAGGACCTCGTCGTCAGCGGTGACGCGGCCCTCGATCGTGTGCGTGGGTTCGAGCCGCAGCACGATCTCTCCGTGGCCGATCGGGCGCGGCTGCGATCGCCGATCGCCGAGCTCGGCGATGATCCCACCGTCGGGCACCGCGCGTACCGTGAACCCGCCGTCGGCGCCGGTGGTCGCCACGTCCGCTTCGAAGCCGGCTTGATGGTACGCGGCCGGCGCGGTGCCCGAGTAGTAGTGCACACCGGGACTCCTCGCGCCGGGCACTCGCAGATACGCTCGCGCGGCGTCGCCCTGGAGACTGCCACTCCATGCCACGACGGTCGCCCCGGCCACGGGGGTGCCATGGAGGTCGATGACGCGGCTGCGGAGCACGACTGCACCTTCGGGGGGCTTCGGGCCGCCCTCGCGATCGTCCCACGCGTGCGCGACCGCGAGATCGCCGCGCAAGAATGCGTTGGCCCGGAATTGGGCGTTGATCCAGGAGTTGTCACGTAGCAGGTTGACCTCCGACAATCCGGTGGCTGTCACGGCGCGCACGGTATCGACGAGCAGCTGCCATCCCGCGTCGAGATCGCCGGGCCGGTTGCGGTCTGCCAGCATCGCCGCCATGTCGCTCGCGATTCCCATGGCCTGGACGAAGTCGCGCCCGGACAGCGCGAGCGCGCGCGCTGCGCCCAGGCTCGCGAGCGCATCGTCATGGACGTGGTCTGCCGACCACCGGAGAAAGGCCTCCGCTTTCTTGATGCGCCCAAGCCGCAGGGCACCGTCGCCGGCATGGTGAACCGCGGCATACGCTTGCTCGATCAGGGACGCGACGTCCGCGGGATTCGCCGGCTCGCTCGCCGCATGGAATTCGCTCCACAGCCGCTTGTCCCAGATCTCGGCTTCGGATTGATAGTCGTGCGAGCGAAGCGCGATCTGGATCGCTTTCTGGTAGTGGTCTCGAGCGAGCTCCCATCGCGTGGCCGAGCGCTCGGCGGCGAGCCCGAAAGCGAGGTGCGCTTCGATGAAGATCCGATCCCAGCCCAGCGCTTCGGCCTCGACGACCAGGCCGGGCATCTCGGCGAGCAGGTCGGGCATCTGCTCGAGAGGTGACAGCCAGGAGCGGGCGAGCTTGGCGTGCACTGCCAGGATCTTCGCGCGCCTCACCGGGTCGGCGGGCAGCGTAGAAGGGGCCACGGGGGATTCGCCGTCGCACGCCTCCACGCTCGGCATCTCTTCGCTCGGTTGCATCGGCAGTTCCATCGAGCGTGGCAGGGTCAACAACTGCGCGAGGAGCCCGGCGACCCGGTCGCGCTGCCCGAGCAAGCACCCTCGCTTGGCAACGATCCGGGCCCCGTGCGGGCTCGTACATGCGCTGCGGTAGTCGCGGATCCATCGCGCGGCGAAGCCGTCCAGCTCGTAGAGCCAGTCACCGAGGTTCTCCCCCCCCGCGAGGCGTTGCAACAGGCTCGCGCGCACCGCGGGCGACCACGCGCTCGCCATCTCGGCCTCGGGGCTGTGCGGGCACGCCGACGAGTCGCCCGCCGGGGCGGGCTCGCGTGCGAGCTCGACGGCCAGCACCGCGATGACCCCGAGCACCACCGCGGCCACGAGCGCGGAGGACGGCGAGATCCTCTGGCAATACGACACGGTCCGCGAGTTCAGCGGCGTCAACCACGTGACCGGATCGGGTGGCGCCCTGTCCGGCCACGGCGGCGCCGTCGTCGCCCACGGCATGCTCTACGTCCAGTCGGGGTACTACACCTGGTTCGGCATCCCGGGTCGGGTCCTCCTGGCGTTCGGGCTGTGATCGGCCGCCGCTCGAGCTGGCGCCGTCGCGCTTGATGGTCGGTCCGATCGTGCGCGACGAATCGCCCGACCATCGCGCCGAGCTGGAGCTCCTGCGCTGGCTGCTGACGCCGAAATCCGTGTGACCGGACACCCGCCTCGCGTCGCGCACAGCTCTGCAACCGCAGGCGCCACAGATTGCGCTCAGCTGATCTGATAGTCGCGCACTGCGCATCCTGACATTCGCTGGCATGCCGCGCGGGGTGCGCGACATTCCTCGCCGGCTTGCGTACCCGGGCATCGACGCGCTTCAGCTGGTCATTCAGCACGGCGCAGGTCGATGGATTGTCACGCCGCGACAGCTCCGGGTGCACTCCATGTCGAATCAAATTTTATCCAGGGAGAAAACGTGAGAATTCCAGAATTGATAGGTCTGTCGTCCGCGGGACGCGCGAGAATCGCGCCGCGCATCGGCCAGCTGCTTGCGTGCACACTGCTGATCGCATGCGGCACGTCCGATGACCAGGACGCCAGCCGTGGCACCAGCGAGGCGATGTCGGCCTCGACCGTCGGCGGTGCAGTCTCGCGCGGCGAGGCGCTCGCACGTGCGCAGCGCTGGGTCGATCTTGGTGTGATGTACAGCCAGGACCAGGCTCTCGCGTTCGGGGACGGCGATGGCCATAACTACCGGCCCGACTGCTCGGGCTTTGTGTCGATGGCCTGGCATCTACCGAAGAAGTCCAATGGCTGGGATCTCAATACCGGGGATTTTGGGTCCTACTCGGGTAAGACGTACATCGGCTATGACGAACTTCTGGCCGGCGATGCGATCCTCGGCGTTGCGTACGGGCACATCGTCCTGTTCGATCGCTGGACCGATGGTTCGCGAACGCAGATGTGGATCTATCAGGAGAACCAGTCCGGCACGCCCGCCAATCACGTCATACGATCGCGCAGCTGGTACATCGCCAACGGTTTCCTTCCGATCCGATACAACAACATGATCGGCACCTCATCGACGGGGGGAGCGAGTGACATCCTCGCTGTTGGCGACGCCGCGGATGGCGTCGACCTCCTGGTGGCGCGGTCGAATGGCCAGGGCTTCGACGGGCTCGCGAACAGACGGCACGCGAGCGGCTTCGGCTGGGGCGGCATGAAGGTGGTCGCCGGCGACTTCAACGGCGATGGCCGGTGGGACATCGCCGCGATCGGCAACGGCGTGGACGGCCACAGCGTCGATCTGCTGGTGGCACTGGCCGACGGCAGCGGCGGCTTTGCGCCGGTCGCGAACTGGCGACACGCCGATGGGTTCGGCTGGGGCGGCATGAAGGTGGTCGCCGGCGACTTCAACGGCGACGGCCGGTGGGACATCGCCGCGATCGGCAACGGCGTGGACGGGCACAGCGTCGATCTGCTCGTCGCCACCTCGACCGGCGCGAGCTTCAACCCGATCGGCAACTGGCGGCACGCGGACGGGTTCGGCTGGGGTGGCATGATGCCGGTGGCCGGTGACTTCAACGGCGACGGCCGGTGGGACATCGCCGCGATCGGCAACGGGGTCGATGGCCACAGTGTGGATCTGCTCGTCGCCACCTCGACCGGCGCGAGCTTCAACCCGATCGGCAACTGGCGCCATGCAGACGGGTTCGGCTGGGGTGGCATGATGCCGGTGGCGGGCGACTTCAACGGCGACGGCCGGTGGGACATCGCCGCGATCGGCAATGGGGTCGATGGCCACAGTGTGGATCTGCTCGTCGCCACCTCGACCGGCGCGAGCTTCAACCCGATCGCCAACTGGCGCCATGCGGACGGGTTCGGCTGGGCTGGCATGAAGCCGGTGGCGGGCGACTTCAACGGCGACGGTCGCTGGGACATCGGCGCGATCGGCGACGGCGTCGACGGGGCGAGTATCGACCTGCTCGTCGCCACCTCGACCGGCGGCGGGTTCAACGCGATCGCCAACTGGCTGCACGCGCCGGGCTTTGGCTGGGCGGGCCTGTCACCGGCGAGCCTTTGAAGTGAATCGCTGAAGTCCGCGGCCGTGATGCAGTCGCGATGACGCCATGCACCGGCGACTCGGCATCGGGAAGCGGCTTCTGCCGATCCACCCCGCATGGTCGGTCAGCGCTGAAAGATCACCGGAATGGCCGGATAGATGCCGTGGCCATCGCGAACGTCGGGTGTGATCCTGGAGATCTCGATCGTCTGGCACATCGTGGGAGCTGTCGGCTCGGCGTCGGCCACACACACGGTGACGTGACCGGGGGCATTGCCCGGCACGACGCGATGGCGATCACCGCGCTGGTAGTACCTCATGGCTTCGGCGGTCCGGCCGGCGGCGCCGACCCCGAACGCAGGCATGACCGTCGCGTCCGCGGCGCCGTCGACCAGCCGGTCGAGGTCGGCGGTCGTCTGCGCGGTCAGGTGGCCGCGCAGGACGTAGATCCAGGGCGTGACCGGAGAGCCGCCGCGGACGATCACATCGAGGCCCGGTCCCACGGGCCACCGTGGCTCGGCCCCGTCGCGCACCGGGCCGGCTTCCACCTTGCGCACCCCGAGTCTGAGCCAGTCATCGAGGCGCAGGCTCGCGTGGCCCGCGGGTAGGCCACCGAGGTGGTAGTCGTGCAACCGGCGAACCGGCGCCGTGCAACGCCATGCCAGCGTGGGACCGAGCTGGTAGTGCGCGGAGATCACGATTCCGGACAGGACCTCGTCGTCGGAGGTGAGCCGGCCCTCGATCGTGCGCGTGGGCTCGAGCTGCAGCACGATCGCTCCGTGGCCGATCGGACGCGGCTGCGATCGTCGATCGCCGAGCTCGGCGAGGATCCCGCCGTCGGGAACGGCGCGTACCGTGAACCCGCCGCTGGCGTCGGTGGTCGCCACGTCCGCGTCGAAGCCCGCCCGGTGGTACGCGGGGGGCGCCGTACCCGTGTAGGTTGCGTGGGGATCCTGCCCGTCGGGCACGCGCAGATACGCTCGCGTGGCGTCGCCCTCGAGGGTGCCCCTCCATGCGACGACGCTCGCCCCGGCCACGGGGTTGCCATGGAGGTCGATGACGCGGCCCTGGAGCGCGACGGCACCGTCGGGCGACTTCGGGGCCCCCACGCGATCGTCCCACGCGTGCGCGACCGCGAGATCGCCGCGCAAGAACGCGTTGCCCCGGGACGCCGCAGGGAACGACTGGAAGTCCGGCATGTCATGCAGCTTGACCTCCGACAACCCGCTGGCCGTCGCAGCGCTCAGGGTATCGACGAGCAGCTGCCATCCCGCGTCGAGATCGCCGGGTCGGTTGCGGTCTGCCAGCACCCCCGCCATGGTGCTCGCAATCTCCGTGGCGAAGACAAAGTCGCGCCCGGACAGTGCGAGCGTGCGCGCGGTCGTCAGCCTCGCGAGCATATCGTCATGGACGTGGTCTGCCGACCATCGGAGGTAGGCCTCCGGCCACTGGATGCGCGCGCGCGCCAGGGGATTGTCGCCGGCATGGTGAACCGCGACATAGGCTTGCTCGATCAGGTAGCCGACGTGCTCGGGATTCGCCGGCTCGCTCGCCGCATGGTACTCGCACCACAGCCGCCTGGCCCAGAGGGTGGCTTCGGATCGATAGTCGTGCGAGCGAAGCGCGAGCTGGATCGCTTTCTGAAGGTGGTCTCGAGCGAGGTCCCATCGCGTGAACGAACGGGCGATGGTGTCCCCGAAAGCTTCGTGTGCTTCGGCGAGGATCGGATCCCAGCGCAGCGCTTCGGCCTCGGCAAGCAGGCCGGGCATCTCGGCGAGCATCTGGTCTTGAGGTGTCACCCATTCGCGGCTGAACTTGACGTGCAGCGCCAGGATCTTCGCGCGCCTCACCGGGTCGGCGGGCAGCACGGCAGGGATCACGGGGGATTCGCCGTCGCACGCCTCCAGGCGCGGCATCTCGCCGATCGGGTTGGCCTCGAGGATCGAGCGTGGCGGGGTCAACACCTGCTCGATGAACCCATGCTCGATGAACCCGGCGACCTGGTCGCGCTCGCCGAGCAAGCACGCCAGCTTGGCAAAGATCTGGGGCCCGCGCGGGCTCGTGCATGCGCTGCGGTACTCACGGACCCATCGCGCGGCGAAGCCATCCAGCTCGTCGAGCCATCCGCCGAGGTCCGGACTCCCCGCGAAGCGCTGCATCAGGCTCGCGCGCTGCGCGGGCGACCACGCGCTTGCCATCTCGGCCTCGGGGCTGTGCTCGCACGCCGACGAGTCGGCCGCCGGGCCGTGCTCGCGCGCCAGCTCGACGGCCAGCACCGCGATGACCCCGAGCACCACCGCGGCCACGAGCGTCGTCGCCGCCTCCCGCCGCGCGCGGCGTCTCGAAGCCCTGCGGCGAAGCGCATCGAGCAGCTCGCGCATGGACGGGTGGCGATCCTCGGGCGCGAGCGCGAGGCCGCGACGCACGATCGGGTCCAGCCGCTTCGGGACACCGCGCGTCCGCCGATCGAGGACCGGCCCGCGCCGGACCTCGGCGGCGAGGTCGTCCGCCGTCCGCGCGGAGAACGGCCGGCGGCCATGCAGCGCCTCGTACAGCGCCACGCAGAACGCGAACTGATCGGCGCGGTGATCGACTGCCTCGCCCCGCAGCGCCTCGACCGGCAGATATCCCGGCGTCCCGGCCACGACGCCATCGCCCGCCGGCGACAGGCTGGACAGTCCGAAGTCGCTGACCTTGACGCGGCCGTCGCGACCGAGCAAGACGTTCTCCGGCTTGAAATCGCGGTGGACCACGCCCGCGGCATGCGCGGCGGCAAGCCCCTCGCCGGCGAGCAGGAACACCGCGACGACCTCGTCCCAGCTGCGCGGCCGCTCGGTGATCCACACCCGCAACGTGGTGCCCTCGACCAGCTCCATCGCGGCGAACACGCGATCACGGAACGTCCCGACCTCGTAGATCGCCACCACGCCAGGGTGGCTGATCCGCGCCATCGCCTGGGCTTCGGCCAGGATCTGCGCGCGCGCGCGGTCCTCGGTCCGGGCCTGGTGATGCAGGATCTTGAGCGCGATGTTGCGATCCAGCTCGGGATCGTAGGCCGTGTACACCGTCCCCATCCCGCCGCGACCGATCCGATCGAGCGCGACGAATC
>DATAPF010000684.1:0-6510 GCA_036265355.1 Kofleriaceae bacterium | reverse complement strand
CCGGCTGCGCGGCGCGCGCGATCGGGTCGCCGGCGAGCTCGCGCGGCTGCCCGCGGTCGCGCTGCCCGGCGAGCTCGCCCGCCCCGCGCCCGGCACGATCGCGCGCCACTTCGGCACGCTGGCGCACGAGCGCTCGAAGGCGACGCTGGCGCGCCGCGGGATCGACCTCGAGGTCGACGATCACAGCCCGGTCACCGCGCCCGCCGCCGGCACGGTGCGCTACGCGGGGCCGATCCGCGGCCTCGATCAGGGCGTGATCCTCGACTGCGGCGACTTCGTCGCGGTGATCGGCAAGCTCGGCGAGGTCGCGGCGCCGGTCGGCGCGCCGATCGCGGCGGGCGACCGGCTCGGACGTGCGGCGCGTCACCGCGTCTACCTGGAGATCCGGGTCAAGCTCGGCCCCGGCGGCCTGCCGATCGATCCGGAACCGCTGCTCGCCGGCCCGGCGATCCGTGCGCCCGCGCACCCCGCGCCGCGCAACACCGCGGCCGCGCACCCCGCGTCGGACGCGCCTCGCGCAACACCACCCGCATCCCGCGCCGCGCCGCCCGCAGCACCCGGCCGCGACATGCTCTAGACTGATCCGGTGTCGCGCGCATCGCATGCCGCCGCGTTCGTCGCGGGTGCCGCAGCCGCCTGCGCAATCGCGGCTCACGCCGTACCGCACGCCGACGTGGCGCGGTTCAAGTCGATCGACGCGTTCGCCCAGGCGCTCGCGACGGTCGAGGCCAACTACGTCGACCCGATCGACGAGCGCAAGCTGCTGTACGACGCCACCCGCGGCATGCTCCACAACCTCGATCCGCACTCGACGTTCCTGCCGCCGAGCCGCTACCAGCACCTGCGCCAGGACACCGAGGGCGAGTTCGGCGGCGTCGGCGTGACGCTGGCGCCCGGCGAGGTCGATGACGCGCGGCCGGCCGTGCCGCCGTACCCGACGATCGACGCGGTCGTGCATGGCTCGCCCGCCGATCTCGCCGGGCTCCAGCTCGACGACGCGGTCGTCGCGATCGACGGCGAGGCCACCGCCGAGGCCGGCCGCGAGAAGCGCGACGCCGGGGCCTGGGAGGCGCGGCTGCGCGGCGCGTCCGGCACCCGGATCACGATCAGCGTCCTGCGCACCGGCTGGCGCGAGCCCAGGCCGTTCACGGTGGTCCGCGCCCAGGTCAAGCAGCCGACCGTGCGCCACGACGTGCTCGACCGGCGGATCGGCTACCTCGCGATCACCCGGTTCTCGGAGGCGACCTCGGCCGACGTGCTCGCGGCGCTGACCAAGCTCCGCCAGCAGGGCGCGCTCGACGCGCTCGTCCTCGACCTGCGCAACGACCCGGGCGGCCTGGTCGACCAGTCGATCGCGGTCGCCGACCAGTTCCTCGACACCGGGACGATCGTCACGATCCGCGGCCGGCACGGCAGCGTCGAGACCCAGGTCGCGCACAAGGGCGGCGTCGCGGTCGGTGTCCCGGTGATCGCGCTGGTCGACCAGGGCACGGCATCGGCCGCCGAGATCCTCGCAGCGGCGCTCCACGATCAGGGCCGCGCGCAGCTCGTGGGCGTGCAGACCTACGGCAAGGGAACCGTCCAGACGTTCTACGATCTCGACGACGGCTCCGGGCTCAAGCTGACCACTGCGCGGTATTACACACCGGCGGGTAAGTTGCTAGAATCCAACGGGATAACACCCGATGTCCTGGTCGAGCCGTTCGCTCCGGAAGAGATCGTGGCAGGCGGAAGCAACGGTAGTGGCGCGGGCCCCGGAAACGATGCCACAATCAAGCCACCCGCCGAGGATCCACAGCTGGCGGCGGCGCTCCGGCTGGCCCGGCAGGCGCTCAGAAGCGGTAGCAAGTAGTCGGTGTGACAGTTGTTTTACAGAAGCTTGGACTGGTACAACCAACGAACGTGGGCGTTTAGGCAACGCTAACCGCGGGGACGCAATCCGACGATGTTCAAGCTGGTGATCCAGGACGACGAGGGTAAGACGACGATCGTCCCTCTGATCCGCGATGAGATCACGATCGGCCGCAAGGAAGGCAACACGATCCGGCTGACCGAGCGGAACGTGTCGCGCCGCCACGCCCGCATCCTGCGCAACAACGGCGAGGTCCACATCGAGGACCTCGGCAGCTACAACGGCATCCGGGTCAACAACGCGCGGATCGCCGAGCGCGTGTCGCTGCGGGTCAGCGACCAGGTCCAGATCGGCGACTACAAGCTGTACCTCAAGGCCGAGGGCCTCGATCAGGTCGACGACTCGCGGACCACGCCGATCGAGCGGGTCGAGGCCGGGCCGACCGACTCGATGCCCGCGGTCGCGCCCCCGCTGGGCACGGGGGTGACCGCACCGGCGATCGCGACCCCGGTGCCGACGGTGCCGCCGATGATCGGCGATCTGAACCGGCCGAACCGCACGATGGTCGCGATGTCGGACACCGATCCGGGCCGCAGCGTCGGGCCGGCCACCGCGGCGGCGGTCGCGGCGATGACCGCGCCGGGCGGCTACGGCAAGCTGGTCGTGCTGTCGTCGAACTTCGCCGGCAAGGAGTTCGAGCTGTCGCGGCCGCAGATGATCATCGGCCGCACCGACGAGAACGACATCGTCGTCAACCACCGCTCGATCAGCCGGAACCACGCCAAGCTGGTCCGCGAGCCCGAGACCGGCCGCTACACGATCAGCGATCTGCAGTCGTCCAACGGCGTGCGGGTCAACGGCTCGGACTACGGCAAGGTCGAGCTGCGGCGCGGCGACGTGATCGACCTCGGCCACGTCCGGCTGCGCTTCGTCGAGGCCGGCGAGGACTTCGTGTTCGCGCGCGACGCGGTGATCACCGACGTCCCCGAGGCCGGCGGCCGGCGCGGCCTGGTGGTCGCGCTGATCGCCGCGATCGTCGTGCTGGTCGCCAGCGTTGCGGTCTACACCTGGCGCCAGACCACGGGCGACTCGAACCGGCGCGGCAGCGTGACCGGAAACGCGGGCGGGGGAGCCGGCGGCGTCGCGCTCGACGCCGACGATACGCCCGCCCCGGTCGACACGGCTGCCGCGGCGGTGCCCGCCGCGCAGGTCCCCGAGGACGCCGCGGGCTCGGGGTCGCCGGGACCGAGGACCGTCGAGCCTGCCGCGGCGACCGCGAAGTCCGGCGACGCCAAGGCCGCGGCCGCGCGGTGCGCCGAGCTGGAGGTCAACCAGAAGTGGCAGGACCTCCACGACTGTGCGGCCGACCTGGTGGGGCTGGCGGCCAAGGACCGCTCGGTTGCCACCAAGGCCGAGGAGTTTCGCCAGAAGGCCGTGAAGGAGACCAACGCCTCGCTCGCCGCCGCCAAGCTCAAGGACGCGCTCGCCGAAGGCAACCTGCGCGAGGCGCAGAAGCAGATCAAGGCGATCGGCACCGACTCGTTCTACTCCTCGACCTCGAGCGAGGCGTTCCGCACCGCCGAGGCCAAGGTGGTCGACGAGAACCGGCGCAAGGCGCAGGCCCTGGTCGCCAAGAGCGATTGCGCGGGGGTCAAGCGCCTGCAGGCCCAGGTCAACGGGTCCAGCACCGCGGCCGTCGCCGCCGCGGTGGCGGGGGTCGCGGCCAAGTGCGTGGACCGGACGGCCAGCGCGCCGGGCCCCGAGGTCGCGCGTCCGCCGGTGGTCAGCAACCCGCCTGCCAACCCGCCGCCGCCGGGAGACACCTCGCCCAAGGGCCCGACCTGCGACACCATCCTCGTCGACGATTACATGTCGCAGGCGGCCAACCAGTTCAGCGCCGGGTTCTCGAAGTCGGCGCTCTCGCTCGTGGTCAAGGCGCTCGGCTGCAAGCAGAACGACCGCATGTACCGCATGGCGGTGACCTACGCGTGCGCGGCGCACGACGCGGGGGTCGCCAAGCAGTACTATGGCCGGGTCTCGCCGCAGTTCCAGCCGCCGCTGGTCCAGCGCTGCCAGCAGGAAAACATCGCGCTCCCGTGATCGGGTCGCGCCCGGCGCGCCGCGGAAAACGCTTGTACCTCCGGTAATTTGACCGACTGGCGGGTTTGGTTTACAACGAGCGGGGCCCCGGGGCATGACCCTGGGCGTCCGGAGGCGACAATGTCCGTTCGCACGATCCGAGCCTGCGTTGTTGCCGCCGTCCTGGGCGCCGCGGGGGCCATCGGGGTGTCCACGCTCGCGGTCGCGGAGCCCGCCGGCAACGTCGATCTCAACGCATTTCGCCCGGCGATGGACTCGCGCGGCTACATCACGGTCAACGCCTCGCAGGTCCTGGGCGACAAGGAGATCTCGTTCGGGCTCGGCGCGCTCGACTGGGGCCACAGCCTGCTCAAGCTCGACGGCATGGGCAACACCTACTCGATCGACGACATGATCGGCGCGACGCTGATCGGCGCGTTCGGCCTCCACGTCGGGCCCGCCGAGCTCGAGTTCGGCGCGTCGGTGCCATTCCTGATCATGAGCGGCGATCGCGGCCCCGACGTCGGCCAGAACCAGTTCAAGCTCGATGGCCAGGGCATCGGCAACATCGGCCTCCACTTCAAGACCCGGTTCCTCAAGACCAGCCGCGGGCCGCACATCGGGCTCGGCGTGGTCGGCAGCCTGTACCTGCCGACCACGAACCCGACCGACCGGTTCCTCGGCGAGGCCGGCCGGTCGAACGGCATGACCAGCGGCAAGCTCGTGCCCCAGGTGATGGGCATCCTCGACAAGGAGTTCGGGCGGACCGGCGCGCTGCGGATGTCGCTCAACGCCGGGATCCGGATCCGCGGCAGCGAGACGTTCATCAACAACGATCCCGGCAACGACGGCGCGCCGATCACCAACGGCACGGTCACCGCGGGCTCCGAGATCCCGTTCGGGCTCGGCATCGCCTACGCGCTGTCGCGCCAGAAGTTCGATCTGGTTGGCGAGGTGATCGGCTCGATCCCGCTCGGCGACCACACCAGCTACCAGCCGCTCGAGGTGCTCGGCGGCGTCAAGCTGTACCTCGCGCGCAACTCGTTCCTGTCGCTCGGCGTCGGCCGCGGCCTGGTCCCCGACAAGGGCGCCAACCCGGGGTTCCGCGCCATGATCGGCATCGTGTTCGAGCCCAACATCGGGGACCGCGACGGCGACGGCATCAAGGACGATGTCGACAAGTGCCCCGACGAGCCGGAGGACTTCGACGGCTTCGAGGACGAGGACGGCTGCCCCGATCCCGACAACGACCACGACGGGGTGCCCGACGTCGACGACCGCTGCCCCGACATCCCGGGCCCCAAGGAGAACGACGGCTGCCCGATCACCGCCAACAACGACCGCGACGGCGACGGCATCCCCGACAACGTCGACAAGTGCCCGGATCAGCCCGAGGACAAGGACGGGTTCCAGGACGAGGACGGCTGCCCGGATCCCGACAACGACGGCGACGGCATCCCCGACAACGTCGACCTGTGCCCCAACGACCCCGAGGACTTCGACGGCTTCGAGGACCACGACGGCTGCCCGGATCCCGACAACGATCACGATCGGATCCCGGACAAGGACGACAAGTGCCCCAACGAGCCCGAGACCTACAACGGGTACCAGGACGAGGACGGCTGCCCCGACCGCGGCCGGGTCGTGGTGACCGACACCTCGATCGAGATCCTCGACGTCATCTACTTCGAATACGACAAGGCCGTGATCCTGCCCAAGTCGTTCCCGATCCTCGACGCGGTCGCCGCGACGCTGCAGGGCAACCCGAGCATCCAGCTGGTCGAGATCCAGGGCCACACCGACGAACGCGGCGACGACGCCTACAACCTCGATCTGTCCGATCGCCGCGCCAAGGCGGTCATGAAGTACCTGGTCGACAAGGGCGTCGATTCCAAACGCTTGACCGCACAGGGATATGGCGAGACCCAGCCGCTCGATCGCCGCCACAACGAGGCGGCCTGGGCCAAGAACCGGCGGGTGGCATTCCTGATCATCAAGCGCGCCACCGACTGAAGCCAGCCCGCCACCGACGGGATCCGACCCGCCGGCGAATAGAAACTGGCGCGCGCCCACGCGCGCGCTACGGTTGATTCATGGTCCGATTCCTCTTCTACCTGGTAATCGTGATCGCCCTGGCGTGGTTCGCGACCACGGTGCAGCTTGGCAAGCACACCCTGGTCGGTCACATCCGGGCGATCTGGCACACCGAAGAAGTCCGAGATCTCAAGGACGGCGTGAAGGAGAAGGCGAAGCCCGCCGTCGATCGCCTCGAGCGCGGCATCAACGCCGGTTACCACGCCGCGACCGGCTCGGAGCGCGAGGCGCAGGGCCACGGCACGACCGCCGAGGCCCCGCAGTCGCAGTGAAGTTCCCGCTGACCCAGCAGCTGCTCGACGAGGCTCGCCGGTTCGCCCTGCGCTCGGCGTGCCGCGACTGCTTCTACTGGCGCTCCGACCGCGACGCCTGCACCCACGACTGGCCGGACGAGGGCCAGCGCCGCTGGCCGCTCGACGCCCCGGATCCGGATGGCTCGCTGCCCACCGAGGCCGCGTTCTGCAAGGAGTTCGAGCTGCGCTAGG
>DATAPF010000683.1:0-113572 GCA_036265355.1 Kofleriaceae bacterium | reverse complement strand
TTTCTCGTCGGTTTTTTCGCCGGTATTGTCCTGGGCGGAAGCACTCGAGGTCCCTGCGAAGAGTGCCGCTACCACCAGACAGCCACGAAGTCTATTGGATCTCATGCTTTAGCCCTTCTGTTCGAGAAATGGAGGTATGGATTCCGGGGGATTCTGCCTTGACTGTGTGACCGTGGGCAAGCTGAACTGCAGTGTTGTGCCGACACTCTGATTCCGAGTCCTGATCTATCTGGGGATCTCTCGGCGTACAGCGCTGACCACGTGTTCCGTACCGCGGGCGGGGCTCGGACCCCTGATGAATGCAATCTCGGTTACAGGAAGCGGCCGAGGTTCTGCCCGGTACGCCCGACATCGTTGTCATTCATTGCGAGGCTCCGGCGCAACCCATGCGCGCTGCGCAGAACCGCAGCCCCCGCGCGGTCATCCAACCGCGTCGCTCGCTCGCTCGCAACCCCCAACCGGCTCGAAATCGTGCGCCTGCTCGAAAACTTCGAGCCGACCCCCGGAGCTCGCCCCGCCGCGACACCGCGGTCTTTTGACTGAGAGCGCACTGGTCGCAGTGCGACCCGACCGGGATCTCCGCCCGGCGGTCGCTCGATCCACCCCAGCATGCGCAGCGGATATTCGATGCCGGCTCTGATACGGTCCAGCCCGCCGCCGCGACGCCGCAACGCGTCCGAGATCGGCATGGCGGCCGCGATCCCCGGCAAGGCGACCGCCCGGCCGCGGCAGCACGCGTTGTCCGCGCTCGCTTTCTGGAACGCTGCCCCGCACGCCACTGGCGCCGACTCGGCGGCGTATACACCAACACGAACACGTCACGTCACTCCGCGTCATATTCGGGCTCCACGCCGAACACACTGGTGACCGGCCGCGGGCACGAGTATCCGAATCTCTTGTCACAAGCGACCGTGATTCCGCGAAGCTCGCGGGCAGCGGGGAAATCAAGACGAAATCAACTTGACTTCTTCGCGGCCGCGATGGCAGCATGAGACGCGCCTTGTGAGAGCGCTCCCACCGCTCCTAAGCCAGCGAAAGCAGAAGAGAATCATGTTCATGAATGCGCGCAGGCAGGATTGCACGGTCGCGGCGTTGGCCCTCGCCTTGGCCGCGGTATTTGCGAGCGCCGGTTGCAGCAAGGCCGGCGGATCTTCCGCGGACCAGAGCTCGGACAAGGCAGTCGCCGCGGCAAAAATCACGGCCCCGGAACCCAAGCCGGCGCCCCCGCCCCCGGAGAAAATCAAGCTCACGATCAATGATTTTGGAGTGTTCGGCTACAAGCCGCTCTATGCCGAGTACCAGCAGAGTCACCCGAATATCGAGATCGTCGAGAGCGTCAACGAGTACAACACCCATCACAGCAACCTGATCAACCACCTGGCTGCCGGCGGCGGCGCCGCCGATATCGAGGCGATCGACGAGGGCTTCATCGCGCAGCTCAAGGCCAGGCCCGAGCAGTTCGCCAACCTGCTCGACTTCGGCGCCGGCGATCTCCAGAAGAACTACGCTGCGTTCAAGTGGAATGGCTCGCTGTCGGCGGACGGCAAGAAGCAGATCGGCCTGGGCACCGACGTCGGCGGCCTGGCGATGTGCTACCGCACGGATCTGTTTGAAAAGGCCAAGCTGCCCACCGATCCGGCGCAGGTCAGCGCGCTGTGGCCGACCTGGGACAAGTACGTCGAGACCGGGATGAAGTTCAAGGCGGCCAAGACCGGCGCGGGGTTCTTCGACGCCGCCACCAATCTCTACAACGGCCAGGTGTTCCAGCTCGAGAAGAGCTACTACGAGCCGGGCACCAACGACATCATCGTCGACAAGAACCCGGGTATCAAGGCGGCGTGGGACCTGACGATGAAGGCGATCGCGCAGGGTCTGTCCGCCAAGCTGGTCGCGTGGCAGCCCGACTGGGTCACCGCGTTCCAGAAGGGTCACTTCGCGACGATCACGTGCCCGGCCTGGATGCAGGGATACATCAAGGAGCACGCCCCGGGCACCGCGGGGAAGTGGAACATCGCTGCGGTCCCCGGCGCCGCCGGTAACTGGGGCGGCTCCTGGCTCACGATCCCGGCGCAGAGCAAGCACCCGAAGGAAGCCTACGAGCTCGCGGCGTTCTTGACCGCGCCCGCCCAGCAGGTGCGCGTGTTCAAGACGGTTGGAAACTTCCCGTCGGCCATTCCGGCGATGCAAGACCCGAGCGTCGCAGACTTCAAGGACCCGTTCTTCAACAACGCCCCGACCGGGAAGATCTTCGGCGAATCCGCGATCAACCTGAAGCCGCAGTACCAGGGCGAGAAGCACGGCCCGATCCGGAAGGCGGTCGAGGACGGCATCACGCGCGTCGAGCAGGGCCGCCAGAAGCCGGACGAATCGTTCGCCCAGGCGCTCAAGGACGCCGCTCGGGCCGCTCGCTGAGGCGAACATGGCGCCGACTCCTCGCCCGGTGGCGCTCGATGATCGCCCGGCGTGGTCGCCGCATCGACGACAGCGTCCGCGGCGGGAGACCCGCTGACCATGGCCGCGCCGGTCCACCCGAACCCCGCAGCGCGCCTGCATCCGGCGCTGCGGCCGGACCGCACGAGCGCCGTGCGGCGCCTGCTGTGGCGGGCCGACGGTAGGTTCTCCCCGTACATCTACATGGCCCCGTTCTTTCTGCTGTTCATCGGGTTCGGGCTGTTCCCGATCCTCTATACCGGGTACGTCTCGCTGACCAACCGGGAGCTGTTGAGGCCCGGGGTCGAGACCTACAACGGCCTGGCGAACTACCGCGAGCTGGTCGGCGACGACTACTTCTGGAACGCGGTCAAGAACACCTTCTTCTTGATGGTGATGTGCGCGGTGCCGCAGCTGGTGCTGGCGCTCGTCCTGGCACACATCCTCAACGCCAGGCTGCGGTTCCGCACCGCGCTGCGGATGGGCGTGCTGCTGCCCAACGTCACTTCGATCGTGGCCGTGGCCCTCGTGTTCGCTCAGATCTTCAGCCGCGACTTCGGCATCGTCAACTGGGTGCTCGGGCTGTTCGGGATCGACTCGATCACCTGGCAGAGCGGGGACTGGACGTCCCGGTCCGCCATCGCGGTCATGGTGATCTGGCGGTGGACCGGCTACAACGCCCTGATCTATCTCGGGGCGATGCAGGCGATCCCGAAGGAGCTGTTCGAGGCAGCGGCGCTCGACCGCGCCGGCACCTGGCGGCAGCTGTGGCACATCACGCTGCCCGCGCTGCGGCCCACGATCGCGTTCACCGCGCTGGTCTCGCTGATCGGCCAGACCCAGCTGTTCACCGAGCCGCTGCTGTTCGACACCTCGCCGGGCAGCGTCAGCGGTGGCTCGGCGAGGCAGTTCCAGACCATGGCGCTGTTCATGTACGAGGAGGGGTTCCGCCTCGGCCACCTGGGCTATGGCGCCGCGGTCGCGTGGGTGATGATCCTGATGACCTTCGTGCTGGCCGCCATCGGGTACGCGATCACCCGGCGAGCGGTCGGAACCGACGGAGCCGCCGCATGACCGACGTGGCGCAGGGCTCACTGGCCGGCCTCGGCCGGCTGCGCGCGCCCCGGCGGCGCCAGGTCGCGGGCGGCGCCGCCGGCGAGCCGAGCGGCCTTCTGACCCGCTACCCGCTCCTGATCGCCGTCGTCCTGCTGTCGTCGTTCCCCGTGTACTGGACGTTCACGATCGCCTCGCAGACCAACGAGGCGATCGGTCAGACCCCGCCGCCGTTCTTGCCCGGCGGACACTTCCTGGCCAACGCCCGGCGGGTGTTCGATCACGTCGAGTTCGCGCAGGCGCTCTTCAACTCGATCATCGTCGCCGGCTCGATCACCGCCAGCACGCTGCTGTTCTGCTCGATGGCCGGCTTTGCGTTCGCCAAGCTGCGGTTTCGCGGCCGCAACGCACTGTTGCTGGTGGTCATCGCCACAATGATGTGTCCGGTGCAGCTGGGCGTCATCCCGCTCTACATCGAGATGCAGGCGCTCGGCTGGGCGCAGCACCTGCTCGCCGTCATCGTGCCGACCGCGGTGACCGGCTTCGGGGTCGTGTTCATGCGGCAATACACGGTGCAGGCCGTGCCGGACGAGCTGCTGGAAGCGGGCCGGATGGACGGCTGCAGCAGCTGGGGCCTGTACTGGCACATCGTGGTCCCGGCCTTGCGGCCCGCGATGGCGGTGCTGGGCCTGCTCACCTTCATGCAGGCGTGGAACGACTTCATGTGGCCGGTCATCGTGCTCAGCCCGCAGAACCCAACCGTCCAGGTAGCGATCAGCACGCTCGCCGCTGGACAGTACATGGACTACACACTCGTGCTCGCCGGTACGGCGCTCGCGACCCTGCCGATCCTCGTCGTCTTCGGTCTGTTCGGCCGGAGGATCATCGGCGGGGTCATGGAAGGTGCGGTAAAAGGATGATGACGACCAGCCTCGCTCAGATCGCCGGGGAACCAGCCCGGCAAGCCAAGCCAGACGGAGACGAAACCGATCCCGAGGTTCTCGCAGCGCGCGCCGCCGCGGAGCTCCCCGCCGGCTTCGTGTGGGGAGCGGCAACCTCGGCCTACCAGATCGAGGGCGCGATTGCCGCCGATGGGCGACGGCCGTCGATCTGGGACACCTTCGCGGCCACGCCCGGCAAGACGTGGGGCGGCGAGTCCGGTGATCCGGCTTGCGATCACTACCATCGCTACGTCGATGACGTGGCCCTGATGGCCGAGCTCGGCCTGCGCGCCTACCGGTTCTCGGTGGCATGGCCGCGCGTCGTGCCGACCGGGCGCGGGGCAGCGAACGCGGCTGGCATCGACTTCTATGATCGACTGGTCGACGAGCTGCTCGCCGCCGGTGTCGATCCCTGGGCAACGCTCTACCACTGGGACCTGCCCCAGGACCTGCAGGATCAGGGCGGCTGGTCAGAGCGCGACACCGCGTACCGCTTCGCCGACTACGCGGATCGGGTGGCCGGAGCGCTGGCCGACCGGGTGCGGCACTGGTCGACCTTGAACGAACCGTTCTGCAGCGCGTTCGAGGGCCACATGTCCGGCCGCCACGCCCCGGGCATCCAGTCGCCGGTGATCGCGGTGCGCACCGTGCACCACCTCCTGCTCGGCCACGGTCTGGCCACCGCCGCGCTGCGGTCGCGCGGCGTGATGGATGTCGGCATCAGCTTGAACCTCATCCCGGCGGAACCGGCGGATGACTCGCCCGGCGCGCTCGATGCGGCCCGGCTGGTCGACGGCCAGCAGATCCGGGTGTTCCTCGATCCGCTGCTGCGCGGCCGCTACCCGGACGATGTGGTGGGCGACTTCGCGCGCGCCGGCGCCCGGCTGCCGATCACTGGCAATGATGCCCAGCTGATCGCAGCGCCGATCGACTGGATCGGCGTCAACTACTATGCGCCGCACATCGTCGCACCCGGGCCAGACCCGGGCCCGCGTTCCCCGTTCATTCCCGGCGATGCCGTCGCGCTGGTGGGGGCGAGCGACAACGTCACCGCGCTGGGCTGGCCGGTGCGCCCGCACAGCTTCGCCGCGCTGCTGCGCCGGCTGCACCGCGACTACCCCGAGGTGCCGCTGTACGTGCACGAGAACGGGGCAGCATTCCACGACGCCGTGTCCGCCGACGGAACGATCGACGATCCGGCCCGCCGCGGGTACATCGCCCGCCACATCGACGCCGTGCGTGCGGCCGTACGCGACGGGGTGAACGTGCGCGGATATTTCGCATGGTCGCTGCTCGACAACTACGAGTGGGCAGAAGGCTACCGGATGCGCTTCGGCATCGTACACGTCGACTTCGCCACCCAGCGTCGCACGCTCAAGTCCAGCGCCCGGTGGTATGCTCACCTCATGCGGGCGCATCGCCAGGCAGGAGGTCCGCCATGACGACCACGGATCCGCCGGGCTCGTCGGACGGAAGGCCTCGCCGTCTACCCACGCTCGAGATCGTCGCCGAGCTGGCCGGGGTATCGCGCGCGACCGTGTCGCGGGTCGTCAACCGGTCGCCGAAGGTCTCGCCGGAGGTGGTTGCCGCGGTCAACAAGGCGATCAGCGCGCTCGGGTACGTGCCGAACCGGGCGGCCCGGACGCTGGTCACCCGGCGCACGGACACGATCGTGCTGATCATGCACGAGCGGCCGGACACCGTGTTCGAGGACCCGTTCTTCGCCAACGTGCTGCGGGCCGTGAACG
Organism: Kofleriaceae bacterium; assembly: GCA_036265355.1. Lineage (GTDB taxonomy): Bacteria > Myxococcota_A > Polyangia > Haliangiales > Haliangiaceae > JABFXX01. Next base: position 107,400 of record DATAPF010000683.1, on the reverse strand, counting down.
CCGCGCTGTCCAGCACCGACCTGCAGCTCGTGCTGCTCCACGCGCGTGGCGACCAGCAGCGCGAGCGCGCGCTGCGCTACGTGTGCAACGGACACGTCGATGGCGCGCTGCTGATCTCGCACCACGGCGACGACTCGATGCCCACCGCGATCGCGGCCGCCGGGATCCCGATGGTGGCGATGGGGCGCCCGGCCTCCGAACGGCGCGTCGACTACGTGGACGCCGACAACGTGGGCGGTGGCCGCGAGGCGGTGCGGCACCTCGTCGCCGCCGGCCGCCGCTGCCTGGCAACCGTGGCAGGTCCGATGGACATGAGCCCCGGCGTCGACCGGCTGCGCGGCTACGTCGACGCGACGCGCGCCGGCGGGATCCATGACGCGGCCACCCGGGTCGCGTACGGCGACTTCACGGAGGCGGCCGGCTACCGCGAGATGAAGCTGTTGCTCGACCACACGCCGGAGATCGACGGCGTGTTCGTCGCGTCCGACCTGATGGGCATCGGAGCACTGCGTGCGCTGCACGACCTCGGCCGCCGGGTACCGGAGGACGTGGCGGTCGTGGGCTTCGATGACGCCCCGCTCGCTGCGTACGCCGACCCGCCGCTGACCACGATTCGCCAGCCGGTCGAGATGCTCGGGCAGGAGATGGTGCGCCTGCTCCTGCACCGGCTGTCGGAACCCGACGGCGACCCCGAGTCGATCATCCTCCCGACCGAGCTGGTGGTCCGCGCGTCTGCCTAGGCGTCGCCGCCGGCCACGGTGCCCCGCGACGAGGGCGCGTGAAAAATAATGGGCGGACTGTCGGTGAGTCCCCTGGGCGAGCGTGGCCAGTTACTGGACACCGTGGCCAGCAACTGGCCACATCGAATCGCATATCGAATCACGGCATGCTCACGCTGCGCTGCCATGGTCAGCGCAATTACATATTTCGCCGGGGCAGATGCTGCGACGTTGCCACGGTGCTCGTGTCGGAGCTGGTGGTCGTCGGATGCAGCGCGTCGTCGGTGATTGACCCGATTTCAATAGCGCAGGATCTGCGTGGGCGCCGCCGAACCACATCGCGTGTGCGCGGTGGCACAGGTCGCAGGTCGAACTACAGACTGATTGCGAGATGACAGTGCTGCTTACTCCCATTGTTCATGACGCGCGGCGCCCCGATTTGCTGCACCGTCCGACCTACCAGATGGTCGCCAAAACAGCTTGCATTCCCGGTGACGGAGATAGAATGTAGGCCGAGTTCGAGAGTCGGCTTGGAAGTCGCCCCGGAACTCCACTCCTCAATGCACGGATCGAGTTCTCGTCACATGCGCTCCCTGAACCGCTGGCCCGCTGGTTCCGGCCTGGCTCGTTCTCGGGGTGTTCGACCTTTCATTCCCCCTGCGATGAGAGCGCTCTCATCACCATATGTGATGAGAGCGCTCTCATCGCCCCCCCTGTCGGGGTCCCTCAACCCGCTGGTATTCCTCGATAACAAGGCGGATGCCCGCGACAGAAATCCCCGGTGCTCGGAGATCTGGGCGATGGGGCGCACCGGCGCGGAAGCGCTCGCTGCTCACCGTGGGAGCAACCACGGACGTGACGTGCGCCGACGCCCTGTAGCCACAAGGCCGGCGCTGCTCGCCGGGCTGTCTCGATAGCGAAAGGAGATCTTCATGATTCGATCAATGGCAAAAGGTCGGCGCCGGCCAGTGCTGGCGCTCGGACTGGTTCTCGGGATCGGCGCCTGCGCCGGTCAGGAAATCACCGGCGCCTCGACCGACGAGGTCGCGGTGTCCGGCGGCGGGGTCACCGTCGACGTCCTCACCACGAACGCGTGGCAGGGCGGGTTCAACGGCGCCGTGCGGATCACCAACACCAGCTTCCCGTCCCCGATCACCTCGTTCCAGGTCGTGTTCATGCTGGGCGGGAGCGCATCGATCTCGGGGACACCCTGGAATGGAGACATCGCCGCGCCGGATGCCAGCGGCGCGCGCGCGGCGACCCAGCCGAGCTGGCTGGCGAACCAGCCGATCACCGCGGGACAGACCTGGGACGTCGGGTTCCCCGGCTCCGGAACGTTCGTGAGCTCGACGGTGGTCAGCGTGAAGATCAACGGCACGTCGATCGCGATCGGTGGCGGCGGTGGCGGCAGCGGCAGCGGTGGCGGAGCTGATACCACGCCGCCCACCGTGTCGGTCAGCTCGTCCAGCACCAGCGTCACCAGCGCCGGGACGATCAACTTGAACGCGACGGCCTCCGACAACGTCGGCGTCGTCCGGGTCGAGTTCCGCGACGGCACCACCCTGATGAGCACCGACACCTCGGCGCCGTTCTCGGCGTCGGTCGCGCTGACCTCGGCCAACAACGGCATGCACACGTATACCGCGAAGGCGTTCGACGCCGCGGGCAACGCGACGACCTCGGCACCGGTGTCGGTGACGGTCAACATCGGAACCGGAAACACCGGGACCGGATTTACCGTGGCGGGCCAGCGGCTGTTCAAGGACGGGAGCGAGATCAAGCTGTTCGGATTGAACTGGTTCGGGCTCGAGACCTCCAATCACGTCCTGCATGGGCTGTGGACCGGCCGCGGGCTCGACAGCTTCCTGGCCGACTTCAAGAGCAAGGGGTTCACCGCGCTGCGGCTCCCGGTGTCGCCCGAGACCATCAATCCGGGATTTGCGATCACCGGAGGACCGGGTAACGGCCCCGACTTCGCCTCGCTCGGCGGCAAGGACGGGCGAGTCGCGCTCGAGTACACGCTCTCGCATACCCAGGCCGCGGGCATGTTCGTCCTGATCGACTTCCATACCTGCAACACCTCCATGCTCGGCGCCGGCGAGCCGAACGACCCGACCCAGTGCCCGGGGTACTCGCTCGCCAAGTGGCTCGCGGACCTGCAGACGCTGGCCACGCTGTCGAAGACGTTCACCAACGTGATCGGGATCGACCTGGCGAACGAGCCGCACGGCGCGACCTGGGCGCAGTGGTCCAGCCTGGCGTCGCAGGGTGGCCAGGCGGTGCTCGGGGTGAATCCCAACATCCAGATCTGGGTCGAGGGCGTCGGCAACGCGTCGGCGTCCGGCGGCCTGGCAGCCAACTGGGGCCAGAACCTGTTCGAGGCCGCCGCCATCCCGGGCATCCCGGCGAACCGCCTGGTGTTCAGCCCGCACTCCTACGGTCCGAGCGTGGCCGCGATGAGCTACTTCTCCGATGCCAGCTATCCGTCGAACATGCCGGGGATCTGGGACACGCTGTTCGGGCACCTGATCGGCCAGGGCTTCACCGTCGTCCCGGGCGAGTTCGGCGGCCACTACACCACGAGCTCGACGCCGGCGCAGAACGACAAGCTCTGGCAGGACTCCTACGTCACGTACCTGATCAACAAGAACATGAAGAACAACTTCTACTGGGCTGTCAACCCGAACTCGGGAGACACCGGTGGCGTCCTGCTCGATGACTGGCTGACCTGGGACAACGGCAAGCTGCTGCTGCTCCAACGGCTGATGCAATAAACGGAGGCTCAATCATGAAGATCTTCACGAAACCCGCACTCGGGATGCTCGCCGTCCTTGCCGGCATCGTCATGCCGTCGGCAGCATTCGCCCAGACTCACGTCGACAATCCGTACGTCGGAGCCACGGTCTACAAGAACCCCGACTACGCTGCCAAGGTCCAGACCTCGATCGCCCAGACCACCGACTCGGCGATGATTACAAAGATGCAGATCGTGGCGCAGACGCCGACCTTCGTCTGGCTCGACCGGATGGCGGCGATCCCGAGCAGCGCCACCCAGACCGGCCTGCAGGCGCACCTCGACAATGCCCTCGCGCAGCAGCATGCAGGGTCGCCGATCGTCGCGCAGTTCGTGGTCTACGACATGCCGGGCCGCGATTGCGCCGCCCTGGCCTCGAACGGCGAGATCCCGCTCACCGCGGATGGTCTGAACACGTACAAGACCCAGTACATCGACGTGATCGCGGGCATCATGAGCCAGGCGAAGTACGCGGGTGTCCGCATCGTGCTGGTGGTCGAGCCCGACAGCCTGCCGAACCTGGTCACCAACCTCAACCTCACCGCCTGCGCCAACGCGAACTCGAGCGGGATCTACATCCAGGCGACCCAGTACGCGCTGAATAAGCTGCATGCGATCCCCAACGTCTACACCTACCTGGACATCGGCCACTCTGGCTGGCTGGGCTGGCCGAGCAACGCCGGACCCGCGGTGACCCTGTTCACGAACATGGCCAACGGCACCACCGCCAAGCTCGCCAGCGTCGACGGCTTCGTCACCGACACCGCGAACGACATCCCGTTCAAGGAGCCGTTCATGACCGGCGGGAACCAGCAGGTCGCCGGCCAGCAGCTGATCTCGGCCAACTTCTATCAGTTCGACCCCGACATCGACGAGGCCAGCTACACCGCCGACCTCTGGGCGCGGTTCACCCAGGCGGGCTGGCCGACCACCCTCGGGATGCTGACCGACACCTCGCGCAACGGCTGGGGCGGCCCCGGCCGGCCGACCGCCGCCAGCGCCAGCACCGACGTCAACGCGTTCGTCAACGCGAGCAAGATCGACACCCGGCCGCACCGCGGCCTGTGGTGCAACCAGAGCGGGGCCGGTCTCGGTGCGCCGCCGCAGGCCACGCCGTCCGGCTTCCCGGCGTCGCACCTCGACGCGTTCGTGTGGGTCAAGCCGCCCGGTGACTCCGACGGCGCGAGCCAGCTGATCGCCAACGACGAGGGCAAGGGCTTCGACCGGATGTGCGATCCGACGTTCCTCACCCAGTACAACGTGCTCAGCAACGCGCTGCCCAACGCACCGCTGTCCGGCCACTGGTTCCATGCCCAGTTCGTCCAGCTGATCACGAACGCGTCCCCGGCGGTCGGCGGCACCACCCCGCCCCCGGCCTGCACGACCGCGCCGGCGGCGCCGACGTCGGTCACCGCGACCGCGGCCTCGGCGAACCAGATCAACCTGACCTGGAGCGCCGTGACGCCGCCGACCAACTGCTCGGTGTCCTACAACGTGTATCGCAGCACGACGTCGGGCTTCTCGTCGTCGGCCGCCACGCAGATCGCCTCGGCGCTGACGACCACGACGTTCTCCGACCCCGGTCGCAACGCCTCGACGACCTACTTCTACATCGTCGAGGCCGCTGACGGCGCCGGGACGGCGCAGGCTCGGGCCCAGGCCACCACGCCCACGGGCACAGGACCCACCTGCACCACCACGGCCGGGGCGGTCACCAATCTGACGGCGACCGCGAACTCGTCGAGCCAGATCAGCCTGAGCTGGAGCGCGGTGACGCCGCCGACCAACTGCTCGGTGACCTACAGCGTCCACCGCAGCACCACCGCCAACTTCACGCCGTCGGCGGCAACGCTGCTCCAGAGCAACCTCACCACCACCTCGAACGTCAGCACCAACCTGGCCGCGTCGACGACCTACTTCTTCGCCGTCACGGCGGACGACGCAGCCGGGTCCTCGACGCCGACCCGCGCCCAGGCGACCACGCCGGGCGGTGGCGGTGGCACCGGGACCTGCCACGTCGGCTTCACCGTCACGAACTCGTGGCCCGGCGGATTCCAGGCGGCGCTCAGCATCCAGAACACCGGCACCGCGGCGCTGAACGGCTGGACGCTGACCTGGACGTTCCCCAGCGGCCAGCAGGTCACCCAGCTGTGGAACGGGGCGGCGACCCAGACCGGGACCACGGTCTCGGTGACCAACCTGTCCTACAACGGGAGCATCGCGGCCGGCGCCAGCTACAACGACGCCGGCTTCACCGGCAGCGGGACCCCCGCGACCCCGACCAGCTTCGCGATCAACGGCGTGGCCTGCCAGTAGCGGCGAGCGCCGCACGCGAGCCGGCGTCGGCGAGGTTCCGCCGGCTCGCGATCACGGCCTGGCTTCCTTGAACTGTCCGGGAGTCACGCTCTTCCAGCCAGCGCTTGAAGACGCGCTGGAACGCCGACGGATCCGAGAACCCCAGCTCGGCCGCGGTCTGCTGGATCGTCCGGTTCGGGTCGCTCAGCAGCGGCGCGGCGGAACGGGCGACCGCTGGATCGACCGCGAGGTGTTCGAGCTCCAGTACGAGCCCTCCGCGCGATCAGGATGCGTGTTCCAGCTTCAGCTTCTTGCCGCGCGTCATGACCGCCGGCCGGAACACAAACTTCTGTCCGCCGAGCGCCATCTCGAGCAGCAGGCCGCCCTCCGTCACGACCTGGACGTCGGCCCCGGGCGGGCTGCTCCGGGTCGCGGCGACCCCGGCCTTGACGATGACGGCCGTGGCATTCGCGGCGAACGCGACCTTGGCTTGCTTGAACCGCTTGACCGCCTCGGGTTGATCGAAGATGACGAGCTCGATGAAGGTGTCGCCTCCGAGCTGGACCCCGATCGTGACCTGGATGAGGGCGGCATATCCGATCAGGCGACCTCGCTCGTAGACCTCCCCGCGCCCGTAGCTCGCGCCGAGCACGGCGGTCGCTTTTCCGACCGATGGGAAGATCGCGTATCCGGCGGCCTTGTCGAGACGATCGCGCAGCGTCTCATCCCGCTCGATGAGATGCGCGAGCGCGGCCTGCGCTGCGGGGTGCACGGTCTTGCTCACGGCCTGCTCGGTGCGGAGCGGCACGATGGCCTTGTCGAGGACGCGGCGCACCGGAGCGAGCAGGCCTGTGCCGAATCTCCTGCCGCCCAGGCCGACACGAGCCGGTGCCAGGGCTGCCCGGACGCGCATGGGCAGCATGCGCTCGAGCCGCCGCACGAGCGAGCGCGCGCGCCGTCCAGCGTACGAGTGCTCGCCATCGGCTCGCTCCCTGGCCTCGCCCACCGGACCGTGGGCCTCACCGTGGGCCTCACCGTGGGCCTCACCGTGGGTGCGATGGACCTCCTCGTGGCCGGCGGCGCTGGCGGCCTGCGGTTCCTGGACGTCCTCGTGCGCCGGTTCCCCTCGGGGTCCCTCCGGTTGCGCCGCTGCCTCGCTGTCCGCTCGCTCGGGGCTTCGCGGTCCGTCCTCCCCGCGTCCTGCGATGCTCGGATCGGGGCTGAAGCTGAGCTTCTGTCCTCCGAGGGATAGCTCGAGCAGCATGCCGCCCTGCGAGTACGCCTTGGCGATCACGCCGCGGAAGTCGGCCGTGCCCGAGGCCGCGGCCTTCACCAGGACGGCGGAGGCGCTCGCCGCGAACGCGAGCTCTCCATGCTTCAGGTTCTCCAGGATGTGCTGGGTGGGGAAGAACATCAGCTCGCTGAAGGTCTGCCCGCCGACCTGCACGCCCAGCGTGAGCTCGGTGATCGTCGCTGTGCCGATCGGCTGCGTGCGTTCGAACACGATCCCCCGGCCAAAGCTGACCCCGACGGCGAGAGATGCCCGGCCCACCGACGGAAACACGGCGTATCCGTAGGATTTCTCGAAATGCTCCTTCAGATCCGGATGGATCCTCTGAAGTCGCTCGATGGTCGCCAATGCTGCTTCGTGGAGTGCCCTGGTCTTCATGACCAGGGGGTGAATGCAAGATCGAGACAACCCTCCTCACGGGACGCGATCCTGCGGCGGCGCTCCCGAGAGGCGGCGTGCGGCACTGGCGCGGTGGTCGTTCCGGCGGGCCGCGATCGGCGTATTGTCGCCCGGGGTCGGCGCGGCACCGCGAAGCGACGCCGGCGACCTCGAGTGTCATCGAGGAGGTTCACGATGAAGACCCAACCAGGCATGGCGTGGCTCGCGCGCTCGGGCATCGCGGCCGCGATGCTGACCTTCGGCGCGGCGACACCCGCCGAGGCGCGGATCACGCGCATCGAGATCACGCGTGTCGAATCGCCGGCGTTCGGCGGCGCCACGTTCGGCAGCGTGGGGACCTACGACAAGCTGGTCGGCCGCGCGTTCGGCGAGGTCGACCCGCGCGACCGGCAGGACGCCGCGATCCAGGACCTCGAGCTCGCGCCGCGCAACGCGCGCGGCATGGTCGAGTACGCGATGGACGTCTACATCCTCGCGCCGCACGATCCGGCGCGCGGCAACGCGACGATCTTCTACGACGCGGTGAACCGCGGCAACAAGGTCGCGCTCGGCCTGTTCAACTTCGGCGCGGTCGGCGGCAACGAGCCGACGTCGGCGGGCGATGGCTTCCTGCAGAGCCAGGGCTACACGGTGGTGTGGAGCGGCTGGCAGGCCGACGTCGCCGCCGGCGGCGGCCGCATGACCCTGACCGTGCCGGTCGCGCACCGGCCCGACGGCTCCGAGATCACCGGCCGCGTGCGCGGCGAGTACGTGGTCAGCGCCGCGACCTCGACCCAGAACCTGAGCAGCGGCTCGTTCACCGGCCTGACCCACACCAGCTACGAGACCGCCAGCCTCGACACCCGCAACGCGGTGCTCACCATGCGGGTCAAGGAGACCGATCCGCGGATCGCGATCCCGGCCACTGACTGGGCATTCGCCGACTGCACCACCCAGCCGTTCCCGGGCGTGCCGAGCACGACCCAGATCTGCCTGCGCAACGGGTTCGACACCGACCACATCTACGAGCTGTTGTACACGGCGAAGAACCCGACCGTGCTGGGCCTGGGGTTCGCGGCGACCCGCGACCTGATCGCGTTCCTGCGCCACGCCCAGCGCGACGACGCGGGCACGCCCAATCCGCTCGCCGGCGCGACCCGCACCGCGCTCGCCCACGGCACGTCCCAGGCCGGCCGGTTCCTGCGCACGCTCGTGCTGCTGGGGTTCAACCGCGACGAGCGCGGCAACGCGGTGTTCGACGGCATGAATCCGCACCTGGCCTCGCAGCTGATCCCGCTCAACGTGCGGTTCGGTCAGCCCGGGCGCGCCTACGGCCAGCACGAGGATCACCTGTATCCGACCGCGCAGCCGCCGTTCGGCTACGGCGATTCGGTCGACGACATCGCCGGAGACACCGGCGGGATCCTCGACAGCTGTCGCCGGACCCGCAGCTGCCCGCGGATCATCCAGACCGTCAGCTCCACCGAGTACTGGCAGGGCCGGATGTCGCTCGACACCACCGACGTGCACGGCCGGTTCGACCTGCACCAGCCCGGCGAGGTCCGGCTGTTCCACTTCGCCGGCACGCAGCACGTCCCGGCCGCGGTCGCCGCCGCCGGCATCTGCCAGCAGCTCAGCAACCCCAACCTCTACCAGTATGGGCTGCGCGCGCTGCTGGTCGCGCTGCGCAGCTGGGTCGTGTCCGACGCCGAGCCGCCGGCGAGCCGGATCCCGACCCTGCGCGGCGGCACGCTGGTCGACTCGGCGCAGCGATCGATCCCACGGGGGTCGCCACCCCCCGTCTCGCTACGCTCGATCGACTGGCCGGACATTCCCGGGGTCACGTACTCCGGTATCCTCGACGGGCTGAACCGCGTGGACTATGGCCACGGGTTCGACATCGACCGGGAGAGCGGGATCATCGACGAGCCGCCGCGCAGCGCCGGCCATGCGGCCTACCGCGTGCTCGTGCCGCAGGTGAACGGCGACGGCAACGAGGTCGCCGGGCTGCGCGGCGTCGGCCTCGAGGCGCCGCTCGGCACCTTCACCGGCTGGAACCTGCGGCGCGCCGGCTTCGCCGAGGGCGAGGAGTGCGGCCTGACCGGCAGCTTCATCCCGTTCGCGCGGACCCGCGCTGAGCGCGCGGCCAGCGGCGATCCACGGCCATCGCTCGAGGAGCGCTACGTCGATCACGCCGGCTACGTCGCGGCCGTGCGCGCCGCCGCTGCGCGCCTGGTCGCCGCGCGCCTGATGCTCCAGGCCGACGCCGATGCGGTGATCGCCCAGGCCGACGCGAGCAGCGTGCTGCGCTAGTCGTCGAGCCGGCGCGGCCGGATCATCTCGTCCCCTACGAGCCTGCGGAGATCGAGCTGGCTCACGCGGTGCATTGGCTCGGGGGCGGTGGCCACCAGGCCATCGACGACGATCTCGGCGTCGATCGACACCGAGGAGAACACGAAAAACGAGGTGACTTATGGCAAGCGAACGACAAGCAGAGAACGAGCCGATGCCGCGCGCGGTGAGCGCCGCCGACGTCGAGAAGGCCCTCGCGGGTATCGACTTTCCCAAGGCCAAGGACGAGGTGGTGCAGTACGCCGCCTCGCGGTTGCCGCCGGATTCACCGGTGCTGGATGCGATCCGCGGGCTACCCGACGGGACCTACCGCACGGCCACGGACATCGCGCAGGGGTTCGGCGAGGAGAAGCAGGAGGAGCGCGAGGAGCGGCGCTGAGCCCGTCGATGCGGATCACGTCGACGCCCGAAAATCGCCACAGCGTGAGCCGGCTCGCCTGGTCGCCCCGGGCCTTGATAGCCTTCTCCTTGCCAGTGTTGGGGGTCGATGCTGCGATCCAACCAGATCGGTCACCGGGCGAATTCGCACGGTGAGCGCTCGTGCACGCATCGCGATCGGTGTTGCCGCAGCGGATCGTGGACTGTGGCGTGCTACGGTGCGGCCGATTGCGACGCCGCGACCGCTCACGCGGTCGCTAGCTCGGCGGCTCTCCAGACATCATGAAGCGTCTCCTCATCGTCGACGATAGCAAGCTCATGCGGGACATGGTGGCGGCGTGTCTTCGGCCGCTCGGCGCGGTCGCGTTCGAGTTCGCCGGTACCGGGCTCGAAGCGATCGAGCGCCTGGCGCTCGCCCCGTTCGACATGATGGTGCTCGACCTCAACATGCCCGACGTCGGTGGCGTCGAGGTAGTCGAGTTCGTACGTTCGCAGGACCGCCTGCGCGAGCTACCGATCCTGATCGTCACCACGCGCGGCGATGACGATAGCCGCGCGCAGGCCCTCGGCGCCGGCGCGTCGAGCTTTCTCGCCAAGCCGTTCGCGCCCGCCGAGATCCTCGACGAGGTCCGTCGCCTGCTCTCGTCCGAGCGCGCCGCCGATCGTGCTCCGGCGTGAGCGACGGCGTCGATCTACGCGAGTTCGTGGCGGGGTTCATCGCCGAGTCGGACGAGCTCGTCGCGGCAGCCAACGCCGCGTTGCTCGAGATCGAGGGCGCGAACCTCGCAGGGACGCTGCGGCCGCGCGCGGTCCGCGATCTGTTCCGCGCGCTCCACACGCTCAAGGGACTCGCAGGGATGATCGGTGTGGAACCGATCGTCGAGCTGGCGCACGGACTCGAGGGCCTGGTGCGCACTGCGGATCGCGCCGGCGGCGCGCTGGCGCGCGAGTCGGTCGATGTCTCGCTGCGCGGCGTCGCGACGATCGCCGAGCACGTGCGCGCGATCGACGAGCAGCGGGCGCCGGTGCCGGTATCGACCGAGCTGCTCGATGCGATCGCGGCCGCCGGCGGCGCAGCGGCGTCGACCGCACGAGCCCCGGTGCCCGCGGCGAGCGCCGATTCGCCGACCGCGCCAGCCTGGGACACCGGGCTGACCGCGGGCGAGCGGCAGATGGTGGCGACGGGCTGGCAGATCGGGCGGCGGGCGTGGCGGGTGTCGTTCGTCCCGAGCGAGGCCAATGCGAGCCGCGGCGTCACGATCGCATCGGTGCGCGCACGGCTGGGCGAGCTCGGCGACGTGGTCAAGGTGGTGCCGCGGGCGACGCCGGGCCAGGCGCCGGGCCTCGCGTTCGATCTGCTGGTCGCGAGCGCTGCGCCGGCCGACGCGATCGCACAGGCGGCGGCCAGCAGCACGGATCGTCTGGTCGAGCTGAGCCCGCCCTCCGAGCCGGCCGCGCCAGCCGCCATCCTCGACGAGCCGACCGACGCGCTGCCTGCCCCGAGCGCGGCGGCCGGCACCGTGGGCCGGGAAGACGGAGCCGCGTTGCTCGGCCGCGCGCTCGTGCGGGTCGAGCTCGCCCGGCTCGACGAGCTGCAGGACCAGCTGTCGCTGCTGATCGTGTCGCGGTTCCGGCTCGAGCGCGAGATCGCAGCGCTCGCCGAGCGCCGGGTCGACGTCCGCGCGCTGCGCGAGGTCGCGAACCACCAGGCTCGCCAGCTGCGCGATCTGCGGCGCGCGATCCTGCGCGCCCGGATGGTGCGGGTCGCCGAGGTGCTCGAGCCGCTGGCGCTGCTCGTGCGCAGCCTCGGGCGCAGCGCGCACAAGGAGCTCCGGCTCGAGATCGACGCGCGCGACGCCGAGCTCGACAAGGCGGTGGCCGATCGCCTGCTGCCGGCGCTGGTTCACCTGATCCGCAACGCGGTCGATCACGCGATCGAGCCAGCCGACGAGCGGGTCGCCCGCGGCAAGCCGCGCGCAGGCACCGTGGCGGTGAGCTGCTTCGACGTCGGCGGCAGCCGGCTCGAGCTGGTGGTCAAGGACGACGGTCGCGGCATCGATCGCCGGGCGATCGCGGCGCGCGCCGGCCGCGCGGTCGACGACGACGCCGACCTGCTCGACGTGCTCACCGCGCCCGGGTTCTCGACCCGCGACGTCGCGACCCGGACCAGCGGGCGCGGGCTCGGGATGGACATCGTGCGCCGGATCGCGACCCAGGATCTCGGCGGCGAGCTCGCGATCGCGACCACGCCCGGCGCGGGGACCGCGTTCACGCTGCGCGTCCCGTTGACGATCGCGGTGGTCGATGTGTTCTCGTTTGCCTGCGGCCGCCAGACCTTCGTCGTGCCGGTGGCGGCGATCGACGAGATCTTCGAGCTGCGCCCTGGCCAGGACGTGCTGCCGCCGGCCGCGCCGGGCGCGCCCGCGCCGGTCTACCTCGCAGAGCGGCGCGGTCAGCCGATCCCGCTGCGCCCGCTCGGCACGCTGCTCGCGATCGATGACGGCGCCGCGGCGCGCAAGGCGATCGTGATCCGCCGCCAGGGCGTGCCGGTCGGCTTCATGGTCGACCGCATGCTCGGGCGCCACGAGGTCGTGGTCCGCCCGGTCGACGATGCGCTGCTGAAGGTCCCCGGCGTCGCCGGCGCGACCGATCTGGGCGATGGGCTGCCCACGCTGGTCCTCGATCTCCATGCGCTGAGCACGCGCGGCGCGGAAAGGCCGGCTTCATGACCTCGCTCCATGTGGCGTTTCGCGTCGGCACCGCGGAGTACGTGGTCCCGGCGGCGCAGGTCCTGCACCTCGAGTCGTTCCAGGCGGCGACCCACGTTCCGGGCGCGCCGCCCTACGTGGCCGGGCTGGTCCAGGTCCGCGGCCGGGTCGTGCCCGTGATCGACCTCCGCAAGCGGTTCGGCCTGCCGCCGACCGACCATACGCTCGACCACCGCGTGGTCGTGGTCCAGCTCGGCACGCGCGTCGTGGGGCTGCTGGTCGACAGCGCGCGCGACGTGATCCAGCTCGACGAGGCCAGCTTCCAGGACGCGCCCGAGCTGATCAAGCAGCAGGCCAGCGGCTTCGTCACCGGCGTGGTCAGCGTGCGGAATCGATTGTTTCTCATCGTCGATGTACCCCGTGTGATCGGACAGGAGCACGCGTCATGAACAGCCAGGACAACGGTCGCGAGCGGGCAACGCTCGATCACGCGTCGAGCCACCCGTCGAGCGTCGATGACGTGGTTCGCTCGCTGCGGCACTCCGCCGGGGCGGCCGATCACATCGCGGCGGCCGCCGGCCGGCTCGCCGACGCCGGGACCCAGCAGCAAGCCGCCGCCGAGCAGGCGCGCGCCGCGCTCGAGGAGTTCTCCGCGAGCATCGATCAGACGGCGAGCGCCGGCGAGGAGCTCACCCGCTCGCAGGCCGGGGTCGCGGGGAACGCCCGCGATGCCCTGCAGTCGCTCGAGGCCACCGCGACCGGGCTCCAGCAGGTCGCCGCGTCGGTCGCCGGGGTACGCAAGGACACCGAGCAGCTCGCGGCGAGCAGCGAGTCGACCGCGACGGCGCTCGAGCAGACCGCCCGCACGCTGAAGACCACCGCGACCAGCACGACCGAGCTCGCCGAGACCGCGCAGCGACTCGCCGCCTCGGCGAGCCAGGCCGCCGCCGGAGTGACCGCCGCCGCGGCGCGCGGTCAGGACACCTCGAGCACCATCGAGGAGGTCGCGAGCACCATCGAGGAGATGTCCTCGGGGTCCACCCGGCTGGCGAGCGACGCGCGCCAGGTCGGCGATCGCACGACCAGCGTCGCGGCCGGGTTCAAGGCGCTGACCACCGCGCTCGAGCAGGTGGTGACCGACTCCACCGACACCGCGAGCTCGGTCGAGGAGACCTCGGCCACCGCCGAGGAGCTCGCCCGTTCGATCCGCGGCGTGTCGGAGCTGGCGGGCGCGCTCGAGGACTCGGCGACCAGCTCCGCGAGCGGCATCGCCGAGATCGCGGCGTCGGTCGAGGAGGTCGCCGCGACCGCGGAGAAGGTCGCGGTCGTGGTCGACGGCAACGCCGCCGCGGTCGAACAGATCGCGCGCTCGGCGGCGGCCGTCGCCCAGTCGGCGCAGGAGGTCAGCGCGCTGGCATCGTCGAACGCGGCCGCGGGGACCCAGCTCGAGGCCGTCACCCGCAAGATCGTGGCCGTCGTCGAGGACACCCGCGCGACCTCGCAGCGGGTCGCCGGCTCGGCGCGCGCCGGCGGCGCCACGGTCGGCCGCACGATCGCCGGCCTGGCCAAGATCCGCCTGGTCATGGTCGACGGCGCCGGGGTCATGAAGGAGATGGGCAAGCGCGCGGAGGAGATCGGCGACATCGTGCAGACGATCAACCTGATCGCCGACCGCACGAATCTCCTGTCGCTCAACGCGAGCATCGAGGCCGCGCGCGCCGGCGAGCACGGCCGCGGGTTCGCGGTGATCGCCGAGGAGGTCCGCGCGCTCGCCGATCGCGCCGCGGTATCGGCCGGCGAGGTCGCCAAGATCATCCGCGCGCTGCAGACCGCGGTGCGCGAGGCGGTGGCGTCGAGCACCGAGGGCCTGCGGATCGCCGACGAAGGCGCGCAGCTCGGCGAGGAGGCGCGCGGCGGGCTCGAGGCGATCCTGCAGGGTGTCGATGTGCTCGATGGCTCGATCAAGAACATCGCGACGGCCAGCGAGGATCAGGCCCGGGTCGTCCAGAGCGTGGCGGCGACGACGGCGCGGCTCGACACCGAGAGCCGGACGATCGCGCGCGCGAGCGCCGAGCAGACCCAGTCGACCCAGAGCCTGGCCCGGTCGGCCGGCGAGATGCGCACGATGGCCAAGCAGACCCGCGACGCCACCGGCGAGCAGGCCCGCGCGCTGCGCGAGCTGGTCAAGGGCACCACGCAGCTGACCGCGAGCGCCGAGCGGCTGACCCGCGCGTCGGAGGAGCAGGCGACCGGAGCCGGCCAGCTGGCGCGCACCGCGACCCAGATGCGCACGGCGACGGCGCGGACCACGGCGGCGATGACCGAGCAGCTGCGCAGCGTGACCGGGATCGCGACCAGCGTCCAGGACGTCGCCACCGCGACCCAGCGCATCGTCGTCGCGATCGCCGAGCAGGCCAAGGGCGCCAACGAGATCGCGCGCGCGATGGAGGGTGCGCGCAAGACCGCGGTGCAGAACGCGCGCGGGCTCGGCGAGCAGGCCATGGCCGCCAAGGAGATCGACGCTGGCGTCCGCGATATCGCCCGGCTGTCCACCGAGATCACCGCGGCGACCGCCGAGCACGCCCAGGCCGTGACGCTGCTGGTCAAGGATGCCGGGGAGGTCCGGCGGATCGCCAAGCAGACCGCACGTGCGGTCGCCGAGCAGGCCGAGGTCGTCGGCAGCCTGGCGGCGAGCGCCACGCGCCAGACCGCCACGCTGCAGGAGGTCGCACGGGCGACCACGGAGCAGGCGACGGCCTCCGGCGAGGTCGCCCGGGCGATGCGCGAGCTGCGCGGCCGCAGCCGCGAGCTGACCACCGCACTCGGCGCCCAGGCGCGGTCGGCCACGGCCAGCGCCGGCGATGTCGACCTCGTGCTGCGCGAGAGCGCTGCGCTGCGCGCGGCCGCCGCGGACCACGCCGACCGGATCGCGGCGCTGTCGGCGACTCCCGGGGGGCCGGCGCCGGCCGCCCCGGCGGCGACTCCATCGGCGGCGCCGCCGAGCCCACCGGGTCGATCGCCATGACCTCACCGCGCGCCCTGAGCCTGACCGACGCCGAGCACCGCCGGATCGAGCGGATCGACCGGCTCGTGCTGGTCGGCGCGGCCAGCGTCGGCGAGCTGATCGCCAGCCTGGCCGACGCGAGCTGGACGGTCCGCCGCGCCGTGGTCGCCGGGCTGGCGGCGCTCGGCGATGACGCGGTCGGTCCGCTGTGCGGCTGGCTGCGCCACCAGCGCTCCTCGGAGCGTGTGATCGCTGCCGCGGTCGATGCGCTGTCGGCGTCGGTCGGCGCGTCGGCGAGCGCCCAGGTCGCGGGGCTGCTCGGTGATCCGCGCCCGGCGGTTGCCGCCGACGCGGCGCAGATCCTGGGCCGCCGCAGCGCGGTCGAGGCCGCGCCCGCGCTCGCCGGGCTGCTCGAGCATCCCGACGATAACGTCGCGGTCGCCGCGATCGAGGCGCTCGGCGCGATCGGCGGTGCCAGCGTGATCGACGCGCTGATCGACGTGCTCGACCGGCGCAACTTCTTCCGCACGTTCCCGGCGCTCCAGGTGCTGGCGCGCGCCGGTGATCCGCGCGTCGTGGCGCCGCTCGCGCGACTGCTCGACGATGACACCTATCGCATCGAGGCCGCGCGCGCGCTCGGTCGCTCCGGCTACGCCCAGGCGATCCGCCCGCTGTCGGCGCTGCTGCGCCGCGCCGGCGACGCGATCGTGCGGCTGGTGGCGCTCGCCCTGGCCGATCTGGTCGTGCGCGCCGAGTGGCACGGCGCGGCCGACCACGCCGGCGAGGTGCTGCGCGCCGTGATCGGGCCATTCGCCGCGCGGTTCGTCGCGGCGCTGCGCGCGGCCGACCCCGCCGAGCGCAATGCGATCGCGGTGGTGCTGGGCCGGATCGGCGATGCCGGCGTGCTGCCAGACCTGTCGCGCCTGCTCGACGACCCGGATGCGCGGCTTGCGGTGACCGACGCGATCCAGCGGATCACGCGGCACCGGGATGACGCGCTGGTCGAGGCGCTGACCAGCGCGGATCCGGCGACTCGCGCCGCCGTGCTCCCGGTGGTCCACACCCTGCGTGCCGCCGATGGCGTGCGCGCGCTGCTCGGCGACGACGATCCGGAGGTGCGGGCGCAAGCCTGCGAGGCGCTGGCGCGCATCGGCGATACGTCGGCGGTGCCGCAGCTGTTCGCCGCGCTCGCCGACCCCAGCCCGCGGGTCGGCCACGCCGCAACCGCCGCGATCCAGTCGCTCGGCGTGGCGGACACCGCGGCGCGGACGATCGCGGCGCTGCGCTCGGGGTCGCCGGCGGTGCGCCGCCACGCGCTGCGGATCATCGCGTACATGGGGTTCGCCGAGGCGTTCGCCCCGGTGCTCGAGGCGACCGATGATCGCGACCCGCGGATCGCCGAGCTCGCGGTCGGCGCGATCGGCATGATGATCGATCCCCGGGTCGAACCGGCGCTCGACCGCCTCGCAGGCGATGCCCGCGAAGCGATCCGGGCCGCGACCATGCGCGCGGTGGGGCACCGCGGTGGCGACGCCGCGCGGCGGGTGCTCGAACGCGGGCTCGCCGACGATGCCGCGTGGGTCCGGTACTACGCATGCCAGGGCCTGGGGCGGATCGGCGACGGCGCGACGACCGCGCTGGTCATTGGCCGGCTGGCCGACGCGACGCCACACGTGCGGGTCGCGGCGATCGAGGCGCTCGCGCGGATCGCGACGCCCGCGGCGTGGCAGGCGCTGTGTACCGCGATCCGCTCGTCGGATCTGGACGAGCGGCGCGCGGCACTCACCAGCATGGCGCAGCGCGCGAACGACGAGGTGCTCGGCTTCCTGCGCGAGGCCGTCGGCTCGCCGGACGGCGCCACCCGGCTGATCGCGCTGGCCGGCCTGGGGCGCCGCGCCGAGCCCGAGGCGATCGCGGCGCTGATCGCCGCGGCGTCGGGCGAGGACCCCGGCGAGCGCGAGGCGGCGCTGTCACTGCTCGGCGACCGCATCGATCCGCCGGCCAGCGCGGCGCTCGTCGAGCTCGCGCTGGCGATCGACCTCGAGCACCCGGTGCACCTGACGCTGTCGCGGCCCGGCGCGGCCCGGGTCCACGCGATCGCGGTCCGGCTCGCGACCGCCGACGAGCGCGCCGCCGGCCTGTTGACCGCCGCCCTCGCGCGGATGGGCGACGAGCTCGCCACCGGCGCGCTGTTCGAGGCGCTCCGGTCCTCCAGCCCTGCCGTCCGCCGCGCTGCCGCGGCGGCGCTGATCGGGATCGGCGCCGACGGGGCACGCCCGGCGGTCACCGCGCTTGCGCTCGGCGATCTGGATCCCGAGGTCCGCCGGGTCTGCGCGGCGATGAGCAGTGATCCACCGTGACCGGCCTGTCGCCCCAGCTGTTTGCCGTGTTCGCGGGCCTCGTCGAGCAGACCGCTGGATTGCACTACGCGGCGGCCGACCGCGAGCTGTTCGCGTCCAAGCTGATCGCGCACGCCAGCGAGCGCGGCCACGATGCGCTGCTCGACTACTACTACCGGCTGCGCTACGACGACGCGACCGGCGCCGAGCTCGCCAGCTTGGTCGAGGCGTTGCTCGTTCACGAGACCTACCTGTTCCGCGAGGTCGATGCGCTGACCGAGCTGGTCGACGGCCAGCTCGTGCCGATCGTCCGCGCCGGCCGGCGGGCCCGGGCGTGGTCCGCCGCGTGCTCGACCGGCGAGGAGCCCTATACCCTGGCGATGCTGCTCGATGCCCGCGGCGTGCTCGACGCCGTCGACATCGTCGCGACCGACATCAGCCCGGCGGTGATCGAGCGCGCGCGCCAGGGCAAGCTCGGCCGCCGCGCGCTCCGCGACGGCCATCCCGTGGAGCTGGCGGCGCGCTACACCGAGGCCGGTGCACACGGCGTGGCCGTCGCGCCGCGGATCCGTGGCGCCGTCCAGTTCTCGGCCCTGAACCTGGTCGGTCCCGCGGCGCCGGGGCTGGGCCGGTTCGACGTCATCCTGTGCCGCAACGTGTTGATCTACTTCCACGAGGACCAGATTCTCCGGGTCATCGACCGGCTCACCGAGCACCTCGCGCCCGGCGGCCTGATCGCGGTCGGCGCCTCCGAGTCGCTGCTGCGGTTCGGCACCCGGCTGGTCTGCGAGGAGCGCGGCCGGTCGTTCTTCTACCGGAGCGCCCCGTGACCCGCCGGCCGCGCGTGCTCGTGATCGACGACTCCGCGTTCGCGCGCACCGTGCTGTCGCGCGTGCTGCGGGCGAGCGGCGAGATCGACGTCGTCGCCACGGCGCGCGATGGCCGCGACGCGCTCGACCAGATCGCCGCGCTCGATCCCGACGTGATCACGCTCGATCTGACGATGCCCGACGTCGATGGCCTCGCCGTGCTGCGCGCCCTGGCGGGCCGCAAGCGGCCGCGCGCCCTCGTGGTCAGCATCTCGAGCATCGATACCGAGCTCGGGGGCGAGGCGCTCGCGCTCGGGGCGGTGGACGTGATCACCAAGCCGACCGCCCTCGCCAGCGAGCGCCTGACCGAGCTCGGCGACGAGCTGGTCGCAAAGGTGATCGCGGTGTCGCGCGCGCTGGTCGCGCCGGCAGCGCCGGTGGAGCGCCCGCGCCTGGCGCGCGGCCCGGCCGCACAGCTGATCATGGTCGGGACCTCGACCGGCGGCCCGCAGGCGCTGACCCTGCTGATCGCGGGCCTGCCGGCGCAGCTCCGCGCGCCGGTCGCCGTGGTGCTGCACATCCCGTACGGCTATACCCTGGGGCTCGCCGCGCGGCTCGACAAGTTGACGGCGCTGCGTGTCGTCGAGGCCCACGACGGCCTCGAGCTCGTCCCCGGGCTCGTCGCGATCGCGCGCGCCGGCATGCACCTGCATGTCGAGCGCGACGGCACCGCGCTGCGGGCCCGGCTCGCGGCGCTGCCGATGCAGTCGTTCATCCCGTCGGTCAACGAGCTGTTTCGCACCGGCGCCGCGGCGGTCGGATCCGGCGCGCTCGGCGTGGTGCTGACCGGGATGGGCGACGACGGGCTCGAGGGGGCGCGCAGCATCGCCGCCGCCGGCGGCAGCCTGCTCACCGAGGCGGCATCGACCTGCGTGGTGTACGGTATGCCGCGCAGCGTGTTCGATGCCGGCCTCGGCGCCGAGGCGGTGCCGCTCGACCAGATGGCGCGGGAGATCGCCAATCGTGCCTGAAACGTCAAGACTTCCTCTGATCTGGCTGGCCGACGACAGTCGGACCCAGGTGGCGCTCACCGAGCACGCGCTCGGCACCGGGTATGAGTTCGAGCGCTTCGGCGATGGCGCGACCGTCATCCAGCGGCTGTGCGAGACGCCCAGGCTGCCGGATCTCCTGATCGTCGACTGGGTGATGCCGGGCCTGTCGGGAGACGAGGTGTGCCGGTTCCTCCGCGCCCACCCGGCCACCCGGGAGCTCCCGATCATCATCCTCACCGCGTCGCGCATCGAGACCCAGGACATCGTGTGTGCGCTCGACAGCGGCGCCAACGACTACGTCGCCAAGCCGTTCGCGCCCGAGGAGCTGCGCGCGCGCGTCGGGGCGATCCTGCGCGAGTATCAGGTCAAGCAGGCGGCCGAGCGCGAGCGGCTGCGGATGTCCGCGATCAACAAGCTCGGGCGCGCGCTGCTCCAGGCCGGCAGCGACGTCGACGCGATCCTGCGCGCGCTGGCGAGCGTGCTGGTCGACAACCTGTGCGATGGCTGCGCCGCGACCCTGCTCGCCGGCGCCGGCGCCGGCAGCTCGATCACACAGCACCGCACCGAGCGCGGCGCGGAGCTGCTGCGCTCGCTCGCCGGCATCACCGATCCGGCGGTCCATGCGTTCGCCACTCCCGCGCAGGCGCTCGCCGAGCTTCCGGCCAGCCACGGCGACTACATTCGCGCGTGCGGGCTCCGCGGCCTCGCGGTGATGGCGATCCCGGTGCGCGGGCTCGCGCACGGCGCGATCACGGCGACCCGCGATCATCCATCCGAGCCGTTCGATGCCGACGACCTCGTGGCGATCCAGACCTGCCTCGAGCACACCGGCCTGGCGCTCGAAGCCGCGATCCGGTTCGAGGCCGAGCGCGCCACGACGCGGTTCCACGAGGAGATGCTTGGCATCGTCGGTCACGACCTTCGCAACCCGCTGGCCGCGATGAGCACCGGGATCGAGCTGCTGCGCGCCCGGACCACCGATCCGGCGAACGAGCGCGTGCTCGGGCGGCTCGAGAACAGCGCGCGCCGGATGACGACGATCATCGATCAGCTGCTCGACGTCACCCGGGCGCGGCTCGGCACCGGGATCCCGGTCGAGCGCCATGCCGTGCGGCTGCGGCCGCTGACCGCCGGTGTGCTCGACGAGCTACGGCTCGCTTACCGGACCACCGCGTTCGAGCTGCGCGGCGACGATGTCGAGGGCGCGTGGGACGGCGACCGCCTCGGTCAGGTGATCGCGAACCTCGCCGGCAATGCCGCGCAGTACGGCAAGGCCGGTGGCCCGGTGACAGTCGAGCTCGCGTTCGCCGACGGTGTCGCAACGATCGCGATCTCGAACCCGCTCCGCGGCGCGCCGATCCCGCCCGACGTGATCGAGACGCTATTCGACCCGTTCCAGCGCGGGCGAGGCAGCGCGCATCCCGGCGGCCTCGGCCTGGGCCTCTACATCGTGCGCGAGATCGTGCATGCGCACGGCGGCACGATCGATGTCACGTCGTCATCGATCGCCGGCACCACGTTCCGCGTCGCGCTGCCGATCAAGTCGATCCCGTGACCGCCGCGTGCTGAGATCAGTCGGGCGCCGGCATGGCGGACCCGCACCGGCGCTACATGCAGGCGCGCAGCGGCAACGCCAGCGGCGGCAGCGGCGCCTGCGTGAAGTCGAACGCGCCGAGCAGGTCGTTGGCCTGACCGTCCTGGGCGGCGGGATCGAGCGTCGACAGCGCCGGGGCGCCGAACACGCGCTCGATGAACCGCGGGATGCTGGCCTGCTCGCTGACCTCGTGGAACACGAAGCCGGGCCGGGCATAGGGCGAGATGACGATCAGCGGCAGCCGGAACCCGAGGCCATAGGGGCTGGCCGGATCGAGCCCGTACTGGCGCGGCGGGGCGACGTGATCGTACCAGCCGCCGAAGTCGTCCATCGTGAACAGGATCACGGTGTCCTGCCACAGCGGGCTGTTCATCAGGTGGTTGAGGTGGCCCACCGTCCAGTTCTCGCCGAGGCACACGCTGCCGTAGCCCGGGTGCTCGTCGTCGAGATCCTGGTCGACCAGCCAGCTGACCTCGGGCAGCGCGCCGTGGTCGACATCGAGGTCGAACGTCGTCGCGTCGACCACGTGCGCCCAGCCCGGCCCCATCCGGATCGACTTGATCGCGTCGAACATCGACCAGACCTCGCCGAGCACGTAGAAGTTCGAGCCGTAGAACCGCCAGTTGACGCCGGGTGGCAGGACGTCGGGCAGGCTCGGGATGTCGAAGCACGGGAACATCTGCGCCGGTGCACCTGCGCGCGGATCCTCGACGGTCACCCGCGCGCTGGGGTACTGGTCGCATCCCCAGTACGGGTGGCCGAGGTCGGTGTCCGGGTTGCCGCTCGCCCACGCCGCCTGGGCGGCGAGCACGAAGCTGTGCCCCGGGAAGCTCGGGCCGAGCACGTCGGCGAAGAACCGGTCGGCGAGCGTGAACCGGCGCGCGTACTGCCAGTAGTTGGGGATGTCGGCCTCGGTGTACTGGCCGTACATCAGGTTGTCGCCGCCGGTCGACGCGCCCGCGACCTGCTCCCAGCCGTTCATCGCGCCGGCCGCGTAGTCGGTCAGCGCGCAGCGGTGGTTGTGGCACAGGTCGCGCGGCGTGAGGTCAGGCGGGTGCGGCGGCGCGATCAGGCCCGCGCTGGTCGGGATCTGCGCGATGCCGTCGGCGCCGGGAAACGAGCCGAAGTAGTTGTCGAACGTGTGGTTCTCCTTGACCACGATGACCACGTGCCGGATCGGGGTCAGCGCCGCGGCGTCGGGCGAATCCGCCATGCGCGCCGAGCAGCCGGCCGCGCCGAGCGCCAGCGCCATCAGCGATCCGGAAAGACCCCTCATCGCCGGAGGAGTAGCGCAGAGCCGGCTCGCCTGGCAACAGGAAGCGTGCAGTGAAGATTGCCGATCGGCGCAGGCCGCGGTGGCCACCCGAGCCGGCGAGGCGGCGCTCACGGGACCAGCTCGGCCATCGCCTTGGCCAGCGCGCCGATCGAGTACGGCTTGGACACGAAGTTGCGCACGCCGAGGTCGAGGATCTCCTGGACGTGCTCGTTCAGGGTGTGCCCCGACATCAGCAGCACCGGGACGTTGACGTCGACCTCGCGCAGCGCGAGGTAGGTCGCGCGCCCGGTCATCCCCGGCATCACCATGTCGAGCACGACCCCGCGGATCTCGTCGTGGCGCTCGCGATAGATCCGGACCGCCTCCGGGCCGCTCGCGGCGTCGACCGTCTGGTAGCCGAGCACGCCGAGCGAGCTGGTCACCACCTTGCGCACCATCGGATCGTCATCCACCACCAGGATCATTCCATTCCCCCTGGGAAGCTCGGCCACCGTGGCATGGGTCTTCGTCACCGGCGGCTTGCTGGCGGCCGGCAACAGCAACCGCATCGTCGTGCCGCGGCCGCCCAGCCCGGCGTCGATCTCGACCGAGCCGCCGTGGCTCTCGGTGATGCCGAGGACCGTCGCCAGCCCGAGCCCGGTCCCGCGCTCGGGGCCGGTGGTCTTGGTCGTGAAGTAGGGATCGAACACGCGATCGCGGATCTCGGCCGGAATGCCCGGGCCGTCGTCCTTGACCTCGAGCGCGACGTGGCGCGCGGTGTCGGGATCGCCCGGCGCGACGTGGTCGCGGGTCCGCACCACGACGCGCCCCGACGACTGCACCGCGTCGCGCGCGTTGAGCACCAGGTTCATGATCACCTGCTCGAGCTGCGACTGGTCGCCGACCACGGTGCCGCGGTCGCTGGCCTCGAGCTCGAACGTCAGCGCGACGCCGGGCAGCGAGCGCATCAGCAGCTCGCTCATCGCGGTCACCATGTCGTTGACGCTGACCGGCGCCGCGCGGTTCTTGCCGCGGCGGGCGAAGCCGAGCAGCGAGCGGGTCAGCG
Organism: Kofleriaceae bacterium; assembly: GCA_036265355.1. Lineage (GTDB taxonomy): Bacteria > Myxococcota_A > Polyangia > Haliangiales > Haliangiaceae > JABFXX01. The sequence continues at coordinate 83,366 of DATAPF010000683.1, read as the reverse complement.
CGGCCGAGCGCTCGGTGATGTCGTCGATCAGCTCGAGCGCCTCGCGGCGCTTGGGATCGGGCTCGGAGATCGCCAGCTCGGCGGCGATCATCTTGATCCCGAAGATCAGGTTGTTGAAGTCGTGGGCGATGCCGCCGGCGAGCGTGCCGATCGCCTCGAGCCGCTGGGCGCGGCGCAGCCGCTGCTCGCTCTCGGCTCGCGCGCGCTCGGCCTCGAGCTCGCGGCTGATGTCGAAGAACGCGACGATCACGTGCGTGATCGGATCGCCGACCGGCCGGGCGACCGCGCGGACGTCGACCCGCGTGCCGTCGCGCCGGTGGATCGTGATGTCGTCGGCGACGATCACGCGGCGCTCGGCGAGCGCGCGCGCGAACGGCATCCGGTCCTCGGGGTACGGCGCCCCGTCGCGGGTATGCACGCCGTACGACCTGGCGAACCCGCCGACCCGGACGTCGTCGCTCCCGACCGTGCCCACGATCTCGGCGAACGTGCGATTGGCGTAGATCAGCTCGCCGCGCGGCGCGCGGGCTACCCACAGCCCGATCGGGAGGTCCTCCCCGAGCGCGAGGATGATGTCTTGGTCCGACGGAACCGCCACAGGCCTGTCAGACCAAACTTATCACTTGCGGACGCGGGAGAGCAGCTTTGCCATGTCGTCCGCGTGCTCCTCTTCGGTCGCGAGGATCTCCTCCATCATCCGCCGCGTGGTGGGGTCATCGTTCCCCAGCCAGCGCACGATCTCGGAATAGGTGGCGATCGCGATCCGCTCGGCGACCAGATCCTCCTTGATCATCTCCTCCAGATCCTCGCCCTCGCCGTACTGGGCGTGGCTGCGGGTCGCGAGGCCCTCGGGGTCGAGGTTGGGCCTCCCACCAAGCTCCGTGATGCGCTTGGCGACGCGGTCGGCGTGGTCCTGCTCCTGTCGTGCGTGCTCGAGGAACTCGTCTTCCACTCCGGACGAGTGAATTCCTTTGGCCATGAAATAATGGCTCCGATAACGCAACGTGCAAACCGTCTCGGTCGCAAGTACCTCGTTCAGCACGTCGATCACCTTGACGCGATCGGCGCGGTAGGACGCGGTGACGGCACCGTCGTCCATCTTCTCGAGCGCGCGGCGGCGGATGTCCTCGATGTTGGCCCGGAACGTGTCCATGTCCGCGCACGTCGCAAGTCCGGGGCCAACGTAAGACCTGGAAACTCATCGCGGATCCTGTGCCACGGCGCCACATGTGCGGCGGCAGCGCGCTGTGTCACCATGTGGCGCGCTGTGCTGCGATGGCCGGGCAACTTCGTTCACTTCCTGTGGCTCGTGCTCGTCGTGACGGTATGCGGGGTGATGTACGGGGCACTACGACTCGCGATCTTCCTGTTCGTGTGGGGCCCCCGGCGTGCCCCGTCGGTCGCCGCGCTGCGCGGCATCGTCCTGCGCTGGGCGATGACCGCGCTCGGCGCCACGTTCATCAAGCTGGGCCAGGTCATGAGCACGCGGCCCGACCTGTTCGAGCCCGAGGTCATCACCCAGCTGCGCCGGCTCCAGGACCGCTTGCCGCCGTTCCCGTTCCGCCGGGTCCGCGCGACCGTCGAGGCCGAGCTCGGCCGGCCGCTCGGCGAGCTGTTCGCCGACTTCGAGCCCGCGCCGGTCGCCGCGGCCAGCGTGGCCCAGGTCCACCGCGCCCACCTGCGCGACGGCCGCGAGATCGCGGTCAAGGTGCTGCGGCCAGGCGTGCGCCGCCAGGTCGAGCGCGATCAGGCGATCCTGCTCGGCGGCGCGCGGCTGATCGCGCTCCGGCCGCGCTGGCGGGCCAACGATCCGGTCGAGCACACCCGGCACTTCGTCGAGGCAATTCATGCCCAGACCGATCTGCGGATCGAGGCCGACAACTACCGGCGGTTCCGCGCCAACTTCGCCGGCCGCAGCGACGTCGCGTTCCCCGAGGTGATCACCGAGCTGTCCGGCGAGCGCGTGCTGACCATGCAGTTCATGCGCGGCACCAAGATCGACGCGCTGCCCGCCGGCCGCGATCCGCGGCGCACCACCAGGCTCGCCGACGTGCTGCGCCAGGTGATGTGCAAGATGTGCTTCGAGGACGGCTTCGTGCACGCCGACCTCCACCCCGGCAACATGGTGGTGCAGGACGATGACACGCTGGTGATCTTCGACGTCGGCCTCGCCAAGCAGCTGCACGACGACGTGCTGCTCCAGTTCATCGACATGACCAAGTGCATCGCGATGGGCACCGCCGACGACCTGCTCGCCCACCTCCAGCGGTTCCACACCTACCTGGGCACGGTCGACTGGGACGCGCTGCGCGTCGAGGTGTCCGCGTTCGCGGCCCGGTTCCGCGCCAAGGACGTCGGCAAGCTCGAGTACGGCGAGCTGATCGGCGAGATGTTCGCGCTCGGCCGCCGCTACCACGTCCACCCGGTGCCCGACATGACGCTCGTGTTCGTCGCGCTGATCACCGCGCAGGGCATCGGCAAGATGCTCGACCCGGCGCACAACGTGTTCGCCACCGTCGCGCAGTTCCTGATCCCGATCCTGATGCGGCGCAACGAGCGCGTGCCCGACACCGCCGAGGCCCGCGCCGCGCGCGACGGCCGCCCGCCGGGCTGACGCTATCCCTTCCGCTTCGACTGCCGGCGCCGCCGCCCGACCACCCACACGCAGGCGAGCAGCCCGGGCCCGCCGCTGCCCACCGCCGCGACCAGGCCGCAGCTCCGGTTCACACCGCCGCACGCGGCGCAGCCGCCGGCGCACGGCCACGCCGGGTTGCCCCGCGGCAGCGGGACCTCGTTGGAGGCCAGCGCCTGGGCCCGGACCTGGATCCTGCGCGCGTTCCCGATCGGGATCCGCAGGTGGTACACGTTCGCGCCGACCTGGTCGGCGCCGTCGATCTGGTAGCGGATCCCGGACAGCGTGCTCTCGTGGCTGAGGAACAGCGAGAACGAGGTCATCGGCGAGTACAGCCGGCCCCTGGCGTCGACCTGGTAGTACGGATAGATGTCGAGGGTCGGCACCAGCTCGGCCGCGGTCGACGACCCGACCGCGCCGACCGCGCCGTGGACCAGCGTCGAGCTCGGGTTGGTGTTGGGGCTCTGGGCGAGCGCGACGGTGAGCAGGCCGTCGACCCGGCGCACGTCGGCCGGCGGCATCACCTCGCGGGCGCGCAGGATCTGCTGGACGACCGGGTTGTTGTCGCCGCCGCCGCGCTCGAACGGCCTGGGCCGGGGAACGCCGACCACCGGGATCGGCGGCTGGCGCTTGATATCGTCGAGGTAGGGCTGTGCGATGTGGAGCGCGAGGTTGAGCGCCGCGGTCTGGACGGTCGAGACGGTGGTCGTCGTCGCCGGCAGGACCTGCGGCATGTTGCGCGGCACCGCCACGAAGTAGATGTCCTGGTACAGCTGGCCCGGCGCGGTCGGCAGCTTGCGGGCGTCGATCAGCGCCTCGTGCGCCAGCGTCGACATCGTGCCGAACCGCATGTTGCTCCAGATGCTCTGGTGGACGAACGTCGCCGGGGCGTTGGGCGAGTTCAGCTCGACCAGCATGCACTGATCGAACCGGTAGAACGACGGCACGCACAGGCCGCCGGTCGCCTGGGTCCCGGTGGCGCCGCCGCCGAGGGTGCACGAGCCGCAGGTCCCGGTCGGCGGGGTCAGGCCGAACTCGCAGTACTCGCTCGCGCCGCTCGGGCCGCTGCCGATCTGCCAGTCGAACGTGATCAGCGCGTGCTTGCCGGAAGCCATGTCGCTCTCGCCGCAGAGTTCGGTGCCGGTCGGCGGCTTGGCGCAGATCCCGCTCTCGGCGCCGCGGATGTCGGCCCACTGGCCGAGGTCACCCGGCACCGACCACGGCGCGGAGCCCCACTCGGCGAGCCGGAACCGGGCCTGGAGGTGCGGCTTGATCGTGCCCGCCGCGGTGTTCACCGGCAGCGCGATCACGTGGTTGATCACCGTCCCCGAGGTCGGGCTCGCGCCGAGGAACGCCGTGTTGAGCGGCGAGCCGGTGCCCGGGCCGATCGTCTCGGGGTCGGTCGGCACCGCGGTGTTGAGCACGCCGATGTGATCGATGTCGATGTCGATCCCGCCGTCGCACGTCGCGGGCGTGCCGAGCCCGAGGTCGGACAGCTTCGCGAGGTTGGTGAGCTGGCAGTTCGGGCAGTCCGCCGTGTTGTCGCTCATCTCGGCGGTGACCAGGGTGTTGAAGCCGGTGTGGGTGCACACCGGGGGCCGCAGCGACGCCGTCTGCGGGTACCAGCCGATCGGCGCGAACGTGCCGGTGCTCGGGCCGTGCGCGAGCCGGCCGGTCGCCTCGTAGTAGAACGTCGAGCCCTCCTCGATGCCGTTGGCAAGGTTCGAGGTCTTGCTCGCGTCGGCCGCGACCATCGGGAGCCGGATCTGCACCGCCCAGCGGTTCTGCGTGAACGGCGACGGATCGCCGGCCGAGACCTTCCAGTAGCGCACCGCGTCCTGGCTCACCATCCACGGCGCCGCCGCGGCCGAGGTGCCCGGTGCCGCCGGCACGCCGAGCTCGCGGCCGCCGACCGCGGGGCCGCTGCAGTCGTAGCTCGCGGTGTTGCCGGTGTCGCGGAACACCCGCCAGTAGTCGTGCGGCGTGCTCGACGCGTCCTCGTCGCAGGTCGCGTAGTCGTCGCACGGCGGCGGCGCCGACGTGACCATGCCGTGGGTCGACAGCGCGCCGCCCGGCCCGGTCAGGTGGAACTGGAACACGTAGCCGCGCTCGCCGCCCGCCGGCGCCCCCGGGCGGTGGAAGCCGAGGAACAGATCGCGCGGCGTGACCTCGGACGCCGACGGGGTGTCGTAGGCGTCGAGGTCGACGATGAACGACAGGTACACGTACTTGGTCACCGGGGCGACCGCATCCTCGGTGCTGATCAGCGCGCGCGCCTGGAGCGGCGCCTTGGCGCTGCCGAGCGCGAACGTCTGGCCGGTCGCGCCGAGCCACCGCGGATCGTCGAGCGCGTCGTTGGGTGGCAGGGTCGCGCCGTTGACCTTGGACGTCCGGGTCCGGAGCCAGTCCGGCGGGCCGTCGCGGGTCGGCACGCCGAGCGCGCGCGGCACGCACATGTTGTTCTGGGCCTGCGCGAGCGTGGACGTCGCACACAGGACAGCGATCAGCGGTAGGGATTTCATTGGTGGTACGTTGTCATCCAGAAGTTGAACAGATTGGTATTTACGCAGTCCGCGGTCCCGAAATTCACGGGCCACGCGTCATCCAGGCTGTTGATATTGAATGTCCGCGTGCACCTCACCCCGGTCTGGCTGGCATCCCCCGCGCTCAGCCCGGTCGGACCGCCGATCCGCAGCGCGATCCAGTAGCTGCCGGCGGTCAGCGGCACGTCGGCGATGTCGACGGTGTTGGCGCCGTTGACCAGGGTCCGGCGCAGGAACTGCGCCGCGTTGACCAGCGCGCCCGGCGTGTTGCCGTTGTCGGTGTACAGCGCCATGCGGAAGTCGGCCGAGGCGGTCGGCACGTTGACCGACATCGTGTCGAGCGTCGAGTTCGGCACCGTGACCTTGTAGGCGATCACCTGACCCTGCTGCATCGCGAAGCTACCGCCGAACGCCGGCGGCGCCGGGTAGCCGTAGCTGTTGATCTGGGTCGCGTCCATCACGGTGACCATCAGCGTGGCGGTCGGGATCCCGGTCGCGATCACCGAGATCGTCGCGGACTCCGACACGTTGTTGGTGTCGGTCGGCGGGCTGAGCGTGACGGTCTGCGGGGTCTGCCAGTTGGTGGTCGAGAAGTCGAGGGTCGCCGGTGACACCGGGACCGCGGTGCTGTTGGTGCTGGTCAGCATCACGTGGACCGCGGCGGTCGGCTGGAACGCCAGCGCGACGGTGAACGTCTTCGGCGTGCCCTCGGGGATCGTCAGCGACGTGGTCTGGCTCAGCGTGAACGCCTCGGTGTCATCGTCGAGGACATCGACCGCGACGTCGGTCTCCAGCGTGCCCGAGATCAGCTTCACCGTGGTCGAGTTGGTCACCAGGTTGCTGTCCTGGGTGCCCTGCACGTCCACCTGGTGCATCGCCGGATCGTTGTAGTTCATGTCCGTGAAGGTCAAGAAGTTGGCACCCGTCGAGTGCGCCCCCGCGGTGGCAACGGTGGGATCGGCGGTCGACAGGTTCACGGTGACCGGGCTGCCGGGGATCGGCGCAAACTTGAGGGTCACGCCGAACGACCTGGCCATCCCCTCGGTCACGGTCAGCGAGTTGATCACGGTGGTCTGGATCGACTGGACGTCGTCGTCGTCGATCTGCACCGGGATGTTGATCGCGGTGACCTCCGGGTGGTTCAGCATGGTCAGCACGATGGTGTCGGTCTCGGGCGTCGTGTTGTCGTCCTGCGGCGCGGTGATCGTGATCGGGTGGTTCGTCATGTAGTCGGTGCCCGCCGCCTTGAACGTCACCGACGTCGCGCTGATCTGCGCCTTGCCGGTCCTGGTGCCGACCTGGACGGTCACGTCGGACGCCGGCTGCAAGCTCAGCGTCAGGTTGAGCGTGACGCCGTCGCCCTCGAGCAGGTGCGAGATCGACTGCGGGGAGGTCTGGATCGACAGGCTGTCCTTGTCGACGTCGGTGACCTGGATGATCCGCTGATCGCCGCCGGCGATCGCGAACGTGATCGTCTGGCTCTCGTTGGCGACGTTCTGGTCGACCGGCGCGCTCAGCGTGAACGTCACGTCGGTGCTGAAGCCGTCGTCCATGTGGAACACCTGGCTGGGCGGCGACACGGTCATCGGCCCGCTCGACATCGTCGCGCTGACCGCGACGTCGCCGGGGGGCCGGTGCGACAGGTGGACGTGGACGTCCTTCGACTTGCCCTCGTTGACCGTGGCACCGTCGGTGATGTCGGCGACGATCGTCACCTTGTCGGGGTCGTGCACGGTCGCGCCGACCATCAGGTCCGCGACGCCGGCGCCGGACAGCACGATCTGGGCGAGCTCGGTCGCGGTGTCGTCGTCGACCACCCCGGTGACCGTGACGGTCTGGCCCTGCGCGAAGTTGTTCGCGTCGAAGAACAGCTTCTGCATCGACAGGCCGATCTTCTGCGACGCGGCCGACAGGTCGATCTCGAGCGGCGCGCCCGGCGCGTGGTTGAGCTGCACGGTGAAGTCGGTGGTCGCGCCCTCATCGACGTCGATCGCCGGGCTGGACACGACGATCGCCAGCACGTCGGTCATCCCGCTGCCGGGGCCGGAGCCCGCGTCGGGCGTGGCCTGGAACGCGGACTCGGGGAGGCTGCATGCGGCGAGGCCGAGGGCCAGCGCGAGGAATGGAGCGGGACCGGTGCGGCGCATCTCAGAACCTCCCCATCACGGCGAGCCCGCTCGCCTCGCCGAGCTGCGGCGCGATCACGACGTCGCCGGCGCGCGGGGACTCCGGCTTGCCGACCAGCCACAGCACGCCGCCGGCGAGCACCGCGAGGCCCGCAGCGCCGTAGGCAATGTTGGCACGGGTCAGCCAGGTGTGCGCGGTCCTGTCGGTCGCGGTGGCGTCCTGCGCGTTCTTCGTCGAGCACGCCATCGGCGGACAGGTCCCGACCGCCTGCTCGTGCAGGCTGTTCGCCTTGGACCACATGGCGATGCCGGCGATGACGCCGATGGTGAGCCCGCCGCCCGCGACCGCGATGCCGATCTTGCGCTTGCGGGTGAACGGGCTCGGCTCGGGCGGCAGAGCCAGCTGCCCCTGGATCGCCGCCGACTCGTCGCGCGGCGGCTTGTTGACGATCTCGGGCAGCGCCTTGAACTTGGGCACCTCGACCGCCTGCTTGTCGGTCTCGGGCTGGAGCGTCACCGTGGTCGACCACGACTCGTGGCCGGGGGCCTTGCCGGCGATCACGTGGCTGCCGCCGTCGGCCGGGATCGAGCGGTTCCACTCCGCCGGATCGACCGGCGCGCCGTCGCGGGTGACCACGAGCTCGGGGATCCGGCTCTCGTCGGGCACGTTGATCGTCAGGTAGGACAGCCGGGACTCCAGCGCGCGGGCCCGGCGCTTGGCGGTGGTGTTGAGCGCCGCCTTGGCCGGATCCGAGCGGGTCTGGCTGTCGGCCTGGAGGAACAGCGCCCACGCCGACGCGTACTGGCGGTTCTTCTCGCGGCAGTCGGCGAGGCTGAGCACGGTGGCGACGTTGTGCTCGGCGCGCTCGCTGCCCTCGAACGCGGCGCATGCCTCGCCGAGCTTGCCCTCCTTCATCAGCTGCTTGCCGTCGCGGAACAGCGCCTCGGCCTGTGGGCTGGCCTGCCCGTGCGCCGCGATCGGCGCGAGCATCCCCAGGGCAAACGCGAGCGTAGCTGGTGCGTGCGCGAGCCGCGCGGGCCGCGAGATCCACTGCCTCATCTTTATCCCCTCAGCGAGCGTTAACGGACGTCTGGAATCCCATCGCAGTCGGTGTCGATCGAGCGATCGCAACCGGGTGGAGTCGTGGTGCTGCCGGAGCCGGCGTGCGGTGCGGCGGGCGCGTGCGAGCGGTGGGTCCGCCGGGACGGCGCATCGATCGGCACCGGCGCCGCGTCGGCCGCGACCGGCGCCGCGTCGATCGGCACCGGCACCGCCGCGTCGGGTGGGCCCGCGTCGGGCGTCACCGCGACCGCGATCGCGGCGTCGGCCGGCGCCGGCGGGATCGCCGCCTGTGCCGGATCAGGAATGGCAGGTTGGCCGATCACCGCGTCGTGCGCCGCCGCATGGCCGCCGTCCCGCGTCATCATCACCGCGACCACCGCGCCCACGCCGCCCAGCGTGAGCGCCGTCGCCAGCACCCAGCCGACCTTGCGCGACCGCGGCGCAGGCAGCAGCGATCCCGGCGCGACCTGGCCGTTGCTCGCCCCGAGCGTGGTCGGCGACTTGGCCGGTGCGAACCCGGGCGGCGGCGGCACCGGGGTGCCCGGCGGTGGCACCGGGGTGACCGGCGCGCCGGGCCGCGACGGGTACGGCGGCTGCGGCGGACCGCCTGGGTACGAGCCGCCTGGATACGAGCCGCCTGGATACGACGAGGACGCGGGCGGAGGCGGGGTCGGCGTCCCCGGCTGCGACGGATACGGCGGCTGCGGCGCGCCTCCACCAGGATACGATGACGACGGCGGCGCCATCTGCGGCGCCGGTGTCGGCCCGCCCGGATAGGCATAGACCCACTTGGTCGGCGCCGCCGGCGACGTGATGTACGGCAGGATCTGGCCGATCGCCGCCGCGAGCTCGTGCATGGTCTGGAACCGCTCGTCGGGCGGCTTGGCGAGGCAGCGCAGCAGGAGCGCATCGATGGCGGGCGCGATCTCCGGCGCGCACGACGACGGCGCCGGAGCGGGCTCGCGGATGTGCGCCGCGATGATGTCGCCCATGCCCTCGCCCTCGAACGGCGGCCGGCCGGTCAGCAGGTGGAACAGCACGCAGCCCAGCGAGTAGATGTCCGAGCGGTGATCCAGCGTGGCCAGCCCGCGGCACTGCTCGGGCGACATGTAGATCGGCGTGCCCATCAGCGCGCCGGTGTTGGTCTTGATCTTGCCCGGGTTGTCGTCGGACAGCTTCGCGATCCCGAAGTCGAGGATCTTCGAGCGCTCGCCCGAGGCGACCTCGCCGTCGTGGACGAGGTAGATGTTCTCCGGCTTGAGATCGCGGTGGATGATGTTCTGGGCGTGCGCGGCGGCGAGCGAGCTCGCGATCTGGCGGCACAGCAGCAGCGCGTCGTACGCCGCGAGCTTGCCGAGCCGCGCGAGCCGGCGGTCGAGCGGCTCGCCCTCGAGGTACTCCATGACGATGTACGCGCTGCCGTCGGTGTGATAGCCGAAGTCGAAGACCTGCACGATCCCCGGATCGCTGATCGACGTCACCGCGCGCGCCTCGTTGAAGAACCGGTTCACGATGTCGGGCCGCGCGCTCAGCTCGGTCAGCAGCACCTTGATCGCGGCGCGCCGCCCGAGCAGCTGGTGCTGCCCGAGGTACACCGCGCCCATCCCGCCCTCCCCGAGCTTGCGGATGATCTGGTAGCTGCCTATGACGACGCCGAGCAATGATGGCCTTCTCTTGCTGCCCGGCGCGCGCCGGGCGACCTGTCTGCAATACGCACCGGTTCCCCGTTCTTCCGGATGCGCATCGAACGCGTTAGGCCCATAGCAACGGCGGGACCATCGCCGCGCGCCCGGCGCAGCGCCGTCGCTTCGCGAGCTTGGCCGTCTGCGACCGCCGCGGCCATGACACGTGACGACACGCGGCACGGTCGGGGTGGTCTGCAATCCATGTGAGCCGCGCTTCTCATCCTGCCAGCACTGGCGGGGACCCTTCGGGTGTAACACATCGGAGATCCAGCAAGTACGTCCTCATGGCGCTGCCCGGTGGAACTCGGAGGTGTCCACTTTGCTGGACACCGGTGGATCGCGGCGTCCATCGCACAGGACACCGATCGTCCGTCGATCGCCCGTCTGGCTGTGGGAGTCGCACCTCGCGGACGCCGCGCAGATCGGTCGCCGCTGTGCTCGATGTCGCGGAACATGTCTCCCGTTCCCCGATCACCAGGGAACAGGGCGATCTGCCCCGGCCACATTCCACAGATGTACCGGTGTTCCGGTTGCGGATCGGGCCGCCGCCCGGATCGACGCGGCCCTGGCTACCGGCCGGTGAGCAGTGCGTTCATGTCGCGGTGGGTGAGCGCGCCGTCGGCCGCCTCGCGCTGGCCGTCGCGCAGGAACGCCGTCGCGAGCGCCCGGGTCCGGGTCAGCGCGCCCTGCGCGATCGCCGAGCCGGCGCTGAGCCGCCGGACGCCGAGCCGCGCGAGCTCCGCCGCCGGCGGCAGGCCCGGCCAGGCCAGGGCGTTGAGCGGCAGCTCGACCGCGCCCGCGATCGCGGCGATCGCCGACGGCTCGACGAGCCCGGGCACGAAGATGCCGCTCGCCCCGGCGCCCGAGTAGCGCTCGGCCCGGCCGCGGGCCTCGGCGAGCCGGTCGGGCTCGGCGACCAGGCCGCGCAGGTAGACGTCGATCCGCGCGTTGATGAACAGATCGACGCCGAGCTCGGTGGCGACCCGCCGGATCCGCGCGATCTTCGCGCACAGCAGGTCCGGCGGCTTGCTGCCGTCCTCCAGGTTGATACCGACCGCCCCGGCCTCGATCAGCTGGCCGGCGAGCCGGCCGACCGCCTCCGGATCGTCGGAGTAGCCGGCCTCGATGTCCATCGTGAGCGGCACGCGGATCACCCGCGCGATCGCGTGCGCGGTCGCGATCACGAGCGGCACCGGCAGCGCGTCGCCGTCGGGGTAGCCGTGGGCCCACGCGACGCCCGCGCTGGTCGTCGCGATCGCGCGGGCGCCGAGGCTCTCGATCAGCCGCGCGCTGCCGCCGTCCCAGGCGTTGGCCAGGATCAGCAGCTCGGGGCCGCGGTGCAGGGCATGAAACGCAGTCGCCAGATCGGGATTCTTCATCGCTCGGTCTCCATCGTCGGGGCTCGGGGTCTCGGGTTGGGGTCGGCCGTCCACAGGTGCTGAGCCGCGTAGGCGCGCCACGGCCGCCAGCGCTCGGAGCGCGCCGCGAGCTCGGCCGGCGTCGGCCGCACGCCACCGCGCCCGGCCGCGCCGCGCAAAAGGCCGATGTCGCTCGCCGGGAACGCGTCGGGCTCGCGCGCCGCGCGCAAGGCGATGTAGTGCGCGGTCCACTCGCCGACCCCGCGGATCGCGCACAGCCGCGCCACGGTGTCCTCGACCGTCGCGAGCGGCTCGAACAGCCGGGGCTCGGCGAGCGCCGCCTCGGCCAGCGCGATCATCGTCGCGCGCCGCGCGGCCGGCATGCCGAGCGCCGACAGGTCCGCCGCGACCAGCCGCGCCGGATCGGGGAACACCCGCGCGATCGCCGGGTCGGCGAGGCCGCCCGGACCCGCGAAGCCGGCCGGCACCGCCGCGCCGCACAGCGCGACCAGCTGGCCGGCCAGCCGCCGCGCGGCCTCGACCGTCACCTGCTGGCCGAGCACCGCGCGCACCGCGAGCTCGAAGCCGTCCCAGCCGCCGGGCACGCGCAGCCCGGGCCGCTGCGCGATCAGCGGCGCCAGCATCCGATCGCGGGCCAGGTGCGCGGCGATCGCGGCGACGTCGGCGCCGAGGTCGAACACCCGGCGGACCCGCGCGATGATCGCGGGCAGCGCGCGGACGCACGGGAACCGGATCGTCACCGCCAGGCTGTCGCGCTCGGGGACGTGGGCGACCTCGACGGTGCCGACCGCGCCGGCCTCGGCGACGCTGCGCACGTAGCGCTCGCCGTCGATCCGCTCGACGCCGTCGATCGCCCGCGCGCGCAGGAACCCGAGCATCGCCGGCCAGTCGTACGGCGGCCGGTAGCGCAGCCGGACCGTCACCCCCATCGCCGCGACCGAGCCCTCGGGCAGCGCCACCACCGCCTTGCGGCGCAGCGCGCTCGGCGGCCGCCGGAACAGCTGCTGGAACGTCTCGTTGAACCGCCGCACGCTGCCGAACCCCGCCGCCGACGCGATCTCGGCCATCGGCAGCCGGCTGTCGTGGATCAGCTGCTTGGCGAACAGCACGCGCCGGGTCTGCGCGACCGCGATCGGCGACACGCCGAGGTGCTGGTCGAACAGCCGGCGCAGCTGGCGCTCGCCGATGCCGAGCCGCGCCGCGAGCGCATCGACCCCGCCGTCGCCGTCGAGCGCGCCCGCCGCGATCAGCGCCAGCCCGCGGTGCACGGTGTTCGACGTGCCGCGCCAGGTCGCGAGCTCCGGCGCGGTCTCGGGCCGGCAGCGCAGGCACGGCCGGAACCCGGCCTCCTGGGCCGCGGCGGCCGACGTGAAGAACCGGCAGTTCTCCAGCCGGGCCGGCCGCGCCGGGCAGATCGGCCGGCAGTAGATCCCGGTCGACGTCACGCCGACGAACAGCCGGCCGTCGAATCGCGCATCGCGGGTGCACAGCGCGCGGTAGCAGACCTGCGGGTCGAGCGCTTCCACCCGGCCACCTTGCCATCCCCGCGGGGCGCGCGTTCGCGGTTTCCGGACCACGTCGCCCTGCGCCGCCGCCCGCGGCCGCCCGCTGTGCCGGTCGACCGGCGCGGCCGAGATAGTTGACGACCGTCTGTCGCGCGCTTGCCGGAGCTCGCGAGTGCGACCGAGCTCCAGCTCCGTGCCATGCCGCGCTCACCTGCCCGCCGGAGACGGGTTACCGTGCGCGCGATGCAGCCGACCCGGTCCGCCACCGCGCTCGCCACGCTGATCGCCGCCACCGCCGTCCTGTTCGGCGCATGCGGCCCGGGTCCCGGCGCCGCCGCGCCCGCGCCTGCGCCCGCCGCGCCGGCCCGCGCCGCCGCCGCCCGGGCCGCCGCCGGGCCCGCGTTCGAGCTGGTCGAGACCGCGCCGATCGAGACCACGCTCGATCACCCCGAGCTGCGCGACGCCGCCGACGTCTGGCCCGAGATGATCGCCGCCGCGCGCACGTCGATCGATCTCGCCGAGTTCTACGCCTCCAACCAGCAGGGCAGCCGGCTCGAGCCGGTCGTCCAGGCGCTGGAGGCCGCGATCGCGCGCGGCGTCCGCGTCCGGTTCCTCGCCGAGCACGGCTTCGTCAAGACCTACCCCGACACGCTGGACCGGCTCGCCCGCGCCGGCGCCGAGGTCCGCCAGCTCGACCTCAAGCCGACCACCGGCGGCATCCTGCACGCCAAGTACTTCGTCGTCGACGATCGCGAGGCGTTCTTCGGCAGCCAGAACTTCGACTATCGCTCGCTGGAGCACATCTACGAGCTCGGCGCGCGCGTCCGCGACCCCGCCGTGGTCGGCGGCCTGGCCGCGATCTTCGCCGCCGACTGGGCGCGCGCCGGCGGCGAGGCGGCCCCCCAGGCCCAGGTCCCGGTCCCCGGCACCCCCGCGCACGGCCCGATCACCCTGGTCGCCAGCCCGCGCGACCTGCTGCCGCCCGGGATCGGCTGGGACCTGCCGCGCATCGTCGAGCTGCTCGACGCCGCCACCGCCACGATCACGGTCGAGGCCCTGACCTACCGCGCCGACGCCGACGGCGCGCCGTGGGACGAGCTCGAGGCCCCGCTGGTCCGCGCCGCCGCCCGTGGCGTCCACGTCGAGCTCCTGCTCGCCGACTGGTCCAAGCGCCCGCGCACCATCACCGGCCTGCAGAAGCTGGCCCGGATCCGCAACATCGCGGTCCGGCTCACCACGATCCCCGCGTGGTCCGGCGGCTTCATCCCGTTCGCCCGCGTCACCCACGCCAAGGCGCTCGTGGTCGACGGCAAGCGCGGCTGGCTCGGCACCGGCAACTGGGAGAAGGACTACTTCTACCGGAGCCGCAACGTCGGCGTCCTCGTCGATGATCCCGCGATCGCCGGCGAGCTCGCCCGGTTCTTCGCCACCCTGTGGGACTCGAGCTACGCCGTCCCGGTCGATCCCGACGCCACCTACACGCCGCCGCGGATCGAATAGCCCGGAGAGGCACCGGATCGAATCGCTGTCAACCGGTGGGCGCGTCCGCGCATCTCCCGGGCATGATGATCACGCGCAACGCGCTGTTCCGGCCGATCGAGATCGGCTTCCTCGCGCTGCTCGGCTTCGCCGGCGCCGCTACCCCGGGCCGCGCCGACGACCGCGCGCCGCCCGCCTGTGACCAGGCCGACCACCCCGCTCCGGCTGCCGCCCGCGCCGCTGCCCCGGCCGCCGCCGCTGCCCCGGCCGCGGCCCGCGCTCCAGCTGCCGCCGCAGCTCCTGTCGCTGCCGGCGCCCCGACCGCCGCTCCGGTCGCTGCCGGCGCCCCGACCGCCGCTGCCCCCGCCACCGCCGCGGCTCCGGCCGGCGCCCCGACCGCGCGCCACCGCGACCGCGACCTCAACTACGTCTACCTCATCGACGACAACACCACGATGTCCGGCGACAGCCGCGACGTCGAGCGCGTCCGCCGGCTGCGCCGCGGCAAGGAGCCGCTCGTGTGGTTCCGCAGCGGCGGCCAGGACTACGTCATCCGCGATCCCGCCGTCCTGCAGCAGATCGACGCGGCGATGAAGCCGGTCCGCGAGCTCGGCAACCAGCAGGGCGAGCTCGGCAAGCAGCAGGGGGAGCTCGGCAAGCAGCAGGGCGAGCTCGGCGCGCGGATGAGCGTGATCGGCACCCGCCAGGGCACCCTCGCCGTGCGCGAGAGCGCGCTCGCGATGCGCGATCAGAGCGACGCGCTGACCCCGGCCGAGAAGGACCAGCTCGTCCGCCAGCGCCACGAGCTCCGCCAGCAGGAGCGCGCGCTGCGCAAGGAGATGAAGGCCGTCGAGCACCCGATGCGCGAGCTCGGCCAGCAGATGCAGGTGCTCGGCCAGCAGATGCAGGTCGCGTCGGTCAAGGCCGAGACCGAGCTCCGCGCGCTGTTCCAGAGGGCGATCGCCAGCGGCACCGCCCGGCCCGCCGCGTGACCGCGAGCGGCTCCGGGATGGCGGCGCCACGCGCCGTGTGCCACCCGCCCGCCCGGGTGCTAGACCAACGCCATGCGCTGGTGGGTCCTCGCCGTGCTCGTCGCGGGCTGCAGCCACGACATGACCGATCGCGAGTACTGCGTCCGGCGCGAGATGGGCTGGGAGATGGCGTTCCCCAACCTGACGCTGTCGGACGCCCAGCGCGACCACACGATCGAGACCTGCGTCGCGAACGTCGCCCGGGCGCATGACAACGGCGAGCTGGCGCGCTCGATCCGCTGCATGAACGAGCACCTGACCGGCCACGGCCACGCCTACGAGCAGTACGCCGCGTTCACCCGGTGCGAGGGCGTCGATCCGAGCCGCCCGCGCTGAGCCCCGGTGCTATAGCGAAGGCATGGCGACCTCCGAACCCGCGAGCCCCTATCGCATCGGCGCCGAGCCGATCGAGCAGCTGATCGTCACGACCGGCAACGAAGTCGCCGGCCAGGACATCGTGAAGTACCTCGCGATCGTCCGCGGCATCGTGGTCCGCGCGACCGGCATCGGCCAGGGCCTGCTCGGCTCGCTGCGCGCGCTCGGCGGCGGCAACATCGCCGAGTTCACCGAGGTCTGCGAGGCCGCGCGCCACGACGCCTACCAGCAGATGGTGCAGCACGCGCAGGAGATGGGCGCCGACGCGATCATCGGGATGCGCTACGACGCGACCGAGTTCATGCAGGGCTCGACCGAGGTGCTCGCCTACGGCACCGCGGTCCGGCTCGCGCCGCGCCCGCGATAGCGCCGCGTCCGCCTACCCGGGGTGACACCCTGCGTCCTCGCGGCAACGCCGGCAACGACGGCGCGACGTGATCCCGACCGGTTGGATCTGGACTCGCAATCGCATGGCCGGGGCGTCATGACAGACACCGAGCTCGACCTGACCGACCTCGCCGGCGTGAATGGCGGCATGAACACCGATGGCTGGCGGCAATCCGAGAACATCGAAGACCGGCGCGGCATGTCGCTGGAGGACAGCATGAAGGTCGACTGGCCGAAGCCGGATCCGCTGCCGCCGCTCGTCCGGACCCCGGGCGACCTGCCTTCGCAGCTCGGCCTCGATGACATCGGCAAGAACGCCGGCGGCGGTGGGGATCCCGGCGGCGGCTTCGGCTTCTGAGCGCAGCTAGCGCCGGATCCCGGGCGCGCTGCCGGGCCGGTCATCCCGACAGCGCCTGCCACGCCCGCGCCAGGCGCTCGCGGCGCGCCTTGCCGGCGACCCCGAGCAGCGCCCGGTCGCGCTGCCAGCGGTCGCATTCCTCATCCGGGACATCGGCCCAGGCCGCCTCGAGCTCCGCGACCAGCCCCGCGCTCGCCGCGAGCACACCGCCGAGCGCGACGTGGGTGGCCGGCGCCCGGGCGTCCTCGGCGCCCAGCGCGACCAGCGCCGCGGCGGTCATCGCCAGCCGCTCGATCAGCGCGTGCGCGAACCCGCGCTGCCGCGCCACCCCGAGCCAGTACCCGACCAGCGCCGCGTGGACGTGGATGTCCTCCACCGTGCGGAACGGCTTGACGTAGTCCGCATAACCGTCGCCCGGCAGCACCTCGCCGGCGACCGCCTCGAGCGTCACCCGCGCGTGCGCGATCTCGGGCACGAACGCCGCGGTCGCGACCTCCAGCGTCACCCCCGGCGCATCGCGGCGCACCCGGACCATGCGCAGCCGCGGCCGGCCCGCGGCATCGCTGCCCTCGCGGGCGACGACCAGCAGGTGCGCCGCGCGGTCGGCGAGCGTCGCCCACCGCTTCGCGCCGGTGACCCGGCCGTCGACCAGCCGGGTCTCGATCGCCCGGGGGTGGTTGCCGCCGTCCTCGGTCACGCAGAACGCGGCGCGGGTCTCGCCGGCGAGCGCCTCGAGCGCCGCCGTGTAGCCGATCGCGAACGCGTGGCCGGCGCGGTCGGTGCGTGCGCCGCCCACCGCGGCCCGCTCCACCGTGGTGCCGGTCGCCTCACACAGGTCCTCCCAGGTCGCACCCGGTACGCGCCGTGCCGCAAACAGCCTGGTCAGCATCCCGCGAGCTTACTGCGGCGCGACGAGCCACGGCGTTCCTCCAGGCGTTCCTCGTGCCGCCGCCTGGCCTCACCTCGCCGGGCACCGCGTACGAGCGCGCCGCAGGACCGCAGCGCGTGGAGCGATACGCGGCAGCAGGTGCGCGATCGGGTTCGGTTACCGTGGTCGGCGGATGCCCAGAACCATCTCCCTGCGGACCCTGCTCCTCGCTGCTGCCGCCTGTGCGCTGTGCTTGCCGTCCGCGCTCGCCAAGGATCCGGCGCAGGGCGCCGCCGCGTTCACCGTCTACGAGGGCTGGATGAGCCCGCAGCAGCAGCCGGGCGACGAGTCCGACGCGCCCAAGCTGCTCACCAAGGCCACCGGCCTGCAGGCCACGGAGCCCTCGGTGCCGCGCGAGCAGCGCAAGTCGCGCGGCTGGGGCCAGCTGCGGTTCACCAAGGATCTCACCCGCGCCTTCGTCGACATCGAGGTCACCGGGGTCAACCCGGCCGACATCGTGATGTTCCACATCCACTGCGGCCCGCCCGGCGTGCTCGGCCCGATCATCGTCGACTTCAGCGAGCTCGGCAGCCTGCCCAAGCTGCTCGCCGCCGGCAAGATGACCGTCGAGCTGTCGAACAAGAACATCACGTTCATCAAGCAGATGCCGAAGGGCCTCAAGCCGGCGCTGCCCGAGAGCTGCCCGGTCGAGATCGGCTTTCCCACGCAATCCATGACGATCTCGGCGCTCGAGTACCTGGCGCGCAAGGGCGTGCTGTATTTCAACCTGCACACCAGGGCCAACACCTTCTACGGCGAGGTCCGCGGCCAGATCTATCCCGCGACCGACCCGAAGTGATCGGCGCCTCCGCCCGCGGTCGTACGGGCTAGTACCTCGAGGTCACCCCACCCGCCGTCCACCAGATCCTAGGGCCGATACGAGCAGAACACGCCGGTCTTCACGTGAAGGTCGAGGTGCCGGCCCAGCGCGGCGTCGAGCTCGGCGACGCGGTCGAGGACGTCGCGCAGGCGCCGCTGCACGTTGATGCGTGCGCGCTCGGAGGCCGCGCCGGCGCGGCGATTGCGGCCGCCGAGACCGACGGCGCGCGCGAGCTCGGCGGCGATGGCCTCGCGCTCCCCCTCCAGGCGCGTCGCGCGCTCGCGGTCCCCGCGCTCCTCGGCGTCTTCGAGCGCATCGCGCAGCGCGTCGAGCCGGCGCCGATAGCTCGCCTTGGTCTCGGCGTCGAGGTGGGGGCCGGCGTCGCCTTCCCCGCCCTCGCCGACGAGCTCGAGGACGTGCCGCTCACGACCGGGCTCCTCGAGCAACGCGGCCAGGTAGCAGACGCCCTTGGAGTCGGCGAGGAGGAGCTCGCGGCCGCCGTGGCGCAGAATCCAGACGTCGCCTCTCCGGCGGAGCTCGGGCGGCCCCGCGCTCGCGCTTGCGTCCGGCAGTCGCGGGCGCGTACCGAGAGCCGCCCGCGTCCGCGCTGCGCAGGCGGTGAATCCGGCGCGCTCGCACATCGCCAGTGCGGCCGCGAAGTGCCGCGCGGCGTCGTCGGCGCGGCCGAGCGCGCGTGCGAGGAGCCCCAGATGGTACGCGATCGGACCGTCGCTGGTGAGGAGGACGAGGTTCACCGAGTTTCGGCCCTCGAACGGAAGCAGCACCTCGTAGACCTCCTGCATCCAGCCGGCGTCGCCCAGATCGAGGACGAACGGCGCCACGTCGAGGAGGAGCGCCGGCCCCATGGCGCGCAAGGCAGCGGCCGGTCCCTCGGGCGCGAACTGGAGAAAGACGGTCCGCGCGTCGTCCTTCCGACCCCCGTGTGCCAGGGCCGCGGCGCGGAGGACCGGCAGACACCAGGAGCCGAACGGGTCGAGCGCGAGCAAACTCTCGAGGTGGGTCCGGGCGTCGGCGGCGGTCCGCTCGTCGCCGCGGGCCTCGGCGCGCACCTTCCGGTTGGCCTCGACGAAGATCAGGCTCCGCACCTCGTCGACGCGTTCGATGTGGTCGCGGATGATGTGCTCGGCCGCGGCCACGCCTTCGTCGTCGCCGCGGAGCGACGACCAGAGGAGCCGGATGCAGGCGCCGCGCAGCTGGTGCCAAGGCAGGCGCAGGCGATCGGCGATGTCGCGCTGCAGGCGCAGCTCGTGGGCCGTGGCGTCGGGGTCGGCCGATTCGATCGCGCACATGGCGAGCCGGCCGCGCGCCTGCGCCTCGAGGATGGGATCGCCGAGCGTCCCGACCAGGCCGAACAGCATGCGCTCGTAGTCCAGACGCTCGGTGAGCGCTGCCGCCGGCATGAAGACGAAGCGCACGGTGGCCAGCACGGCTGCGAGGAGCTTGCGATCGCCGACTTCGCACGCCGCGGCAATGGCCTCACGCGCGAGCTGCATGGGACGTTCCGGCGCGAGCGTGGGCACGAGCGCCGAGGCCAGCCGCGCCGCGAGCTGGATCTGGAGAACCGCGTCGTGGCCCGGCATGGCCAGCGCGCGCTCGAGGAGGGCGCCCAGGCGGTGATCGGCGCGTCCGGGGAAGACCTCGGGCGACGACGCGAGCGCGGCGCGGGCGAAGATGTCGGCGCGGCCGGCCGCCTCGGCGCACGCGGCAGCGCGCTCGCAGGTCTCGCGCCCGAGCGGCGGCTGCCCGAGGAAGATCTGGCACCGCCCCAGCCGCCAGAGGACGTCGGCGCGCAGGGCGTCGTCGCGACGCTCGCCGTGATCGAGGGCGGCGAGCGTCCGCTCGAAGTGCCGGGCCGCGTCGTCGAAGGCGAGGAGGTCGAGGGCGCGAAGGCCGGCGCGGAACGAGAGGTCGACGGCGTCGGCCCAGCTGCCGACGGAGGCGCTCTCGAAGGCGTGGTGGGCCAGCTCGGCGAGGTGCGCGTCGAGGTCTACCCCGTGAATGCGCCGCAGGGCAGCGAGGCAACGGGCGTGGAGCTCGATCCGTCGCGCTGCGTTGGTGCCGCGGTAGATGACCTCGCGGATGAGGACGTGCGCGAAGCGCACCGGTCGCAACGGCGTCACCTGCGGCGCGAGGACGCCGGCGGCGACGCCCTCGGCGACCGCCGCGAGGACGTCCTCGTGGGCGGCGCCCGACACGACGAGCAGGATGGCAGTCTGGCATTCGCGCCCGAGGACGGCGGTGGCCTCGAGGATGGCGCGCGCCGGCGGCGAGACGCGCTCGAGGAGCTCGCGCACGGTCTCCTGGATCGTGTCGGGCAGGACGAAGCCGGACGGCAGCGCGACCGCGTCGCCGCGCGCCGCGACGAGCTGGACGAGGGCATCGACGAACAGCGGGTTGCCCTCGCTGGCCTGGAAGATGGCCGCGCCGAGCTCCGCCGACGCGCGATTGCCGAGCGACGCCGCGAGCCAGCCGGAAACGGCGTCATGGTCGAGACGGGCGAGGGACCGCGCCGTCCCATCCCTGGCCACGCGGACGAGGAGGGCCGCGATGCGGGGCGAGCGCCGCGCCTCCACCTCGCGATACGTTCCGATGACGAGGACGGCGAGGCGGCGAAGGTCGCGCGCGATCTGCCCGAGGAGCGTCAGCGTGGCCACGTCGGCGGCGTGCAGATCGTCGAGGACGAGGACGACGGGCGCCTCCGCGGCGAGGTGCTGGAGGAGCGCGAGCATCGCCAGAGCGAGGCGCGCCGTTCCGAGCTCCGGATCGTCTGCGTGCTCGCTCGAGCGCGCCGGGGCCAGGATGGACGCGAGGCCGACCGCGCTGGGATCGCGGGCCAGGAAGTCGGCGCCGGCCTCGGTCTGCGTGGCCGTGAGCGCGACCTGCGTCCACGGCCAGCACGCCGGCGCGCCCGCGACCTCCCAGGCCCGACCCCAGAACACGCCGACGCCTCGCGCCTCGGCGCGCGCGGCGAGCTCCTCGGCCAGGCGCGTCTTGCCGATGCCGGCCTCGCCGGAGAGGAGAAACACACCCCCGCGCCCACCAAACGCCTGCTCGAGCGCGGCATCGAGCTCGGCGAGCTCGCGCCCGCGTCCATGCAGGCTCCGGACCGTCGGTGGCTCGTCGAGTGCGCTGCGCGTGGCCATGGTGTTCCATCCACATGTACGGTGGAACGGGTGCTTTGGGTAGCTCGGGCCCTGACACCCCCGAACCCTGGGTAGCACCAGGACGTGCGGCAAGCATCGCCGAGTTCGCGGGCGGCGCTGCGTCGAGGGCAGCGCCTCGCCATGGCGGCGGCCGTGGTTTGCCATCGTCTACCAACCCGCTCGCGACGCCGGGAACATCGTTCCGTGTCGCGGAACGCCGGACCAGCAGGAGGCTTCGCGAATGAAGATCAGGAGTGGCGTAACGGTGTCGCTCGCAATGGCGACCGCATTGGTCTCGAGTGGATGCAGCGAGTCCCACGTGGACGGCGACGGCTCACCAGAAGGGCTGCGGCCGCCGCCCATCCATGCCACCGGCGCGGTCTCGTTCTACGACTCGGTGGAGTTCCTGTTCCAGGGCGGTGCGCGCGGGCAGGCCGTGCAGCACAACGCTGCGCAGTCGTCCTTCTCGCGCGCGCGGACCGCGGTGATTCGCGGCCGGGTCACCAACGAGAGCGGTGCACCGCTCGCCGGCGCGCAGGTCAGCATTCCCGGCCATCCCGAGTGGGGCGCGATCACCACGCCCGCCAGCGGAAGCTTCGACTTCGTGGTCCAAGGCGGAGGGCGCGTCACGCTGCGGATCGACGCCGCCGGACGGTTCTCCGCGCAGCGCTCGGCTCGAACGCGATGGGGCAAGTACGCCGTGCTGCCCGATGTCGCACTGCTGCCGGCCTCGGCGAAGACGACCGCCGTCGACCTCAACGGCGCGTCGGCGTGGCAAGTTGCGGCGGGCGACACGGTAAGCGACAGCAACGGAGCGCGGACGATGCACGTGCTGTTTCCGCCCGGCGTGCATGCGACCGCAGTTGCACAGGACGGCACCCAGTCCGCGCTGCCCCACGGAACCTTGCGCGTCACCGAGTTCACGCGCGGCGCGCTCGGCCCATCGGCGATGCCGGGCGAGATCGCGCCCACCGTGGCGTACACCTACGCGACCGCGCTCGGCTTCGACGAGGCGAGCGCTGCGAAGACCGTGCGGTTCGACGCCAACGTCATCTCCTACGTCGATAATTTCCTGCACAAGAAGGTCGGCGTGCCAGTCCCCTCTGGGACCTACGTCGCATCCGGCGACACCTGGAGCGCCGAGCCTAGCGGACGCGTCGTCGCGGTGGTGACAGGAGCGAATGGCCAGCTCGCGCTCGATGGTGATGGCGACGGCGTGGCCGACAATCTCGCTGGCGCAACGCCCGGCGAGCTCGCGGCGCTCGCCGGCTTTGCTTCGGCCGGCACGTCGTACTGGCGCGTCCCGCTCGCGCATTTCTCGTTCCTCGACTTCAACGACGGCCAGGCGCCCCCGGATGGTGCGGACGGGCCGGTCGAGGCAGACGGCAACGGCGATCGCAGCGACGAGCGCTGCGAGATGTCCGGCGCGTCGACGATCGCGTGCGAGGATCAGACGCTCGGCGACGATATCGACCTGGTCGGCACGGGGATGGCGCTTCATTACGAGAGCGACCGCGTTCCCGGGCGGACCGCCGAGTTCTCGATCGCGATCCCGATCACCGGCGACACTGTGCCGCCCGGGGTCAAGCGCGCGGTCGTGGACGTCGATGTGCTCGGCGTGCGAACCCACGCGGAGTATGCGACCGTGACACCCCACCTGACCCACACGTTCACGTGGAATGGGCTCGACGCGTTCGGACGGACCTGGCCGGGAACCACGCTCGCGAGCGTGAACGTCGGGCTGGTCTACGACGGCGTCTACCTGCAGACCCCGGCGTTCGGCGAGATCCCGGATCAGACCACGCTCACCACCGACCCGACCCGGCAGGAAATCACGCTGGCGCGGCGCTATGACGCCCCGGTCGGGGTCTGGCACGCGAGCACGCTCGGCCTCGGCGGATGGACGCTGTCGAGCCATCACGTCTACGATCCGGATAGCCAGGTCCTGCACTTCGGCGACGGACGCCGCCGCCATGCGCAGGGACTGTTCTCGGTGACCGAGCGGCAGGCGGGCGGCAACGGCACCGGGTTCTCCGGCGACAACGGACCGGCGACCGACGCGCAGCTGAACCTGCCGCTCGGCGTGGCGGCGGCCCCGGACGGCGCGATCTTCGTCGCCGATTCGGCCAACCACCGGGTTCGCAAGATCGACGCGGCGGGGATCATCACCACGATCGCGGGCACCGGCGTCGCGGGGTCCGCCGGCGACGGCGGGCCTGCCGCGGCGGCGCAGCTCAGCGAGCCGCGTGGGCTGGCGCTCGGCGGCGACGGCACGCTGTGCATCGCGGACACCGGGGTCGCGAAGGTGCGCTGCATCGATCCCGGCGGGACGATCCGGACCGTCCTCGGCGGCGGCAGCACCTTGCTCGATGCCGGAACCGCGACGGGCAGCGACGTGCTGCTCGACCGGCCCGAGGAGCTCGCGCTGGCCGACGACGGCACCCTCTACGTGCAGGACGTCTCGCTCGTCTATCGCGTCGGCAACAACGGCCGCGCGCGGGTCTACGCGGGCCTGGCGACCACGGCCGGGGATGGCGAAGGCGGCAGCGCCCGCGCGGCGACCCTGGGCACGCCGCTCGGCATCGCGGTCGGGCCCGACGGGAGCGTGTACGTGGCCGAGCGCGAGTACCACAAGGTTCGCCGGATCACCCCCGACGGCACGATCCACACGTTCGCCGGTACCGGCATTGCCGCGACCACTGGCGACGGCGGCTCCGCAAAGCAGGCGGCGCTGAACGAACCGTTCCGGGTGGCGGTGGCGCCCGACGGCAGCGTGTACATCGCAGAGCTGCAGGGCGGGGTGATCCGCAAGGTCAACCCGCGCGGGACGATCTCGACCCATGCAGGCGGTGGCAACGACGACGCGATCCCGACGCCGACGCGCCGGCTGCTGATCAGCGCGATCGGCGGGATGACGGTCAGCCCGTCGGACGATCTGGTCGCGAGCGAGGGCATCGATCGCGTGCTGCGCATGGGCGCGCCGCTGCCGCGCGAGCAGGGCACGCAGATCGTGATTCCCGAGCAGGACGGCAGCTTCGTGTACGTGTTCGACGGCACCGGCCGCCACCTGCAGACGCTGAACGGCTCGACCTTCGCGGTTGTGCAGAGCTTCGGCTACGACGCGGACGGCTACCTGACCAGCGTCACCGATGCCGATGGCAACGCGGTCACGCTGGAGCGCGACGGCGCCGGACGCGCGACCGCGATCCACGCCCCGTTCGGGCAGACCATGACGCTGAGCTACGACGCCGACGGCAACCTCGCGAGCGCGACCGATCCGCTCGGCCGCGTGACCGCGCTGTCGTACCAGGCCGGAGGGCGGCTCACCCAGCTCGTCGATCCGCGCGGCGGCAGCCACGTGATGACCTACGATGCCCAGGGTCGGCTCGCGACCGACACCAGCCCCGCCGGGGCGCGCTGGACCTTGACCCGCACCTCCAGCACCCCGGTGCACGTCGATGTGGCAACGGCGCTCGGCCGCACGCGCGGTCACGATCTCCAGGTCCTTCTCGACGGCACCGAGCAGCGCGCGCTGACCTACGAAGACGGAACGAAGCTCTCGTGGACGCGCGGCAGCGATGGCACGAGCACCACGACCTATCCCGACGGAACGGTCAGCGTCGTGCGAGAGGACCCCGACCCGCAGTGGGGCATGCTCGCGCCGCTCGTCGGTGAGCAGACGATCACGCTGCCGAGCGGTCTGATCGCGTCGGCGAGCACGACCTCGACCGCGACGTTCGCGGACGGCAGCGGTGCGCTGACCTCGCTGACCCAGCTCGACACGTCGACCGATGATGCCGACGGCACGTGGGACCGGCTGTGGGATGCGGCGACGCGGACCACGACGTGGACCACCCCGAGCGGTCGCGTGTTGTCGTCGGTCGTCGACGCGCACGGCCGCACGACCCAGCTGACCGTCCCAGGCATCACGCCGGTGACCGTCAGCTACGATGCGCACGGCCGCGTCGCCTCGATCGCGCAGGGCACGCGCCACATCGATGCCGTCTACGACGCGACCAGCGGGTTCCTGGCGGAGATCCATGACGCGCAGGGCAACGCCGTGCGGACGCTGCGCGACGCCGTCGG
Organism: Kofleriaceae bacterium; assembly: GCA_036265355.1. Taxonomy (GTDB): domain Bacteria; phylum Myxococcota_A; class Polyangia; order Haliangiales; family Haliangiaceae; genus JABFXX01. The sequence continues at coordinate 57,805 of DATAPF010000683.1, read as the reverse complement.
TCGTGTGACGTCGGTGGTTCATCCCGACGGAGGGACACTGGCGATTGGATACGACCCAGCTGACAACGCGACCAGCGTTGCGCCACCGGGAAAGCCGGCACACGGCTTGGCCTACAACGGCGACGACAACGAGACGTCGTACATGCCACCGGGTAGTCCCGCCACGCTCACGTCGTACGATGGCGACCAGGCGTTCGCGAGCGAGACACGCGCAGATGGCTCGACGATCGCGGTGAGCCGTGACGCTGTGGGGCGGGTGGCAACGCTGACCTTCGGCGTGAGCACCATCGGCGCGGCGTACGACGCCGCAGGCCGCTTGGCGAGCCTCACCGGTCCGTCGGGCAACTCGCTAGCGTACAGCTACGATGGCTTCCTGCTGACGGTGGTCACCGCGACCGGTGCCGCACCGGGTGTGGTGCGGTGGACGTACGACGCCAAGCTCCGGGTCGCCAGCGAGCGGGTCGGCACCGGCACGACCATCCATGTGCTCCGCGATCTCGACGGTCTGATCACCGACGTCGGCGCGCTATCGATCACGCGCGACTCGACTGGCCAAGCCACGGATGCGTCGGTCGATGGCATCCAGTGGTCGTACAGCTACGATGCGTTCGGCGCGATGAAAAAGCTCACCGTGACGGCCCCGGGCACGACGGTGTACGCGCCGACGTACACCTTCGATTCGTTGGCGCGCGTCGAGACCAAGAAGGAAAAGTCGACGACGTTCGGCTACTCCTACGACGCGAATAGCCGCCTGATCGGCACCACCAAGAACGGGGTCGTCGACGCAACGTACACGTACGACGCGAACGGCAACCGCACCGACGGCGGCGCGGTCATCGACGCGCAGGACCGGATGACGGCCGGCTTCGGTGCGACGTACACGTACACGGCCAATGGTGAGCTTTCCACTGTCACGTCCGGGACCAGCGTCACGACGTACACCTACGACGGTCGCGGCCAGCTCCTCAGCGCCGCGCTTCCGGCCGGTCGAGGCACGGTAACGTATGGCCTTGACGCCTTGGGGCGAAGGATCACTCGACTGCTCAACGGATCGATCACGAACCGATTCGTGTACCGCAACTCCCGGCAAGTCGCGGCCGAGGTAAACGCATCCGGCACGGTGACGACGCGGTACGTCTACGGCCCGCTGTCGCACACGCCCGCCTACTTCATCCGCGGCGGGGCGACGTACGCGATCATCACCGATCACCTCGGCAGCGTCCGAAGTGTCGTCCGTACCTCGGACGGAACCGTGATGCAGTCGATCACCTACGATCCATGGGGCAAGGTTCTGACGGACTCGAGCCCGGGCTTCCAGCCGTTCGGCTTCGCGGGTGGCCTGTACGACAAGGACACCGGACTCGTACACTTCGGCGCGAGGGAATACGATGGTGCAACCGGGCGGTGGACGAGCAAGGACCCTGGCCGCTTTGCGGGTGGGTCAAATCTCTATACATACAGCTTTGCCGACCCCATCAACTGGTTCGACATCACCGGAACCGCACCCAGCCAGGTGCCTTTCCGCCCCAACCATGCCTTCCTCCGCATCACATCCGCGCTGGACCGAGCTTCGATTGCGCCGGTCATCATGCCCATGTTCGACCCTCAACCCTCCAGTTATCAGTCTGGGGCCGGCCCGTTCGGCGGTCCTACGGTGGGGAGCACGGCGGAGCACACAGCTGCTTCGTGTGTGCCAGCTCCACCAGGGCCACGGCCTGGTCCCAACAGGGTTAGATCAACGATCTGCTTTGACGCGATGGACCGAAAGGAGGCCATCGATGGTGCGCGCAAAGCTTGCGAAGCAGTCTGCCCCGGAATGAAAAGGGATGAATGTAAACACCTTTTCTCAATTCAGCAAGGAGATGGATCGTTCGGATTGGAAAGAGGATGGCAAGCCTGCTTCGTTCGCCCGGAATGTGGTGAGCCGATATCGTGAGGTGTTACCCTAATAGAGTCGATCGTCGATTGGCTTCTCTTGCCCAAGCATTAATAATATAGGGTCGACGAGCGCATCGTGCGTTCCGCATCGCGATCATCTGGACCCGTGCGAGCTCTGAACGTCCTGGATCAGCGCGCGCAACAGCGCGGCGTCGGCGAAGTCCCCGCGGCCTTCCGTCTCGCGGACGCTCCGGGGCACGAAGCCCCGAAGCTCCTGGGTCGGCTGTGTGCCGGCGAGCCCTGCATGGAGCATCCGCTCGGACTCGGTCAGCTGGCGCGGCGAGGTCAGCTCCGCGAGCACGCGGCCGAGCGGCGAGCGATCGACGAACAACGTGGACGCCGCGAGCAGCAGCCAGATGCGCGGATCCTCGCCGGATGGATCCTCGAGCTGGTCGAGGCAGGCCTCGCACACCCGCATGGAGATGCCGGACAGCCATCTCCCGTGGATCTGCTCGTCGGTGGCGATCCGCAGCGCGAACCACTCGGCGAACGACAGCACCGTGGGCCGGACGCGCTCGATCCAGCCGAGCAGGCCGTCCATGTCGGCCATCACCTCCTCCATGGTGAGCCCGCGGGAGGACACCGCCTCGGCGAACCGCCGCACGCGCTGCATGTGCTCGGCGACCTGGAGCTGGGCGACCTCCTCGACCGTGGGCGACACCGCGCCGAACCGGCGCAGCAGGTAGGCCGCCAGGCGCAGGCCGTCGCGCTGCGCGGCGTCGAGCCGGAAGCGGTCGAGCACGTGCGCGATCTCCAGCTCGGCGCGGCGGAGCCAGCCGGCGCTGCACATCTTCGCCATCTCCGCGCGATCGGGGTTGCGCGAGCGGATCTGATCCTGCGGGAACCGGACGTGCTCCAGGGGCGCGCCGCGCTGGAACACGGCCATCCCTGCATCCATGCGGTCGTGCAGCGCCTCCCAGTCGTCGTCCTCGATCGCCTGGTCGACGGCAGCCACCATCTCCGGCTCCGCGGCGACCGCGGCGTCGCGCGCCGCGAGGCAGCACTTCTTGTACTTGCGGCCGCTGCCGCACGGGCAGGGCTCGTTGCGTCCGATCTCGACCAGCTGCATGGGCGCTACCCTACCGGCCGGCTCTGACACCCCGTACCCCTCGCGCCGCGCGATGGTGATACGCATGCGGCGGAGGTATCCATGCTCTCGCGCTCGGTCCCCGTCTGGCTCGCGCTCACCGCCGCCTGTGCCGCCGCTGCTGCGCCGCGCACCGCCCCGAAGCCGCCGGGCGCAGCCGCGCCGGCGATGCCGGCGATCGCCGACAAGGTGGCCGGCGCACGGGCGATGCCGGGGCTGTTCAACCTGTACTGGGACGAGCGCGCCGGCAAGCTGTGGCTGGAGATCGGGCAGTGGCAGCAGGAGTTCCTCTACCAGAGCGCGCTGCCCGCCGGGATCGGCTCGAACGACATCGGGCTCGATCGCGGCCAGCTCGGCGCGACCCGGGTGGTCCGGTTCGAGCGGATCGGCCCCCGGGTGCTGCTGGTGCAATCGAACCTGGCATACCGCGCGGTCGGCGCGCTGCCCGACGAGGAGCGCGCGGTCCGCGAGTCGTTCGCCGAGTCGGCGCTGTGGGGGTTCAGCGTCGCGGCCGAGACCGGCGGCCGGGCGCTGGTCGACGCGACCGAGTTCTTCCTGCGCGACGCCCACGACATCCCGGCGACGCTCAAGCACACCGGCCAGGGCGCGTTTCACGTCGACGCCTCGCGCTGCGCGCTGGTGCTCGACCACACCAGGAGCTTCCCGCGCAACACCGAGGTCGAGGCCACGCTGACGTTCGCCGGCGACGACCCGGGCGCGTGGGTCCGCCAGGTCACCCCGACGCCCGGCGCGATCACCGTGCGCGAGCACCACTCGTTCGTCGAGCTGCCCCCGCCCGGGTTCCGGCCGCGCGCCTACGACCCGCGATCGAGCTTCTTCGGCATCTCGTATCAGGATTACGCGACGCCGTTCAGCGAGCCGATCGTGCAGCGCTGGGCCGCCCGCCACCGGCTGGAGAAGAAGGACCCGACGGCGGCGATCAGCGATCCGGTCCGGCCGATCGTGTACTACCTCGATCGCGGCGTGCCCGAGCCGGTCCGCGGCGCGCTGCTCGAGGGCGCGCGGTGGTGGAACGCCGCGTTCGAGGCCGCGGGCTACCGCAACGCGTTCCGCGTCGAGCTGTTGCCCGAGGGCGCCGACCCGATGGACCTGCGCTACAACGTGATCCAGTGGATCCACCGCGCGACCCGGGGCTGGTCGTACGGCTCGACGGTGATCGACCCGCGGACCGGCGAGATCCTCAAGGGCCACGTCTCGCTCGGCTCGCTGCGCGCGCGCCAGGACTACCTGATCGCCGAGGCGCTGCTCGCGCCGTACGGCAAGGGCGCGGCGGCCGGGCCGTCGCCGGCGGCGCAGCAGCTCGTGCTGGCCCGGCTGCGCCAGCTCGCCGCGCACGAGGTCGGCCACACGCTCGGCCTGATGCACAACTACGCGGCGAGCACGGTCGGCCGCGCCTCGGTGATGGACTACCCGCCGCCGGTGGTCGCGCTGCGCCCCGACGGCGCGCTCGATCCGTCGGCGGCCTACGCGACCGGGATCGGCGCGTGGGACAAGGTCGCGATCACCTGGGGCTACCAGCAGGTCCCGCCCGGCACCGACGATCGCGCCGCCGGAGAGCAGGTGCTGCTCGCTGCGTTCACCGCCGGCCAGCGGTTCCTGACCGATCAGGACGCGCGGCCGGCCGGCTCGGCGAGCAGCGTCGCGCACCTGTGGGACGCCGGCGGCAACCCGGTCGACGAGCTCGGCCGGATCATGCAGCTCCGCGCCGCGGCGCTGGCGCGGTTCGGCGAGGCCAGCATCCGCGACCGCGCGCCGCTGGCCACCCTGGAGGACGCGCTGGTCCCGCTCTACATGCTGCATCGCTACCAGGTCGAGGCCGCGGCCAAGCTGCTCGGCGGCGTCGACTACACGTTCGCGCTGCGCGGCGACGGCCAGCTCGCGACCCGTCCGGTCGCCCCCGCCGAGCAGCGCCGCGCGCTCACCGCCGTGCTCGCCGCGCTGTCGCCCGCCGCGCTCGCGCTGCCCGAGCCGCTCGCGTCGCTGATCCCGCCGCGCCCGCCGGAGTATCCGCGCGGACGCGAGCACTTCAAGATCCGGACCTCGCCGGTGTTCGATGCGCTCGCCCCCGCCGAGGCCGCCGCCCAGCACACGCTGCAGTTCCTGTTCACCCCCGAGCGCGCCGCGCGGCTGATCGAGCAGCACGCCCGCACGCCGGACAGCCCCGGTCTCACCGAGGTGCTCGACGCGATCCTCGCCGCGAGCTGGAAGGCCCGGCGCGAGGCCGGCCTGCGCGGCGAGATCGGCCGCGTGGTCGATCAGGTCGTGCTGAACGACCTGATCGCGCTGTCGCAGAGCCCGGCGGCCTCGGCGCAGAGCCGCGCGATCGCCAGCGCCGAGCTGGAGGCCTTGCGCAGCTGGGCGGCGGCCGCCGCCGCGCGCACCGCAGACGTCGCCGAGCGCGCCCACCTCGCCTACGCCGTGCGGCAGATCGCCGAGCTCGACCGCGAGCCGCACCGGCTCGAGGCGCCGCCCGCCGAGCCGCCCGACGGCCCGCCGATCGGCGCGCCGGACGGCTACGGCGCCAGCGATGCCGACGATGAGCCCTGAGAATCCTCGCGCGGCTCGACGGTAAGCTCGGTGACAGCGAGCTGCTCGGCGCGCTGGCCGTGCTGCGCCTGCTCCGGATCACGAGCTTGCGGCCTGGTGATCGCCGGCCCATGCGCGCGAAAGCCGCCTTGCGCAACATCCGGTGAACGTCGCACGCTGTACATGAACCCAGCGGGCGAGCGGGAATGCGCATGTGAAACACACTCCCGATGTGCGCGCCGCGCTCCTGCAACAGGTCTATCCGCAGCAGCGAGTCGTGAAATGGTGCGTTGTGAAGCAGCGGATTCCAAGCGGCGCGAGCCCTCGCGTATGGTGTCGCGTTGTTGCCGGTCTGGGCCAGCACGCGCCGGATGCAGCCGATCACGAAGTCCACGGATCGATGTCGATCAGTGACCAGCATGCCGGTGCAGGTTATCCACCAACCGCCGGCTTGTGGTCAGGCCGCCCCGGGCAGCCGCCTCCGTTCCCCGTGTCCATGAGCCCCGGGCAGCCAGCTCCGTTCCCCGAATCGGCGCGCGCGGCGGCGTCGTCGCCACCGCCGCGAATCCCCTCGAGTTGCATACGGTCAAGCGTCCGGATCATTTCGCGTTTCAGCACCAGCTTGGTCATGGTTTTCTTCATATGCACATTATACCTACAATCGCCGACAGGACCAGTCATTCACCCACCTTAATAGTGGGATCACAGAATGATAGTTGGCACCTGGTCAGATTGCCGAGCACCCCCGGCGAGATCGGCTGGAGCATGGACCAGCGGGCGACGTCCCCGATGAAGCTGCGCGTCACGATCTCATCGCCCTCGAAGTGGATTCCGATCACGTAGGACCGGTGCACCGGGAGCGCCCAGAGCTGGTGCCCTGTGGTGGCATCCCAGAATCGCAATGAACCATCGGCACCACCGGCCACGACCATGGCACCATCGGGCGAGAGCGTTGCATCGAACAAGAAAGCGACGCCGGCCGAGAATATCTGTCTGGGCCGACCGGTCCGGGCGTCCCACAGCCGCGCCGTCCCATCCGCAGCGGAGGTCATGATGTCGTGGCCACCGCGCACGAAGCGAGCCGAGAACACTCGACCGGCGTGGCCCGCGAGCTGAGCCACGATACGGTAGCTCTCGAGATCCCACAGCACGGGCGGAGCCGGTTTGCTTCGCACCGGGATCGTGACCAGGCGCCCACCTGGCGACAGTCGCAGCGACCTCACGCGGGTGGGGGCCTCGAGCTCTGCGAGGACTGCATGACTTTGCGTGTCGATGACCCGGAGCCGGCGGCTCGCATCGACTGCCACGATCCGACGATCGCCGAGAAACCCCGCGACGTCGATACCATGGGCCGACGCTGGCAGCGCGAGCGGCTCGCGATCGTCCCGCGTCACGAACAGCGAGCCGTCGATGGCACCGCTGATGACATCGTGTCCGAGGGGGGCAAAGGCGACTGCGTTGACCGGTGCACCGTGCGCGATCGTGCGGATGAGGTGGGCGCCCGGCAGCGCATAGATCTCCACGGTATGGCCGCGCGCGATGGCGGCGCGATCACCCGCAGCGGACACCGCCGGAAATGCTGAGTAATAGTCTCCGTCGACCAGCGTTACCGCAGGCAGCTCAGCGAGTAACTCGCCGCGTGCTGTGTCCCAGACGTGAGTGCCGTGGTTCTGGCAGCTGAGTGCGATGAACCGTTGATCGGGCTCGAGGCTCTCCGCGGTGTCGCAGTCGACACCGATGGGCAACGTGCTCCAGCGGCGATATGGTGGGATCGCATCCCATACCCGTACTGTGCTGTCCAGAGATGCGCCGATGACACGGCGCGAGGTCGGATCGAAGTGTGCGCTCCGGACGGCGTTCACCGCACCTCCAAGCACGGCGATGGGCAGGCCCTGCGCGACGTCGGAGACGACCACGGCGCCCTTCAATCCGGCGGCGAGCAGGCGCTGCGAGGACGAGTCGAACTCGACCGATGTGAGCCGGGTGCGGTGATAGTTGAGCTGGCTCACCACGTGCCCCGAGCCGGCATTCCAGACCTGCTCCGCACCGTCCCGACTTGCGGTGACGACGAGCTCGCCGCTGGGCGAGAACGCGACCACATCGATCGGCTCACCGACGTCACGCAGGTGTCGGAGCCGCTGACCGCTCGGAATCGCCCAGATCGAGGCGTCGCCTTCCGACGAGCCAGTGACGAGCCGCGGCCCTGTGGGGTCGAAGGCAAGCGTGCGAATGTGCTGCCCGGAGAGCGTGAGCGCTTGCGTCCACGTCCGGGTGTCGAACACGCGAACGTCGTCGCCGCCGCTCGTCGCGAGCCAGCGGCCGTCGGCGCTGAACGCCAGTGCCGGATTCCATGAGCCGTCGTTGGGTATCTCCGCGAGCAGAGCGCCGGTGTGTGCGTCCCATGCATGCGCGACCTTACCTTGACTGTCTATCGCCGCGACGACGAGGCCATCGGGCGACACCCCGACCGCGAAATATCTGGGCGGACTGCCGGTCGCCTGTCGCGGTGGCCTCAGCGCGCGCAGCAGCGCTCCGGTCGCCGCGCTCCACATCTTGACGACGCCGTCGCCGCCGGCGGTGACGAGCGTCGTACCATCGGCGCTGTAGACGGCCTGATAAGCGGTATCACCGTGCGGCAGCGCGAACCGCAGCTGGTGGGTCTGGGCATCCCAGACCCGCGCACCTCGGCTGTCGGTCGTGACGATCTGATGACCGTCGGGGGAGAACGCCGCCGACCACATCGGCCCCGAGGCCGTCGTGAAACGCGCGCGCTCGGCCAGCCACGGGGCCAGCGCGTGCGACAGCATGAACATCGAGCTCGGCGAGTGGTCGCCGCGCTGATATGCCTGTGCGAGGTGGAGCAGCGCTTCTGCCGATTCGCCGTGGAGCAGCGCTTGCCGGCCCTGTTCGACCTCGGCTTCGGTGGCGATCTGGTCGGCCATGCGTGCCTGCATCACCGCGCGGTAGTGGAACCCGCCGATCGCGACCCCCACGGCGAGCGCGACGAGCGACCTCCGGATCCAGCGGGTACGCCGGATCCGCCGCTGGCTCTCGGCGACGAACGAGCACTCCAGGTTGCTGAGCGCCTCCCTGGGGACGCTGCGCATGGCGTCTTCGAGCACGTCGGCTCGCCACAGCAAGCCCGGTACCTCGGCCTGATCGTGCCACTGCTGCGCCGAGGCCCGGAGGTGCTCGCGCTTGCTCGCCCGCAGCGCCGCCCGCAGCGCCGAGGCCAGCTCCAGCGTGTTGCCGGGGCGGTGCTCGGGATACTTGTCGAGCGCGCATCGAATGGCACGATCGAGGTCCGAGGGGAAGCTGCCGCCGAGCGACGGCACCTGTTCATGGCGGTGCTGGAGAAAGTACTCGCCGGTGGTGTCCGCGATGAACGGCAGGCGCCCGCTCAGGGCCTGGTAGGCGACGACGCCGAGCGCGTAGACATCGGCCGCCGGACCCACGGCCTCGGCGTTGCACCACTGCTCGGGGGCCATGTAGGGCTGCGAGCCGATGCAGGCGCCGAACGGCGTCAGCCCGGGCAGGGTCGCCGACGATCCAGCGGGGTCGGGGTCGACGCGGATGCGCGGCGCGGAGCGCGGCCGGCGCAGGATGCGCAGCGTGTCCACGTCGTCGGGGTCGGGCTCCGCGAGCTCGCGATCCGGGGTGAGCGAGCCGTCCGGCCAGCGCGCCGGCACCGGGAGCGTGACCTCGAGGTCTGCCTTGGCGATCCCGAAGTCGAGGAGCTTGGGAAACAGGCGGCCCCCGTGCTCGACGACCATGATGTTCGACGGCTTCAGATCGCGGTGCACGATCCCCTGCTCGTGCGCGGCGTGGACCACCTGGGCGACGCACTCGAAGAACGGCACGAACTGCTCGAGCGGCATCGGCCCGTGTGCCTCCAGCCAGCGGTCGAGCGGGACGCCCCGCACCCGCTCCATCGCGATCCACAGCAGGCCGTCCTGAGCTTCGACTCCGAACGCGTAGACGTGCGCCGCGTAGGGGTGGTCGAGCAGCGATGCGAGCTTCACCTCGCGCAGGAAGCGCCGCTGCGAGACCTCGTCACAGCAGCGCTCGCGCATCACCTTGATCACCACATCGCGCTCGAGCAGCGGCTGCTCGCCGCGGTACACGACGCCGTGGCCACCCTCGCCGATCTGCTCGCGCAGGATGAACTCGCCCAGCGTGCGCCCAGAGAGAACCCGTTCTACCATCGGTCGTCGACTCCGCCGTGAAGGGGATAAGCTCAGGTCGTTTACCTACTGAGAGCTCCTGCTGCCGTGGCATCTTGCAGTGCTCACGTTAGAGGCTGCTCGGGTGGGTCTCTGGCGCTCGCCGGGCTCGCGGGAGGTGTGCCGAGGCGACGCGACCGCGCCTCGACGACGGTCGCAGCCACGAGTCCGGTGGCCGGACGCACGACGGCTCGCCTGCGAAGGCAACCCGGCTTTGCCGGAAGCTGCCTGTCCACTGGCAAACCTGACTACAATTCGATCATCAGGCCGATTGTAGAGGCAGAGTCATGTCGAGACGGCACGTCGGCCATCGGGCGTCAGCGCGCACGGTCCCCCGGCTGGTGAGACCTCGGCGCGCTGCGAAGGCGGCCGCGGCCGATCCGGCGGCGACCACGGCTAACCCTCCCGACCGCGCGCCGTCGGTCAGGACCGCATCGGCCGGCACCGACAGCGTGCCGGTGTGGTCCTCGTAGAACCGCGTCGACCGAGGACTCGATCGCCTCGCGGGTGCGCAGGCTCGGCGGCATCGCGGCGCGGCCCGCTTGCCGACCTCGAACAGCTCGCTGACCCGATCGCGAGGTTCGAGGTCTGCAGCAGGCCGGTCGGCCCGGCCCCTGCTGTCAGATCACGCGCCGCCCATCATCACAGGACCGTTCGGCACGTTGCGGTGATCGATCACGGGTAGCGCCGTGTACGGCAGGTTGAACAGCTCGAACACACCGTGGGTGATGTAGCGCGTGGTCCGCGCCGCCCTGGACGCGCGGTCCTCGAGGAGCCAGTCGAACAGGCCCTGGGCGTTGAACGAGATCCCGAGGAACAGGTCCTGGTGGTGCTCGTACGGCGGGTAGCCCATCGGCGGGCTCGGCTTGTAGCCGCGCGAATCGAAGCCGATCGCGAGATCGACGAACCGCGACCACGCGCCGTGGCGCGCATCGCGCAGCGCGTGGATCGAGCCCAGGTGAAACGCGATCAGGTAGGTCTCACCGCTGTAGTCCTCCGCGATGTTGAGCCGGCTGTAGCCGTTGCCGCCGCTGATGTTGTCGAGGTAGCCCCGGCTCGGGAAGTACTGGACGCGATAGTCGAGCATCTCGTCGAGCCGCGGGAAGTTGTCGAGCAGCACCGCGATGATCGCGCCGAGCGTGTCGGCGCCGAGATCGCTGTACGAGAACTCGTAGAAGTAGCCGTCCTTGACCTCGACGAAGAAGAACAGCGTGTCGGCCAGCGCGGCGGAGATCAGGCTCGACTTCAGGTGATCGAACCCGCCGTAGCGCGACAGCAACTCGGTGCCGCCGCGCGCCAGCGCCATGGTCGACCACGCGTGGCCGAACTTGTCGGCACCACCGGCGTACGTGTTGGAGCCGGCCCACGCGGTGAGCTCGCACAGCGAGAAGAAGCCGGGGCCGCCTGGATAGCGGCAGTTGCGATCATCGCCGCCCCACTTGTAGTAGCCGAGCCCCTTGTGCTTTGCGTACCACGCGCCGTACGCCCACAGCCCGAACGTCGTGTACCCGGCGCCGAGCAGGAGCTGCGCCGCGATCGGGTGGGCTTCGGCCGGCGCGCCGGACGGCTCGCCGGGGTCGGGCGCGCTCGGCTGTGCGGCGACGGGCGGCGCGCCGGCGGGCGCGGTCGACGGCGCGTCGGGATTCGCGGCGGCGAGTCGACTCCCGATCACGAGCATCACGAGCAGACTCGGTGCACGCACGATGTCCGCACTGTGCAAATCGCGCGGCGCACTGACTCGTCCGCCACCGTTAAGATTGACTTGCCGGATCGCGCGACGGCGGCGCGGTGACCGCGGCGCGCGCGATCCACGCGCTCAGCGGTCCTCCCCGCGCCCCGGCACGCTGCGCTCGAGCAGGTATCCCAGCCCGCCGACGCGGTACCAGCGGTAGCCATAGGGCTCGAGCACGATGGTGTGCTGGCCGCGGCGATTGGCCTCGCTGTGGTCCTCGGACAGCAAGTTGACCAGCGTGTGCGCCCGTGCGTCGCCCAGCCGCAGCCGGATCTCGATCGCCTCGCTGCCGAGGTTATGCAGGGTCACGACGCTGTTGTTGCGCCAGTCGTAGCGGATCGCGATCACGGCGTCGTGGCCGGCATCGATCAGCGTGAACTTGCCCCAGCCGATCTCCGGCACCTCCTTGCGCATGCGGATGATGCGCTCGGTCCAGTTGAGCATCGACTGGGGATCCCGGCGCTGCTCCGCCGCGTTGACCTTGTGAAAGCCGTACGGTCCGTCCTCGATCACCGGCAGGATCGGTTGATCGCTGCGGGTGAACCCGGCGTGCGGCTCGGTCGACCACTGCATCGGCGTGCGCGCGCAGTTGCGCTCCTTGAGCCGCAGGTTGTCGCCCATGCCGAGCTCGTCGCCGTAGCGGATCACCGGCGTGCCGGGCAGCGTGAACAACAGGCTGTAGGCGACCTCGATCCGCCGGCGATCGCCGTCGAGCATCGGCGCGAGCCGCCGCCGGATCCCGCGGTTGTAGAGCTGCATGGTCGCCGCCGGCGCCATCGCGTCGAACACCCGCTGGCGCTGGGCGTCGTCGAGCCGGCCGAGATCGAGCTCGTCGTGGTTGCGCAGGAAGTTCGCCCACTGCCCGGTCGGCGGCCGCCGGCGGGTCTGGTCGAGCGCCTTGCGGAGCGGCCGGCTGTCCGCGGTGGCCAGCGCGTAGAACACCCGCTGGTTGACCCAGAAGTTGAACATCATGTGCAGCCGATCGCCGTCGTCCCCGAAGTAGTTGATCGACACGTCGGGCACGACGTTGGCCTCGGCCAGGATGATCGCGTCGCCGCTCCGCCACTGCAGGAACTCGCGGAACGAGCGCAGCATGGTGTAGTGCTCGACGATCCGCTTGCCCGCGCCCTTGCTCTGGATCACGAACGGCATCGCATCCATCCGGAAGCCGCACACGCCGAGCTGGAGATAGAACCCCATGATCTTCCGGATCTCGTCCTGGACCTCGGGGTTGTGCGTGTTGAGGTCGGGCTGGAAGTCGTAGAACCGGTGGAAGTAGTACTTGCCGGCGACCGGATCGCGCGTCCACGTCGTCTTCTGCACCCCGGGGAACACCACCCCGTCGCCGGCGTCCCTGGGGCGCTTGTCGGCCCACAGGTAGTAATCGCGATACTTCGAGCGCTTGTCGCGCCGCGCCGCCTGGAACCACGGGTGCTGATCCGAGGTGTGATTGACCACCAGATCGATCATCACGCGGATGCCGCGCTGCCTGGCCTCGTGGGTGAAATCGACGAAGTCGCCGAGCGTGCCGAACCGCTCGTCGACCTGGTAGTAGTCGGAGATGTCATAGCCATCGTCGCGCCGCGGCGACTTCTGGAATGGCATCAGCCACACGCAGGTGACGCCGAGCCCGGCGAGGTAGTCGAGCCGGCGCATCAGGCCCTTGAAGTCGCCGACCCCGTCGCCGTTGGCATCCATGAACGTGCCGACGTCGAGGCAGTAGATGACGGCGTTCTTGTACCAGAGGTCGTTGATCACGGGCCGATGGCCCTCCTCGGATCACGGCGGTGCGACCAGCGCGGCCGGCGTGATCGGCAGCTCGCGGATCCGGCGGCCGATCGCGGCGAACACCGCGTTCGCGACCGCCGCCGCGACGCCGGTCGCGCCGAGCTCGCCGATCCCGCGCCCGCCGATCGGGCTGGCGAGCTCGTCGATCTCGTCGACGAAGTGCACGGTGATGTCCGCCGGGATGTCGGCGTTGACCGGCAGCGCGACGCCGGCGAGGTCCTTGGACACGAACCGGCCGAGCCGCGGATCGAACGGGCTGTGCTCCATCGCCGCCATCCCCCAGCCCCAGATGATGCCGCCGATCATCTGCGATCGCGCCGTGCGCGGGTTGATGATCCGGCCCGCGCTGTAGGCGCCGACCGCGCGGCGCAGCCGGAGCAGGCCGAGCTCGAGGTCGACGCCGACCTCGACGAACACGGCGCCGAACGCGCGCATCGCGTGGCCGGCGCCGTGCTGCTCGGGGTCGAACCGGCCCGCGCCGACCAGCTCGGCGATGCCCGCGCCGTCGAGCGCGTCGCGGATCGCGACGCCGCCCGGCTCGCCGCGGCGCCGCACCCGGCCGCCGACCATCTCGACCCCGTCCGGCGGCAGGCCGGCCAGCCGCGCGAGCTTGCCGCGCACGTCCTCGGCGGCGCGCAGCACCGCGGCCCCGACCCCCATGGTCGACGACGAGCCGTAGGTCGGCCCGGCCTCGGGCAGCGCGGTGTCGCCGATCGCCACCGCGATCCGGTCGATCGGTAGCCCGAGCACGTCGGCGGCGATCTGCGGCACGATCGTCAGCGTGCCGGTCCCGATGTCCTGCGTGCCGGTCTCGACCTGCGCGCTGCCGTCGGCGCGCAGCCGGACCACCGCGCTCGACGGGTTGCGGAACGTCCCCATCGTGCAGGTCGCCATGCCGTGGCCGATCCGCCACGCGCCGTCGCGCGCGCCGCGCGGCCGCTCGCGCCAGCCGAACCGCCGCGCGCCCTCCTCGTAGGCCTCGAGCAGCCGCTTGGACGACCACGGCCGATCGGTCCCCGGATCGCGCTCGGCATGGTTGATCAGCCGCAGCTCGAGCGGATCGATCTGCAGCGCGTGGGCCAGCTCGTCCATCGCGCTCTCGAGCGCCCAGGTCCCGGGCCCCTCGACCGGCGCGCGCATCGCCGTGGGCATCGCGACGTGGGCGCGCTCGACCCGCTGCGACAGCCGCATCCCCGCGGTCGCGTACAACCCCTTGGACGCCTCGGTCGCGTACTCGACGTAGTCGTCGCTGATGCTCGTCGTGTTGACCACCGCGTGGTCGATGCCGAGCAGCCGGCCCGCCGCGTCGGCCGACAGCGCGATCCGCTGCACGACCCGCGGCTGGTAGCCCAGGCACGAGTACAGGTCGGCCCGGCGCAGCACCAGGCGCACCGGGCGCCCGACGATCCGCGCCGCCGCGGCCGCCAGCACCTCGTGCGGCCACACCCAGCCCTTGCCGCCGAACCCGCCGCCGGTGTGGTGCGCGATGACCCGCACCTGATCGACCGGCACGCGAAGCCGCGCCGCGAGCACCTGCCGCACGCCGTAGACGTGCTGGGTCGAGTCGTGCACGGTCAGCGCGTCGCCGTCCCAGCTCGCGAGCACCGCCGCCGGCTCCATCGCGTTGTGGTGCCGCATCGGCTGGACATAGGTCGCCTCGACCACGACCGCGGCGGCCGGCAGGCCGGGCGCCAGCTTCTCGAACGTGGGCGGCTCGAACAGGAACCCGCTCTGCCTCGGCGGCTCCGCGATCGCCTCGAGCTCCGACCAGCTCGGCGGCGCCGGCGCCCGCGCCTCGCCCGCGGCGTAGCGCACCTCGACCCGGCGCGCACCGGCCTCCGCAGCCTCGACGGTCTCGGCGAGCACGATGGCGACCGGCTGGCCCTCGTGGCGGATCTCGTCGCCCTGCAGCGGCAGGAAGCTCTGGGCCGACGGCGGACCGATCAACACCTCGCCGTCGCCGCCGAGGTCCGGCAGGTCGCGGTGGGTCAGCACCCGCACCACCCCGCGCTCGCGCAGCGCGGCGTCGATCCGGATCGCCTCGATCCGGCCGGCCGGGACGGTCGCGGTGACCAGCGCCGCGTGCAGCACGCCGGGCGCCGTGTGATCCGCGGTGTAACGCGCGCGGCCGGTCACCTTGGCCGGGCCGTCGGGACGGGGCAGCGGCTGTCCGATCGTCATGGCAGCGTCCTCAGGGCGAGCTCGATCGCGCGGAACGCCGCGGCCTTCGCGAGCGGGATCTTGTGGCCGTTGTGCGCCAGCGGCCGGGCCTCCGCGAACGACGCGTCGAGCGACCGGCGCAGCGCCCGGGCGTTGCCGGTGTCGAGCCCGGCGAGCGCCTGCTCGGTCGCGGTCAGCCGCCACGGCCGGTGCGCGACCGAGCCCAGCGCGATGCGCGCCCGCCGGATCGTCGCGCCGTCGAGCTCGATCGCGACCGCGGCCGACACCGTCGCGTACTCGTACGACGCGCGCTCGCGCACCTTGACGTACGCCGAGCGCGGCACCGGCGGCGGCAGCTCGATCGCGGTGATCAGCTCGCCGGGCTCCAGCACGTGGTGCGGCCACGGGGCCGCCGGCAGCGGATGCAGCTCGGTCGCCGGGATCCGGCGGCCGCCGCCGGCGCGCTCGGTCGCGAACACCGCGTCGAGCGCGGCGAACGCGACCGCCGGATCGGACGGCTGGGTCGCGACGCAGTCGTCGGTCCAGCCGAAGATCGCGTGCCGGTCGTTGAGCCCGTAGCGCGCCGCGCACCCCGACCCGGGCGCCCGCTTGTTGCACGGCAGCGGCTCGGCCGACCGATAGTACGGGCAGCGCGTGTGCTGCAGCGGGTTGCCGCCGATCGTCGCCAGGTTGCGCAGCTGCGGCGATGCCGCCTGCAAGATCGCCTGGTGCAGCACCGGATAGTCGCGGACCACTCGCTCGTGCCGCGCGACGTCGCTCAGCGCGGCCAGCGCGCCGATCCGCAGCCGGCCGTCCGGCAGCGGCTCGATCCGCGCCAGGCCGTCGAGCCGCGTGATGTCGACCAGCCGGGCCGGCGCCGCAACGCCGAGCCGCAGCCAGTTGAGCAGCTCGGTCCCGCCGGCGAGGAACGCGGTGTGGGGCGCCGCGCCGGCCGCGATCGCCTGATCGACCGTCGCCGCGCGGGCATATCGGAACGGCAGCATCAGACCTTGCTCCCGGCCGGACGCCCCGCCGCGACCTCGCGCACCGCCGCGGTGATCTGCGGATAGGCGGCGCACCGGCACAGGTTGCCGCTCATCCACTCGCGGATCTCCTCATCCGAGCCGGCGTGGCCCTCCGCGAGCAGCGCGACCGCCGACATGATCTGACCGGGCGTGCAGAACCCGCACTGCAGGCCGTCATGATCGATGAACGCTTGCTGCACCGGGTGCAACCGCCCGCCCAGTGCGAGCCCTTCGATCGTCGTGACCTCGCGCCCGTCGGCCGCCGCGGCGAGCACCATGCACGCGTTGACCCGGCGGCCGTCGAGGTGGACCGTGCAGGCGCCGCACTCGCCGAAGTTGCAGCCCTTCTTGGTCCCGGTCAGCTGCAGCTGCTCGCGCACCAGATCGAGCAGCGTGGTCCGCGCGTCGGCGGCGAGCTGGTGATCGCGGCCGTTGACCCGCAGCCGGACCTCGACCCGCTCGCGGAACGCCAGCGGCTCGACCGCGCCGGTGGCTCTGCGCCTTGCATGCGCGCCACCGCGCCGCCGTGCGCGGCTGGGGTACACCGGGCGACCAGCGATCGCGCGCCCGAGCGCGATCGCACCCACGGCGATCAGCGCCATGCCACCGGCGGGCCGGCGCTGCGCACTCGCTCGCAGCCAGCGCGCCCCGAGTGCGAGCGCGACCCCGCCGAGCACTGCGGTCGCGAGCCGCTCGGCCCAAGGAACGTTGACCCCGTCGAGCCGGGTGCGGATCTGCGCGCGCTCGGTCATCCGAGCGTCCGAATGCACCCGACGTGCCGCGACCGCGCGAACCTCCGCCGGCGGCGGACGTCGTCGAGCGCGTGATCCGGCGATACGGGCTCGGCCGCGCTCCGGAGCCCGACGCGAGGACTTCTCACGTGCCCGAGCGCCCGCCGGGCGACACCGCGCGTGACGCGCGGACGGTGCGGGCATGAGCACCACCCGGGTTCGTCCCGCGCGGCGCTCCACCACGCGCCACTCGGTGCGCGCCGGCTTCCGTGCAGGGGATCGACGATCAGGCGCGGCCGATCGTCTCCAGCTAACTAACCTGCATCACTCCGCAAGAACAGCCTATGGATTCACAAGGCCATCTCATGGATCGTGATGTCGCCACACGATATTGACCGATCTGCGCGGACCGCGCTCGCCGTGGTCCGGCGCCGTTCGGAGCCTGTCCTCACAAGGAGCCTTGATGATGAATTCCAGTGCGGTGTTGCGCAGCGTTGGCGCTACGCTCTTGTTGTCTGCCTTGCTGGCCGCCAGCGCGTCGACCGCCGGCGCAGCGACCTTCACGCCCTTGACGCTGCAGAGCGGCTGGACCAACGGGCCGCTCGGCAACCGGAATGCGGGGGTCAGCCTGGTGTCGGGGATCGTGGAGCTCGACGGCGCGATCGCGAGCGGTAGCCCCAACGTTCCTGCGTTCACGCTGCCGGTCGGCCTCCGGCCAGCGACCAACGTCTACGTTCCGGTCGATCTGTGCAACGCGACCAAGGGCCGTCTGCTGATCCAGCCCAGCGGTTCGGTCACCGTGCAGTCCGAAGGCGCGTTCAGCAATGCCCAATGCTTGACGTCGCTCGAGGGCGCGGCGTTCGCGCTGTCGGCGTCCGGGTTCGTGACGCTGGCGCTACAGAACGGCTGGACCAGCGCGCCGTTTGGCACCAGCGCCGCGGCCGTCCAGCTGATCAACGGCATCGTCCACTTCAAGGGTGCGATCGCGAACGGCGCGAGCGCGGTGGCGTTCACGCTGCCGGCCGGGTTCGCCCCGGCGACGATGGTCTACCTGCCAGTCGACATGTGCAACGCGACCGGCGGTCGCCTGATGATCTCGCCCAGCGGGACGGTGAGCGTGCAGGCCGAGGGCGCGTTCTCCAGCGCGCAGTGCTTCACATCGCTCGACGGGGCCTCGTTCGCGCTCAGCGCGAGCGGCTTCACAGGGCTGCCCCTGACCTCGCCGTGGACCAGCGCGCCGTTCGCCACCGGCAACGCGGCCGCGGAGGACATCGACGGCATCGTTCACCTCAAGGGCGCGATCGCCAGCGGCAGCGGCCAGGCGTTCACACTGCCGAGCGGGATGCGGCCGGAGGCGACGGTCAGGGTACCGGTCGACCTGTGCAACGCGACGAGCGGGCGGCTGGTGATCTCGTCGAGCGGCGCGGTGAGCGTCGAGGCCGAGAACGGCGCAGTATCCAACGAGACCTGCTTCACGTCGCTCGACGGCGTGTCGTTCGCGGCCGCGAACTTCGCGCCGCTGGCGCTGCAGAATGGCTGGATGAAAGGGCCGCTCATCGAGGCCGCGCCCGCGTCCGCCATCATCGAGGGCATCGTCTACTTCAAGGGCGCGTTTGGCTTTGGCACCAGCGCCGTCGCGTTCACGCTGCCGGCCGGACAGCGGCCGGCGACCGACGTCTACATCCCGATCAACCTGGGCAACACCGACAAGGGCCGGCTGATCATCGCGGGCGGCACCGGCGTGGTGTCCGTGCAGGCCGAGGGCGGCGGGTTCGAGAACGCGGTGGACTTCACGTCGCTGGAGGGCGCATCGTTTGCTCCGTCGGCGACGGGCTTCACCCCGCTGGCGCTGCAGAACGGCTGGACCAACGCGCCGTTCAGCACCAGCAACGCCGCGGTCGAGAACATCGGCGGGGTCGTCCACTTCAAGGGGGCGATCGCCAGCGGCAACGGCTCTCCCTTCACGCTGCCCGCCGCGTTCGTCCCCGCGCAGAACGTGTACGTCACAGTCGATCTGTGCAGCGCAACCAAGGGTCGGCTGTTCATCGCAGGGGGCTCCGGCATCGTGACCGTGCAGGCCGAGAACGGTAATCTCGCGAACGCGCAGTGCTTCACGTCGCTCGACGGCGCCTCGTTCGTGCTCGACCAGGGCGGCTCCACCGCCCTCGCCCCGATCGACGGCTGGCTCGGCGCTCCGTTCGGCACCCGGGGCGTGGCGTTGATCGACCGGTCGGGAATCGTCCACCTCAGCGGCGCGATCGCGAACGGGGCGCGCGACATTCCGTTCACGCTGCCGCCGGCGCTGGTCCCGGCCGACAACGCCTTCATACCCATCAATCTGTGCAACGCGACCAAGGGCACGCTGATCATCGCCGGCGGCTCCGGCGAGGTGCAGATCGCCGCGCAGAACGACACGTTCTCGAACGCGCAGTGCTTCACCTCGCTCGACGGCGCGTTCTACTCGCTGTGATCGTTCCGGGCGTTCGGTCCGTCACTCACCGCTTGCGTGGCAAGGCGCCAGATCGGTACGCCAGCGCAATCATCTCTTCGAGCCAGGCGAGTCGCTCAGCGGGCGTCGCGCGCAGTCCCATTGTGAGCTTCTGTTCGTCGTTCGCGGCCCAGCTTCCCCCGTCGGTGCTCTTCTGTTCGAAATCCGCTTGCACGGGTGGGGTTCAGTCGATGTAGCGCAGGCCGGCCTTGGCCAGCGCCTCGCGCATCTTGTACAGGTCGAGCCCGAGCTCCCCGGCGGCGAGCCGAGCGCGCTTGTCGGCCTCGTTGTCGGCGCGCGCCTGCGCGGCATCGGCGGTCGCGTGCGCCGCCTGAGCCGGCACCACCACGACGCCGTCGTCGTCGGCGACCACCACGTCGCCCGGCGCGACCAGCGCGCCGCCGCAGATCACGGGGATGTTGACCGAGCCCAGCGTCGACTTGACCGTGCCGCGCGCGCTGATCGCCCGGCTCCACACCGGGAACTGCATCGCAGTGAGCTCCTTGACGTCGCGCACGCCACCGTCGATCACCAGGCCGCGGGCGCCGTGCGCGCGAAACGAGGTCGCGAGCAGCTCGCCGAAGAACCCGGCGTCGCTCTGGTCGGTGCACGCCGCAACCACGACGTCGCCGTCCTGCAGCTGCTCGACCGCGACGTGCAGCATCCAGTTGTCGCCGGGCTGGAGCAGGACGGTGACCGCGGTGCCGCACAGCTGCGCGCCGGCGTAGATCGGCCGCAGGGTGGGCTGGAGCAGCCCGGTGCGGCCCATCGCCTCGTGGATCGTGGCGACGCCGGACCGGGCCAGCCGGTCGACGGCCGCGCGCTCGGCGCGCGCGATGTTGCGGTGGACCACTCCGATCGGAGTGCCGGGTGCAGGGCTGGACATGGCGATCCTTTCACCGGCCCCGGGCGCGGAGCGCCTCGTCGAGCCGGGGGTAGACGCGTCGCACGTTGCGCTCGAAGATCCGGTCGCGGTCGGCCGCGGTCAGCGACGGCGACGCGTCGACGTAGCGCCGGGTGTCGTCGAAGTGGTGGCCGGTCTCGGGGTCGATGCCGCGCACCGCGCCGATCATCTCGGACGCGAACAGGATGTTGTCGACCGGCAGGATCCGGACCAGCAGGTCGATGCCCGGCTGGTGGTAGACGCAGGTGTCGAAGTACAGGTTCCCGAGCAGGTGGTCGGGCAGCGGCGGCTTGCCGAGCTGCTGGGCGAGCCCGCGGAACCGGCCCCAGTGGAACGGCACCGCGCCGCCGCCGTGCGGGATCACCAGCTTCAGCGTCGGGAAGTCCTTGAACAGATCGCCGGTCAGGCACTGCATGAACGCCGTGGTGTCGGCGTTGAGGTAGTGCGCGCCGATCGTGTGGAAGCACGGGTTGCAGCTCGCGCTGGCGTGGATCATCGCCGGGATCCGGTGCTCGACCAGCTTCTCGTAGATCGGGTACCAGTGGCGATCGGTCAGCGGCGGCGACGTCCAGTGCCCGCCCGACGGGTCGAGGTTGAGGTTGACCGCGACGCAGCCGTACTCGGTGACGCAGCGCTCGAGCTCGGGGAGGCAGGTCGCCGGATCGACGCCGGGCGACTGCGGCAGCATCGCCGCGCCGGCGAACTGGTCGGGGAACAGCCGGGTCACCCGGTGGATCAGCTCGTTGCAGATCGCCGCCCACGTCGCGCTGGTCCGGAAGTCGCCGATGTGGTGGGCCATGAAGCTGGCGCGCGGCGAGAAGACCGTGAGATCGGTGCCGCGCTCGGTCATCCGCTTGAGCTGGTTGTCCGCGACGCTGGCGCGCAGCTCGTCGTCGGTGATCTTCAGCTCGGCGACCGACGGCGCGTGCGCCGGATCCGCGACGGCGGCGATCTGGCGGTTGCGCCAGGCCTCCAGCGCCGGGGGCGCCGTGGTGTAGTGACCGTGGCAGTCGATGATCATGGCGGCGCGGCATCCTACCGCGAGTCGCCGCCGCGATCCGGTCAGCTCGGCGGCGGCGAGATCGTGCTGCCGGTGAGCGCGGTCGCGCCGAGCAGCCGGACGACCCCGGCCGCGCCGCCGCCCCCGCCGCCGCCGACGGTCGAGTCGGTCCCGCGGCCCGCAGCCGTCGTGCCCGCGCCCCCGACGCCGCCGGTGCTGAACTGGGCGTCGTTGTTGTCGGCGCCGAACCCACCGGGCGCCGGGATCGTGCCGAGCGCTCCGTCGGTGCCCGCGACGCCGGAGACGTTGTCCCCGTTCAGCAACCGCCCGCCGCCCTGGCCACCGCCGCCGCCGTTGGCGCTGATCTGGCCGCTGACCGTGATCGACGCGCTCTCGATCACGATCATCCCGCCCGAGCCGCCGCCGCCGCCGCCGGACTGCGACTGGCCGCCGGCGCCGCCCGCGCCGGTCGCGCGGATCGAGCCGGTCAGCATCACCGTCACCGACTGGCGCGCCGCGAGGTACAGCGCGCCGCCGCCGTGACCGCCGGCGCCGCCCATGAAGCCATGCTGCTCGTCGCCGCCCTTCTGGCCGCGGCAGCCGCCCCGCAGCACCGGCGACAGGACCACCGGGCCATGCGTTCCGCCGGTGGCGCCGCTGCCGCCGGTGGTCTTGTTGGTGTCCCCGATGCCGCCGTCGCCTCCGGCGAGCGTGAGGCCGCCGCCCGCGGCGCCGCCCGCGCCACCGCCGTCATTCTGGGGGTTGGCCGTGAACCCGCAGCTGGTGTCGTCGGCCGCCGGGCCGACCTGCGGGTTGTGGCTGCCCGCATCGATCGCGCCGGCGATCCCCATCGTCGACGCCGACACCAGCGCGAGCGGCTTGCCGCCGGTCACGGTCAGCGTGCCGCTCGCCGCGATCGTCACCTCGGTCACGTAGATCAGGCACACATCGTGGCCGGCCAGGTTCACCGGTTTGCAGCGCGTATCGCGGTCGGTGTTGACCATCGCCATGGTCGAGACGTCGAACCCCATCGCCGGCGGGGGCATGGCGCAGACATCGATCACGCCCGCCACGCACACCGCGGCATCCGGCCCGATCGGAACGGGCGCGTCCACTGCCGCGTCGATCATCGGGGTGATCGGCGCGTCCGGAGCGCCCCCCGGAGAGGAGAACCCGCAGCCGGCGAAGAACAACAGCGTGGTACAACGACGCATGGCGCTTGTAAGGGTAATCACACTTCACCTCCGCCGGCTGTGATCTCGACCACCCGCAGCGCGCCGCGGTTCCGCGGCTTCGATCGCAGGGCGATGCAGTTCTGGCACGAGCTGGCCACCGAGATGTCGAGGGACTGGTTCGCCGCGAACCGGCCGCGCTACGAGATGCTCTGGCGCCTGCCGATGATCGCGCTGATCGAGGACATCGCACGCCGGCTCGCCCCGGTGTACCGCCCGCTCCGGCTCGACCCGCCCGGCCTGCTGCGCATCCATCGCGACCTCAGGTTCTCGCGCGATCGCACGCCGTTCAAGACCCATATCACCGCGGTGCTGCGGCCCGCCGGCGCGCCGATCGCCCACGTCGGCAACGCCGCGCTCTACCTCGAGATCGGGCTCGACGGCGAGTACGCCGGCGTCGGCTGCTACCAGTTCAACGCCGAGCGGCTCGCGCACTGGCGCCGCGCGGTCATCGGCGCGCCGGGCGCCGCGCTGCTCGCGATCCTCGGCCGGCTGCGCCGCGCCGGCCACACGGTGTCCGATCACGACGACTACCACCGCATGCCGAAGGGCTTCGCGCCGGACCATCCGCGCGCCGCGCTGCTCCGGAAGCGTGGCCTGGCCTGCGCGTTCCCCGCGATCCCGGCCGGCCTGCTGCACCGGCCCGCGCTCACCGACTGGCTGGTCGACCACGCCCGGGCCGCCGCCCCGCTCGTGATCTGGCTGCAGCGCCACGTCGAGCGCAAGGGGCGCTAGCCTGCCGCCATGACCACGCTGCCCAGCCACGAGCCCCGCTGCGCCGACCCGGACGGCGCCGGCGCGATCGACCTGGTGATCGAGGCCCACCCGCGCGACGTCGGCACGATCACCGTCGCGCGCGTGCTGCCGTCGCCGCGGCGCCGCATGGTCGGCCCGTTCGCGTTCCTCGATCACATGGGGCCGGTCACGCTCGCCCCCGGCGTCGGGTTCGACGTCCGGCCCCACCCGCACATCGGCCTGTCGACGGTCACGTACTTCCTCGCCGGCGAGAACGTCCACCGCGACAGCCTCGGCACCGTGCAGACCAACCGGCCGGGCGATCTCAACCTGATGACCGCCGGGCGCGGCATCGTGCACTCCGAGCGCGCCGATCCGGCGTTCCGCGCCTCCGGCGGCGCGATGCACGGCGTCCAGATCTGGCTCGCGCTGCCCGAGGCCCACGAGGACGACGCGCCGAGCTTCGAGCACCATCCGGCCGCGACGCTGCCGGCGATCACCCCGGCCGACGGTGTGCGCGGCCGCGTCCTGCTCGGCGCGGCGTTCGATGCGCGCTCGCCGGTCCGCCACCCCAGCGATCCGCTGCTGGTCGACCTCGAGCTCGCCGCCGGCGCCGCGCTCGAGATCCCGGGCGACGCCGCCGAGCGCGCCGTGTTCGTCATCGCGGGCGAGCTGCGCGTCGCCGATCACGTGCTCCCCGCCGATCGGCTCGCGGTGCTGTGCGGCGGCCGGCCGGTGCGCGTCGCGGCGGCCTCGGCGACCCGCGCGCTGGTCCTCGGCGGCCCCCCGCTCGGCCACCGCTTCATCGAGTGGAACTTCGTGGCGTCGTCGCGCGACCGGATCGACCGCGCGCGCGATGCGTGGAAGGCCCGGCAGTTCCCGACCATCCCGACCGACGATGTCGAGTTCGTGCCCTGGCCGGAGCTGAAACCGAGCTGAAACCGAGCCCCACCCGAGCTGAACGAGGTCCGTCATGAACACGATCGACGCCCAGACCCTCCACCCCGGCGAGTACCCCAGCACCGTCCGGGTCCGCAGCCACTCGTTCACGTCGGACGTCGCCGCCGCCACCGGCGGCCAGGACTCCGCCCCCGGCCCGCACGACTTCTTCGACACCGCACTCGCGACGTGCAAGGCGATGACCGCGATGTGGTACGCCAAGCGCCACGGCATCCCGCTCGAGCGCGTCGAATCGCACGTCGAGAGCGACGACAGCCAGGAGCGCGCCGGCGTGTACCGCATACGCGTGCGGGTCGAGCTGTTCGGGCCGCTGACCGACGAGCAGCGCGCCCAGATCCACCGCGCGATCGCCGCCTGCCCGATCCACAAGCTGATGACCACCTCCGACGTTCAGATCGAGGTCATGCCGCCCGCGGCCGGGTAGTCACCGGTAGTCGCAGCGCTCGCATCCGGAGGCTGGATCGCCGCCGCGTCCGGCCGATACATCCGTCACCCGGTGCCCGGTGAGCGAGCCATGATCATGCAGGAGGCCCTGCGGCGCGGGTCGCCCGGTCCGCCGCAAGGATACCGCGGCTCCGGCAATTTCCGAGTGCGTTCCCGCCACGCCCTCCACCTGACCGGATGGGCGGTGGCAACGCGCCATCCATGCCTTACATACATCCCGTGTACCACCGGATCACCGACGCGAGCGCCATCGAAGCGCGGCTCCTGGAGCTCGCACACACCACGGAAGCGAAGCTCACCGCGCCTGCGCTGGCGTACTTCGCCCCGTGCTCGCTCGATGACGCCGGCCGCGTCCTCGATGACCTCGCGGCCCGCGATCGACTGAGCATGGAGATCGAGGACGACGGCACTGTCGTCTACCAGATGCCCGGCCGCCAGAAGCTTGCCGCCCCGCCGACGACGGACGCTCCGCTACGGCCGGCGCTCATCCCGGTCGCGCGCAGCTCGCACGGCCCGAGCCCGCTGCTCGCCGCCCTGCTGAGCGCGCTGGTCCCCGGCGCCGGCCATCTCTACGCCGAGCGACCAGTCGCGGCCATCCTGTGGTTCGTCGTCGTCGGTCTCGGCTACACCTTGCTGCTCCCCGGCCTGATCCTCCACCTGTTCAGCATCTCGGCGGCGGCGTCATCGGCCCGCCGGCTCGAGGCCGCGCGCACCCGGCCGCTGCTCCCCTCGTTCACCATGCGGTGAGCTGCCGCGGCCAGGCGCGGATCGGTTGGCGGCAGCGATCGTGGTGGCCTCTCGTCGGCTGTTCACCAGCTCCGCGGCGCGCGACCGGGGCAGCGCCGTTGCCGTTCGCCAGCTCCGACGCTGCCGGCAACACGCTCGTGTACGCTTGCAGCATGCGTCTACTCTGCCTGGTCCTGGTCCTCGTCGGTTGTGGCGATGGCGCTCCGAGCTGCAAGGACGCCCTCGACAAGGCGGCCAGGACGCTCGGCGATCACGCGTCGCGGACCATCCAGGAGATGACGGCCGTGTGCGAGCGCACGGGCTGGACCGCCGAGCAGCGCAGGTGCGTCGCGAACGCCCGGGATGAGCTGGCGGTCGGGATGTGCGTCGCCGGCGCCGTGATCTCGACCGCGACCAAGGCCAGCCAGGAACAGGCGGCCGTGAAGCAGGCGGCGGAGGCAAAACAGGAAGCACTGGAGCGGGCCCGCGGCAAGCTGGAACGGGTCCAGGACCAGCTGACGAAGACCGCGAAGAACATCGACGAGTTCGACGATCGGTTGGGGAAAGCGGAGTCCGCGTTGCTGCAGGCCCGGAATGATGCCGACCGGGCCGCGGTGAAAGCCCAGCTCGCGGCGCTGCGCAAGGAGAAGGCCGAGCTCGACGCACGGCTCGTTGCCGCGGAGGCAGAAGTCGACGAGGCCGCGCGCGCGATGAACCAGGCGCTCGAAGCCATGCGTCGATGACCCCCACGTGGGGGCGCGTGTCCGCCGGGCGGGCGCCTGCTAGCGACAGCGCCGGGTGAAGTCGGAGTCGTCGAGGAACTTGTTGAACAGGCGGCGCCAGGTCTTCCAGTCGTGCGCGCCGGGGATCACGAACGTGTGGTCGTCGGGCAGCGCCTCGGCGAGCAGCGCGTCCTCGAACGCGAGCTTGTCGGACTTGCCGAAGCCGAGGTAGAGGTCCGGGCCCGGCTCCTGGCCGCGGAGCACGGCCTGCAGCCAGCGCCACAGCTCGCGCTGGTAGTTGTCCGGGGTCATCGCTGCGACCCTGGGCGGCGCCTGCCAGCCGGCGAGCCCGCCCTGATCGTCGATCTCGTCGATCAGGTCCGCGTCGCCGAGGTACGGCGCGAGCGCGAGCACGCCGGTGATCTCGGCGGTGTGGGCGCGCGCGTAGTACACCGTGCCGAGCCCGCCCATCGAGTTGCCGACCAGCCAGAGCTCGGCGTAGCCGCGCGCGCGGGCCGGACCGACGACGTCGGCCGCGAGCCGCGCGAGGAACGTGCCGCGCGCGTAGTAGCCGATCGTCGCGTTGGCTGCGATCAGATCGACCGACAGCCCGCGACGCTGGACGTCGCCGACCAGGCCGTTGCGCTCGAAGTCGTCGGCGTCGTCGCCCAGGCCGGGCAGGAACACCACCAGGCAGCGCGCGCGGCCACCGGCTCGCTGCGGCCAGGTGATCGAGCGCATCGGCTCCGGTGCCGGGAGCCAGCGCGCCAGGCGCATACAACCCGCCAGCATGACCACCAGAGCTGCCGAGACCGACCACGCGAGCGTGCGCACGGCTCGATATGTAGCGCAGCCCGGGTCTGGCGGGCCATCGCGCAGCGCACGGCGCCGACGGCGGGCGCGGCCGCTGCGTGCCGGGTGCATGATAGAGTCGCGGCCCCGCCCAAAGGAGGCACCATGAGCGCAGCGCAGACGAAGCTCGTCCTGGAACAGCTGGAGGATGGACTGCTGACCGTGGTGCTGAATCGCCCGGACCGGCGCAACGCGCTCAACAGCGAGCTGTGCGGCCAGCTGGTCGAGGCGCTGCAGCGCGCGGCCCAGGCCCGCGAGGTCCGCGCCGTGCTGCTGACCGGCGCCGGCGGCACGTTCTGCGTCGGCGGCGACGTCAAGGCGATGGCCGAGGCCCAGGCGCCGGACCGCAGCGTGCACGACGCCGTCCACGGCCTGCGCACGCGGATGGAGGCGTCGCGGCTGCTGCACGAGATGCCCAAGCCGACGATCGCCGCGATCGCCGGCGCGGCGGCCGGGGCCGGGCTGGCGCTCGCGCTGGCCTGCGATCTGCGCGTCGCGGGCGAGTCGGCGAAGATCACGACGGCGTTCGCCAAGGTCGGGCTGTCGGGCGACTTCGGCGGGACGTACTTCCTGACCCAGCTGGTCGGCAGCGCGCGCGCCCGCGAGCTGTACCTGACCTCGCCGGTGCTCACCGGGCGGCAGGCGCTGGAGCTCGGCCTGGTGACGCGGGTGGTCGCCGACGATCAGGTCGATGCGGCCGGCCGCGAGCTCGCCCGCGAGCTGGCGAGCGGACCGAGCGTGACGTTCGGCCACATCAAGGCCAACTTCAACCTCGCCGAGCACGCCGGGCTGGCCGAGTGCCTCGACAACGAAGCGTGGCGCCACATCAGCTGCATGACCACGGCCGACCACCGCGAGGCCGCGACCGCGTTCGTCGAGAAGCGCCCGCCCCGCTTCCAGGGCAAGTAGCGCGCGCCGCGCCGCGGCCGGCCGGTCGCGTCACTCGGTGAGCGATCGGAGCACGTCGATCTCGACGCCGCCCTCGGTCAGCCCTTCCTGCTCGCGGCGCTTGCGGAACGCGGCCAGGTGGGGCGCCGTGCGGTGCGCCTCGAGCGCAGCGTCGTCGGCGTACATCTCGTAGACCAGGAACAGCTCGGGATCCCGGGTCGAGCGGTGCATGCGATAGACCAGGCAACCCGGCTCGTTCGCGCGCACGGCCGCGGCCTGCTCGACGAGGAGCGCCGCGAGCGCGTCGCCCTTGCCGCTCGCTGCCCGGAGCTTTGCCACCACGGTGAGGACGT
The DNA here is from genome assembly GCA_036265355.1 of Kofleriaceae bacterium. Taxonomy (GTDB): domain Bacteria; phylum Myxococcota_A; class Polyangia; order Haliangiales; family Haliangiaceae; genus JABFXX01. Next base: position 29,270 of record DATAPF010000683.1, on the reverse strand, counting down.
GTGCCATCGAGCGGACTGTACACCCGCAGCGCGTTCCAGGGCTGCGTCCCGGGAACGATCGCGCCGCGTGGCGAGATCGATCGCTCTGCGATACACGTACCGGTACACGCGACACGCGGAGACAGGGTGGCGTTGCCGTGCGTTGCCGGCGGTCGATCGACGGGCCGCGCGCGTGGTTTCGCGTATCGTCCACGCATGCGTGCTGGTCTCCTGCGTGCTGGTCTGCTCGTCGTGCTCGCCGCCTGCTCGTCCGCGGAGCGCGCCCGGCCCGTTTCCGCAACACCCCCTGCTCCGCGCCCGGCGCCCGCCGCGGCGGTCCCCGATCCACCGCCGCCCGAGCTCCGCCTGCCCGGCGACGTCCGGCCGACCCGCTACGCGCTCGAGCTCACGATCGTCCCCGAGCAGCCGCCGGTCGCCGGCCGCGTCCACATCGCCGCCGAGGTCGTCCGGCCGGCGCGGATCGTCTGGCTCCACGCCAGCGGGCTCGCGATCGCGCGCGCCGAGATCGACGGCGCGCCCGCGCGCGTGATCACGGGCGCGAGCGACGTCATCGGGGTCACGCTCGATCGCCCGCTCGCGCCCGGCCGGCTCGCGATCGACCTCGCGTTCACGGCGCCGATCGACCGCGAGCGCAGCCGCGGGATCTACAGCGAGCGCGAGGGCAGCGACAGCTACGTCTATACGTTCTTCGAGCCGGTCGACGCGCGGCGCGCGTTCCCGTGCTTCGACGAGCCGAGCTACAAGGTGCCGTGGCAGCTGACGTTCCACGTCAAGGCCGACCACGTCGCGCTCGGCAACGCGCCGGTCGAGCGCGAGACCGCCGAGCCCGGCGGCATGAAGCGCGTCGAGCTCGCCGCGACCCGCCCGCTGCCCAGCTACCTGGTCGCGTTCGTCGTCGGTCCGTTCGAGCTGATCGACGGCGGGACCGCGGGCCGGATCGCCACGCCGATCCGGTTCGTGATCCCGCGGGGGCGCGCCGGCGAGCTCGGCTATGCCCGCGAGGTCACGCCGCGGGTGGTCGCCGCGCTCGAGGAGTACTTCGACATGCCGTACCCCTACGGCAAGCTCGACGTCGCGGTCGTGCCGCGGTACTGGGGCACGATGGAGCACCCGGGGATCGTCGCGATGGGCCAGCCGCTCACGCTGATCCGGCCCGATCAGGCGACCCGCCGCCGCAAGCGCTCGTACGCGACCATCCTCGCCCACGAGCTGTCGCACTACTGGTTCGGCGATCTCGTCACCATGGCGTGGTGGGACGACACCTGGCTCAACGAGGCGCTCGGCCAGTGGTCGGACATGAACATCACCGAGGCGGCCGAGCCGACCTGGCGGGTGCGCGACGCGCGGATCGACCTCGCGGCGCGCGCGATGGCCAGCGACGAGACGCTGGCGAGCCACGCGATCCGGCAGCCGGTCACCACGCGCAGCGGCATCCAGGTGTCGTTCGACAACGAGATCACCTATTACAAGGGCTCGTCGGTGTTTCGCATGTTCGAGTCGTCGGTCGGGCCGAAGGTCTGGCAGCGCTTCATCCAGGCCTACCTGCGCGCCCACGCCTGGGGCAATGCGTCCGCCGACGACTTCCTGCACGACGCGGCCGACCAGCTCGGGCCGCCGGTCGCGGCGGCGCTGCGCGGGTTCCTCGAGCGGCCCGGCGTGCCCCGGATCGCCGCCGAGCTGCGCTGCCCCGCCGGCGCGCCGCCGCGCGTCGAGCTGACCCAGCAGCGCTCGCTGCCGGCCGGCGTCGCCGATCCGGCGCCGGCGCCGTGGACCGTGCCGGTGTGCATCCGCTCGGGCACCGCGGCGGCGAGCTTCCGCGACTGCGTCACGCTGTCGACCGCGACGGCGTCGTTCGCGCTCGGTGCCGCCGGGGAGGCGCGCGGCTGCCCGAGCTGGCTGATGCTCAACGCCGATGGCGTCGGGTACTACCGCTCGGGGGTCGACCCGGCGATGGCCCGCGCCCTGCTGACCCCGAGCACGGCGATCGCCCGGACCGCGGCGCCGACGCCGGCCGAGCGCATGATGCTGGTCGAGGACCTGCGCGCGGCGGTCGCGCGCGGCGAGCTCGCGATCGACCGGCTGCTGGATCTCGTCCCGGTCATCGCCGCCGACCCCGACCCCAAGGTCGCGCGCAGCGCGGTCGACGCCGCTGCGATCCCGTTCGCCGGGCTCGATGACGCCATGGAGCGCGCGGCGCGCGCCTGGGAGAGCCGGGCGTTCGCGGCCCGCGCCAGGCAGCTCGGCTGGCAGCGCGGCGCGCACGACTCCGAGGAGCTCCACGAGCTGCGGCAGGCCATCGTCCCGCGGGTCGCGCGCCACGACCCGGCGCTGACCGCCGAGGCGACCCGGCTCGCCGATCGCTGGCTCGCCGACCGCACCGGCATCGCAGACGATCTCGCCGCCTCGGCGCTGGCCGTCGCCGCGCGCCATGGCGACGCGGCGCGGTTCGATCGCTACCTCGCGGCGGCTCGCACGGCGCGCGATCGCAACGAGCACGGCCGACTGCTCACGGCGCTCGGCGAGTTCACCGATCCGGCGCTCGCCGACCGCGGCCTCGCCCTCGTGCTCGGCCACGATCTCGACCTGCGCGAGTCGATCTGGATCCTCTACGGCGTGCTCGACCACCGCGAGACCCGGGATCGCGCGCTGGCGTTCCTGGCCACGCACCTCGACGAGCTGATCGCGCGGATGCGCAGCGACGATGCCGCCGGGTTCCTCACCTCGCTGGCCGGCAAGTTCTGCGATCCCGACCGCCGGGCCCAGGTCGCGCAGCTGGCGGTCGGCCGCGCCGAGCAGGTCGACGGTGCCCCGGCCCACGTCGCGCGCGCCCTCGAGCGGGCCGATCAGTGCATCGCCCGGGTCCAGCGCGAGCTGCCCGCGCTGCGCCGCATGCTCGGCGCCGCGCCGGCACCCCGCGCACCCCGGCCGGCATCTGCGAGGTGACCAGGCACCCCGGCGCCGCTCGGCCTGGCACCGGTGCGCACGTACTGGCCCGACGACGCGCTGCTGCAGGATCGCTGGTCGCCCCCGGCGCTGGTCCCGGTGCCCTGAGCCCGATGCATGGGCCGGGACAGCTACCGCGCGACGAGCACGTGCGCTAGGTTCGCCGCATGCAGCGCACGATGCTCGCGGTGAGTCTGGCGATCGCCCTGGCGGGATGCAAGCACACCGACGAGCGCAACGATGCGCTCGTCGAGACAGCCCGGGCGTGCGCCCGGCACGGCGAGCTGTCGTGTCCGCGCCCGATCCTCTCCGTCCGCAGCCTCCGCGCCAGCCAGCGCTACTACCGCGATGCGCTCGGCTTCGAGGTCAAGTGGGAGCACGGCGATCCGCCGGACTTCGGCGCCGTCGGGCGCGGCGACGCCGAGCTGTTCATGTGCCAGGGTTGCCAGGGCAGCCCCGGATCGTGGCTGATGATCTTCACGCCGGACGTCGATCGGCTCCACGCCGAGATCGTGCGCAAGGGTGCGATCATCAAGTCGCCGCCGGGCGACAAGCCATGGGGCATGCGCGAGATGCAGGTCGCCGATCCCGACGGGAACGTCATCCGGTTCGGCAGCGCGCTCGACGACCACCGCAGATGAGCTCTTGAGATCCAGAGTGACAAGCCATGCTTGGAACCCTTCTAGTCAAGGCGGCAGCTGCGTTCCCTGACAATATCGCGATCTCCGGCGGAGATACCAAGCTCACCTATCGTGAGCTCGAGAACAGCGTGGCTCGGATTGCTGCTGCCTTGCAGGCCTGTGTCCAGCCGGGAGACAGGGTCGCCTGCTACCTTCACAACGGCTCCGAGATCATCGAGATCATTCACGCCTGTTTCCGGATCGGTGTTTCGGTCGTCTTCATCAGTCCATTCTTCAAGGCCACAGAAGCCCGAAACATTCTCATCGAGTGCAAGCCTCGCGTGCTATTCACGGAGCACGAGATATATCAGAGTGTGATCAAGCCGATCATACCCCAGCTCCCGTTCATCGAAGTTACCTGTTTGCGGCTGCCCACGCCGGCTGCCCCCGCCGGTACGTGTTCACTCGTGGACTTCAAGCATTCGGCGACCTGCCGCAATGATGCACCGATCTCGACGAACCTCGAGGACCACGAGGCCGGCGTGTTCTACACGTCCGGTAGCACCGGCAGCATCAAGGGCATCTCGCACGGCCACAGCAAGCTGATGGCCGACGTGACCGAGAAGGTGCGCCGGTTCGCGCTGTGCGGCGATGATCGAATATTGCTCTGTGAGCCGCTGTGCGGAAACCCCCTTCCGTTGGTCTTCGCCGTCCTTCCAGCGGCACTCTCGGGAGCACAGCTCACGTGGCTGCCCACCGACAGCTCCTCGATCGGCACCACCCACGAGGCTACCATCGAGCGTGCGATTCGCGCGCTGGTGCAGGATCGGATCACGTACCTCGTCACCAGTCCGTTTACCCTGAGGGCCCTGGTCAAACGGCTCGAGTCGGCCGAGCAGATCTCGAGCCAGCTCACGCTGCGCTGCTGCATCATCGGCGGTGACGTGATCCCCGACGATACCTACAATCGATTTCGTGCGATTTTCGGATTTTCAGTTTGCGAGATGTACGGGCTGACCGAGGCACTCTCGTGCGCCATCGCTTCTGGTGATGAAGCGGCCCCCAAAGGCAAGTACATGCCATTTGGTGACATGCAGTTCAGAATCATCGATGAGAGCTGGATGGCGTTGCCGGTCGGCAGCGTGGGCGAGATCGCCGTGCACTCGGCCCTGGTCATGCGCGGCTATGTCAACGATCCCGAGACGACGGCGCTGGTGCTGCAGGACGGCTGGCTGAAGACCGGCGATCTGGGCTATCTCGACCGAGATGGCAGTCTCCGGTTCGTGGGCCGCCGAAAGCATGTCATTTGCTACGACGGTGAGAACATCGGACCCCAGGAGGTCGAGTCGGCGCTCCTCGATCATCCTCGCATCCTGGAGGCCTGTGTCGTGGGAATCCCGTCCCAGCGCAATGGTGAGGTGCCAGCCGCCTATGTCGTCACCAGCTCTGTGGATCCACCGATCGCATACGAGGAGATTGCGGCATTTCTCATCGAGCGCCTCGCATCGCACAAGATTCCTGTCGCGATACGCTTCATGGATGTCTTGCCGAGGAACGTCAATCGAAAGATCGATCGCAAGCTGCTGATCGCGCGCGCACGCGAAGACTTCGCAGACGCGATTGCGGTTGAAAGTGAGTGCGACTGACAGCGTCTCAGCGATCGATCACCACGCTGAGGTCGTAGTCGCCAGGGCTCGTCGGAGGTGTCGGCGTGGACGTCATGCTGCTGAACCCCACGAGCAACTTGCTCATCTGGGGCGAGCGCAGAAACGTGAGCCCGGCCTCGGGGCTTGGAAACCGCAGGCTCGCGACGCAGGTCCTGCTGCGGCAATCGACCGCACGCGCGACCACGCCGACCTTGTCCGCCGCCGAACGGAGCCGCTCGGCGCCTGTCGACGACCATGCAGCGTCGACCTCCTCGCGGTCGTGGTCGGCGAGCCGTGCCTCTTGCGTTGCCAGCTCTCGCTCGTAGTGTGCGCGCTTCTCCTGTTCGCGTTCGGTCGGCGCGACGCGACCCTCGAGCGCTTGGACCTTGTCCTCGAGCTCGTTCATGCGTTCGAGGTAGCGGCGATCCCAACCCGGAGGGATGATCGGTGCCGGCGCCGGGACGGCGCGAGCTTCGTGACCTCGCAGCGGATCGGACGCGACGCGAGGCGACGGCGTTTCGGCTTGCGGCGCTCGCGTGGTGACAACAACGGCGCCGGCGATACCGGCCGCAACCCCCACTACGATCATGATCAGTCGATTCAGCATAGCTCAATTACTCAACACGCCCACACCGAAGATGGAGAACTCGCCCACATCGGACGGAACGATGTCAACCGAGAACGTGTAGTAATCCCACTGATTCGGATTGGTGCTCATCACTGGCGACCACAACGCCATCTCGAAGGTGCCGCTCAGGAACTGCGCCGCGTTGGCTTGCTCGGTGCGCGTACCGGTCCACGAGTAACGGACCAGGTCAAGCAGGACCGTGCCGGCCGCTCCGGAGGAGCCGTAGCCGTCGACGTAGACGATGCTGACACCCGCGCTGGCCCACGTCCCACCTATGATGTAGCAGTCAAACTCTAACCCTGACCCAGAACTTTTGCAGAGCTGGGCGGGGATCGTCTGAGCTGCCGATCTCGCCATGGAGCCATAACAGATCGAGAATCCAATGATCGCTGAGCTAATAACGGTCTTCATGCGCATGTAACACACTCCCCTCGTTGTCGTTTCAAGTGTCGCTTGCCTGTCTGCTGTTCGAAGATGTCAACGTACTTTCCGCCGGTCTCGAGGCCGCGCGCGATGGTCGTCATCCGGGGGCGACAACCCGCGCAGCGAAGACTCGCGCGAAGACGGTTGCGTCGCCGAGGCGTCGGTCATCGCGACGAGGAGGTAGACTGGACGCTTTCCCATCGACGTTTCCGTGTGCATTTCGTGGACCCGCTGCGAAAGCAGGCACTCGACGGCGGAGTTCAGTCCCACTGCATGCGCCACAGGCGCGGCCATCCTGTTCTGCGCCCCGATCAGACACATGTCTGCGCGCACTCAGACACATCTGTCCGAGCAGGGCAGACGCCTGACGCGCCGCGCAGACATCGGCGCAGAGACGGCGGGCGCAGATCCCTCGACACGAAAGGCTAGCTCTCTGGACGCCGAGCTGCTGGTCGCGATGCGGTCGACAGCGGGCGCTTGCGACTCGCGACATGTCGGCGCGGACGGCCCACGTCGGCACGGCTTGCAGCGCGCGGTCAAGCCGTGGGACCCTCGGACGATCGCATATGAGCGCGCGCGAAGCGTCGGTCCGCGGTGGCGCTACGGCAGCTGCTTCCAGGACACGTGGGCCTTGAGGTACGGGCCCTTGAACGGCGGCGGCGCGCCGCGCGGTGCGATGACGTAGTCGGTGCGGCGGTTGCGGCGCTCGTCGGTCTCGTCGGGTGTGCTGACCTTGAGCACCTGCTCGCCGAACCCGGCGTACACGATCGGCAGCGCGAGGCCCTTGCGCCGGAAGTAGGCGGCGATCGCGCGCGCCCGGTCGAGCGACAGCGCGAGGTTCTTGCCGGCCGGTCCGACGGTGTCGGTGTGACCGGCGACGTAGAGCTGCATCTTCACGAACTTCTCCGAGCGCTTCACGACCTCGCCGATCTTGGTCAGGCTGGCGTCGAGCTTGGCCTCCTCGGCGGGCTCGATCGCAGCGCTGCTGGTCGCGAAGTTGACGTCCTCGTGGTCGATCGCGACCGACCACGGGATCAGCTCGACGCGGGTGACCAGGCCATCGGCGGACACCGCGCGGAGCTGCAGCTTGAGCACGCGGGCATCGGCCGGCTGGGTCCACGACACCGACAGCCAGGTGCCGGGCGGCGGGTGGTCGTAGCTGGCCGAGCCGGTGCCGAGCGGCTGGCCGTCCTCGCCGAGGGCGACCAGCTCGGCGCTGCCCGCGGGGCGCGACATCTGGAACTGCAGCACGTGGCCGTCGAGGTCGAGGTGATCGGCGTCGTAGGTGACGTGGAACGGCGCGCGCACCGGCGCCGCGACGGCGGTGCCGGCGGCGAGCAGGGCGACGGCCGCGAGGCTGCGCATGGCGCGATGATAGCGCCGCGGGCGACCGCGCGCCCGCGAGCTCAGCCCAGCCGCTCGCGGGCCAGCGCCGCGCCCCGGCCGAGCGCGACGAGCTTGGCGTACGCGATGTCGCGCCGCATTGGCGCCATGCCGCAGTTGGTGCTGGCGATGATCCGGTGCCGGGGCACGTGGCGCGCCGCGAGCTCGATCGTGTCGGCGACCTGCTCGGGGGTCTCGACCTCGTCGGTCGCCACGTCGATCACGCCGACCTGCACGTCCTTGCCGTCGAGCAGGCCGAGCAGGCTCGGCGGCACCTTGGCGTTGCGACACTCGACCGAGACCTGGTCGATCCGGCTGGCCGCGAGCGCCGGGAAGATCTTCTCGTACTGCCGCCACTCGCCGCCCAGCGTGGCCTTCCAGTCGATGTTGGCCTTGATGCCGTAGCCGTAGCAGATGTGGACCGCAGTGGTGCAGGTCAGCCCGTCGATCGCGCGGTGCAGCGCCTCGATCCCCCAGTGGACCACGTCGTCCATGTAGACGTTGAACGCCGGCTCGTCGAACTGGATCAGATCGACGCCGTCGCGCTCGAGCGCGCGGCACTCGGCGTTGAGCGCGTCGGCGAACGCCATCGCGAGCTTCGCCCGATCGCCGTAGTGCTGGTCGGCGAGGGTGTCGGCGATCGTCATCGGGCCGGGCAGCGTGAACTTGAGCTTGCGCGCGGTGTGGGCGCGGGCGTGGCGGGCCTCGGCCTCGTGGACCCGGCCGCGGGCGGAGACCGCACCGGTGACGATCGGGACCATCGCCTTGTAGCGGTTGGCGCGGATCCCGATCTCGATCTTGTGCTCGAAGTCGATGCCGGCGAGCTGCTCGAGGAAGCCGTGCACGAAGTGCTGGCGCGACTGCTCGCCGTCGCTCACCACGTCGATGCCGGCGTCCTCCTGGAGCTTGACCGCGAGCAGGGTCGCGTCGAGCTTGGCGGCGGCGAGCTCGGCGCCGGCCAGGCGCCACGGTGCCCACAGGCGGTCGGGTTCGGCGAGCCAGGCGGGCTTCGGCAGGCTGCCGGCGATGGTGGTGGGGAACATGGGGACCGCAACATACCCCGAACCCCGCCCCGCCAGCCGCATCTAACTCATCATGGTGACAAGTTCGTCGCATCGCAGATCCAAATCGCGTCGTGACGGTGACGATGCCATAACAGAAGGTCATGAGACGTTGCGTCGTCCTGGTGCTGCTCGCCGCGTGCAGCGGCGGCAGCCATCCCGGGTGGCTGAGCGATGCGCGGGTGGTCGTCGACGGCGTGCACGCGCTGGCGAGCGATTGCCGGACCCAGATCTGCGTGCACAACGAGAACACCGATCTGACGGTGTTCGGCGGTGCGACCTACCTGGTGCACCGCACCGCGAACAGCCAGATCCTCGGGCCGAACAGCTCGCTGCGCGTGCTGCGGTCCAGCGATCACGGCGGCGACTGGCAGCTGCTCGCCGTGATCCCCGCGCCGGACGGCCGCGACCTGCGCGATCCGAGCTTCTACCAGATCGACGGCAAGCTCGCGATCAAGGCGCTGACCCGCCGGCAGGTGGTCTCGCTGCGCGACAGCGACGTCGGCACGATCGCGGTGGCCAGCGTGTCGCCGGACGGCGGCCGGACCTGGGGCCCGCTCGCCCCGATCGGCCCGGAGCGCTGGAGCTTCTGGCGGATCCGCGACGACGCCCGCGGCGTCCACTACACCGCGGCCTACGAGGACGGCGACCGCAGCGTCCGGCTGTTCGCGTCGACCGACGGCACGCACTGGACCGACGTGTCGCGGATCTACGGCCGGGCCGAGGACACACCGCTCGAGACCGAGCTGGTGTTCGTGCCGTCGGGCAAGCTGCTCGCGCTGATCCGGATGGACGGCAACAACGCCGAGCTGTTCGGCAACGCCGGTCGGCTGCGCACCAAGGTCTGCTGGGCGGCGCCGCCGTTCGCGACCTGGGACTGCTCGCGCGAGCTGCGCGGGGTCCGGCTCGACGGGCCGGTCGCGTTCTTCGACCAGGGGCGGCTGTTCGTGGTCGCGCGCAAGCACCTGCTCGAGCCGGCGGCGCGCAAGCGCACCGCGCTCTACGAGCTCACCGGCGACCTCGACGGCGGCGACCTGGCGATCGCCGAGCGCGGCGAGCTGCCGTCGGCCGGCGACACCGCATACGCCGGGGTCGCGCCGATCGGCCGCGACCGCTTCCTGGTGACCTGGTACTCGAGCCGGCTGTCCGCCGACGAGCCGTGGCTGGTCGGCGCGCTCGGCCCGACCGACATCTGGCAGGCCACGCTCGACCTGTCGCTGCTCTGATCACCATGGCTACCGTGGCTCGCTGTTCTATGACCTGGCCAAGATGGGCCATTCACTGCTTTTCTATCCAGCGTCGGGCCCGCGCGACAATCTGGTCGCGATTTGGGGGTTCACCGCTGGCGTTGTCGATCCAGAGCCCTGTCTTCGCTAGATCGTCTTCGCCGAACTCGTCGTGAAGTGACTCGTCGAATCGAGCCGCGAGTTCGGGCGACAGCGCAGCCATGACCTCCGAGACCTCGTGGTCACCCAGGAGCCTCAGCAGCACGGAGTAAGCGATCACCCAATCCACGTCGCCACGCTTGTAGTCGCTGACGAGCTCCGGGAGGTCGGAGAACTGGAACATCACCGTGCTCCTTTGCGCATCGCGAGGACGAGCTTGTCGGCAACATCCCACGCTTGATCATGCAGGTTCCTCGCGATCCCAGGATTGATCAGGTTGTGCAGCCGTTGCATGCTGAGCGCACCGCCAGACTCCGTGAAAATTCGTCGCAGCTCGTTGAGCTCATGCATCTCGTGAGACAAGACCGCGACGATCGCTTCATCGCTCTGAAATACACTGTCGCTGACCCGCACCACGAGCTCATCGAGGTCCTTGTCGTAGAACTCCTCCCAGCGAATCATCTTCTTGGGATCGGCGCCTCGGCGACCGAAGTACTGGGCATACGCGTTGTCTGGCAGCATCTTGCCCTTCACCTTCTTGAGCAAGATGTCGTCGGGAATCTCGACGCCATGTGCTCGCGCGATCTCGACTGCCTCATCAAGGGACCGCACTGCCCATCAGGGTTCCTCAACCACGGATACATTCGCGGGTGCTGAGCGTAGCCAGCGACAGTCACGACGTCGGAAGCCTTCTTCCCTGTCTTGCGAGCGTCCTTTCCTGCCTCGCCGGCAGCGTGCTCGGCCGCACTCCCGGCCTTTTCTCCGCCGCGACCAGCATCCTTGCCGATGTCTTCAGCTACGTGCTCGGCGCCGCGTGACGCCTTACCGAGCTTACCTGCGACATATTCGGCGGCCTTGCCGGGAACCTTCGCCGCCTTCGCAGCCGCGCCAATGTACGTGGTCACGTCGCCGAGCGTGTCGACCGTCTTGACCAGCTTCACGAGTTGCGGCCAGCGCGTGACGATCCCGGCAACCGCAGCCGGTGCATCCTCGCCCATCGTCACGAGGATCAGCAGCACGGTCATCATGATCCAGCCGAGGACATCGCCCTGGAACAGGCCGCGGTCCCACATGCTCTCGGCGTTCCACTGCTTGAGGAACTCGTCGGCAATCTCGCCACGGTGTTCCCAGGCGAGCTTCATCTTGCCGACCCAGCCCATCAACATGTCCTTGATGGCGCCCAGGTTACCGGTGACGAGGTTCCAGATGACCTTGAGCACCGCCTCGACCATGTCGACGGCACCCTTGAACAGATCGACGATGGCGTTGTAGGCGCCTTCGAGGATCCCGACGATGAAGCCGGCGATGTACTTCGCCCCGTCGACCACGCCGCTGACCACATCCTTGGCCTTGTCCCACGCCTCTGTCACGTAGGTCGAGCCGCCGCTCACGGCGCCCGCGGCCTTGAGCTGTTCAAGGAACGCGTTGCTGGGGATCCACAGCGAGGCGCCCTCGATGACCTTGGCGCCCTTATAGATCTTGAGCGTTTGCTCCTCGTCATTGCCGCGAAGTGCCCGGTCCTTGAGGCCGAGCTCGACGTGGTCAAGCTTCACACCCGCGCGATCGCGGTTCGCGAGGTAGAGCACCTGGACCTGCAAGCGCGAGTTGCTCTCGTCGGTGGGCACCCCGAACGCTTCCGCCGCGATTGCCGCGAGGCGCTCGCCCGGGCCGTGCGGCGCAGCGTTGCCGTTGGTTCAGGGGGATCGATCGCGAGGTAGCGTTCTTCACAGAACCCCGCAGTGCCGGAGTCGGTCGCGACGACGTAGCACCAGCGCTCGTTCGCGTGACCCTGCGTGGTCCGACGTTCGACATGGACCAGCCCGTTGAACGGGACCGGCGAGCCGTGGCTCTCGGCTCCGGGCAGCGGTCGGCTGCGCAGGTACACACCCTTCGGCGCCTGCACCCGGCCGAGCTTGCCGACCTGGATCGAGGCCTCCCCGAACATGTGGTCCCACATCCCGTTCGGTGGCGCCGCTGCCTCCGTGTTTGGGGTCGCCGCTGGCGCACGCTGCACGGTGCTTCCTGGAGCTGTGCTCGTCGACGACGGACCGAGGAGCTGGCCGCCCGACGTGCCAGTGCCTAGAGCATCGGCATGCCGTTCGTGTGCGCCTGGCTGACCGCGTCCTTGGCGCTGCACACCACCCGCCGAATCCGTCGCCGCGGGGTGCACGGCCGACGGTCCTGAACGCGCGCCGGTTGTGTAGCGGTCGAGGAGATCCTCGGCTGACGCTCCGGCGACCACGCGATCGGCGACCTGGTTGGCGTGCTGTTCGTGCGGATCGCCAACCTCCCCCACGCCGCCCTTAAGCTGTACGCCGCCGCGCTGCTGAACGACGTGCGCCGCTTCGTGCGCGGTCGTGTGCAAGTCCGGCGTGGAGGCGAACGCCACATGGCTTCCAGTGGCGAACGCCTTGCCTCCCATCGCGCGCGCGCCCTCGGTGGCTGACGCGTCGGTGTGGGCCTGGATATTGTCGATGTCGTGGCGACCGAACAGGCTTTGGATCGTGTGGGCGAACGGCAGCGGGTGCGCGCTGCCCGCGACGCCGTGTGCTGCGGCATTGTGCACCGCCGGCGCGGACGCATCGGGACTGCCCGGATTCACGCTCGATGTTTCTGCCCGCGGCGGTGCAGGCACCTGCTGCACCAGCGTCTCCTTGCCGGGCACCGAACTCGCCATGCCGCGCCCGCCGTCGCGCGTGTGGTGGGTCGAAGCCCCCACTCGGCTTGCAGGGCTCCTGTGATCGTGCTCGGACATGCCGCCGCGTTCTTGCGCTGTCGCCCGCCCAGCGATCGACGGGTGCGAATATACGGCGGATTGGTCGAACCGCTGAGCCAGGCAACCCCATTTCCCGAAAAGGCATTTGGATCCTGGGCTTGGACCTTGTTACCCCGTATCTGCGGTCCGCATACGCGCGAGGCGTCGGCGAGCTTATTCAGGTACTTCGGCACGAGGCTTCCGAGTGGGCCGCGATCGAGCGCCCACGACCAGCCACCGTCGCCGCGGTATGTCATCCGAAACACCGAGTGCTGTCACTCGATCGGAGCGAAGCCGCTCGACGTGACGTCCACTTGCCGCGGTCCGCAGCGTGCCGTCGCCGGAGGACTGCCAGGGCTGTGCCGCCGAGCCGTTGCAGATCGACAACCGTCGCGCGCAGGCACCAGCCCGCCGAGCTGCGCGCGCGCTTGCTGGCACTGCACCCGCGCGGCCTTGTGGAACGCCGTCGGTGGCTGCGCCGGGCGCCCGTACGCGATCATTGACCCGCCGCCGCAAGTCGGCGCACGATCGGTGCTCATGACGGATCGACTCGACGGCGTCGATGAGGTTCCGGTCCTGCTGGCGGGCGGCGGCCTGGTGGGGCTGTCGACCGCGATGTTCCTCGCCCAGCACGGCATTGCCTCGCTCGCGGTCGAACCGCTGCGCGGCGGGTCGCCGCTGCTGCGGGCGGCGTTCTTTCACATGCGGACGCTGGAGCTGTTTCGCGCGGCGGGCATCGAGGACGAGGTGCGCCGCCAGTCGCTGCGGGAGTTCGAGCCCGACGGCGCGATCGTCATGGTGCAGACGCTGGCCGGGAGCGACGTGGCGGGCATCATCACAAGCCTCAATGAAGGCGTGGACGCGCTGAGCCCGTGCCGCCGGCTGTTCATCACGCAGCCCGGGCTCGAGCCGATCCTGCGCGCGCGGGCCGAGCGGGCCGGTGCGCGCGTGCTCGAGGGCACGGCCGTCGTGGGCCTGGCGCAGGACGCAGGTGGCGTGGTGGCCACGGTGCGCGACGTCGAGACCGGACGCGAACGGCAGCTGCGGGCGAAGTACCTGGTCGGCGCCGATGGCGCGCACAGCAAGGTGCGCGAGCTGCTCGGGATCGAGTTCGACGGCCGGGGCGTGTTCTCGAACAGCATCACGATCTACTTCCGCGCGCCGATGGCGCCGCTGATCGCCGGCAAGAAGCCGATGAGCGTCATCTACGTCAAGAACGCCGAGCTCTCGGGCTTCTTCCGGCTCGACAAGGACGCTCGCTCGGGCTTCCTCGTGGTCAACACGGCCGGCGACACGTCGAGGCCCGAAGCCGCGAGCCCGGCCACTGACGTCAGCGAGCCTCGGCTGATCGAGCTGGTGCGCGCCGGCGCCGGCGTGCCGGACCTCCCGGTGGCGATCGATGGCGTCGCCCGCTGGCGCGCGACCTCGGACGTCGCCCGGCGGTTTGCCGGCGGACGGGTGTTTCTCGCCGGCGACGCGGCCCACCTGATGCCGCCCAACGGCGGGTTTGGCGGCAACACCGGGATTCACGACGCGCACAACCTGGCGTGGAAGCTCGCGCTGGTGCTGAACGGCGTGGCGGGCCCCGAGCTATTGTCGACCTACGACCTGGAGCGGCGTCCCGTCGGCAAGTTCACGGTCGAGCAAGCGTACACGCGCTACGTGACGCGCTCGGCGCAGTACCTGGGCGCGAAGGACTTCCAGCCGCTGGCAAGCGACTTCAACATCGAGCTGGGCTACCTGTATCGCTCGCCGGCGATCGTGTCGGAGGACGACGCCGATCGCGGCCATGACGATCCCCGCGCATCCCGCGGGCGACCCGGCTCGCGCGCGCCTCATCTCTGGCTGGAGCAGGACGGGCGACCGATCTCGACGATCGACCTGTTCGGTCGGGCGTTCGTCGTGATCGCCGGTCCCGACGGCGCGGGCTGGGCCGACGCCGCGCGGTCGGTCGCGCACGGCATCGCCGGCCTCGAGCTCGAGGCGCATGTCGTCGGCCAGGGCGGCCTGCGCGATCGCGAGGGCGGGTTCGCGGCGGCCTACGGGCTGACCTCGTCCGGGGCGGCCCTGGTCCGCCCGGATGGCTTTGTCGCCTGGCGCGCGGCCCGCATGGCCGACGATCCGGTGCGCGCGCTGTCGAGTGCGCTGAACCGCGTGCTGATGCGGTAGCCGAGCCCGGCGGGAAGACATCCTCACTGCGGCGGCGTCCACGGCTGGCACTCGAGCGAGATCGCCGCCGACCCGTCGTGATTGGCGGCCGCCACCGGCCGACCTCTGTCGATCTGTCACTGCAATAGCAGCGAGACAATCACGCGTTTCTCACGCGGTGGTGTGCGCAGCTCTCTCAGAAACTCCGATATGATGGCAGGTCCAGTCGACAAGTGGTTGTTCTGGACACCCAGGAGGAACGGATGATGAGCGCCGGCGCCGTGATCGCGAATGGATGGTCCGCAACGTGCCTGGCTGTGGTCATGGCACTGGCGATGCCCGCTTGCCGCGCAGGCGCGAGCGATGGTCCGCCGGGGCTGGCCGAGGCCCCGGCGGCCGCGCTGAGCCAGCTCCCGTCGACCCAGCAGGCCAAGCTGCTGGCGAGCGATGGCACCGACTTCGACACCTTCGGCTCCTCGGTCGCGCTGGCGGGCGACACCGCGCTGGTCGGCGCAAACCGCAACGACGAGCGGGGCACGGACGCCGGCGCGGCCTACGTGTTCGCGCGCAGCGGCGCGTCGTGGACCCAGCAGACCAAGCTCACCGCCGCCGACGGCGCCGGCAACGAGAACTTCGGCACTTCGGTCGCGGTCGAGGGCGACACGGCGCTGGTCGGCGCCATCTTCGCCTCCGATGCCGGCAGCTCCGACTTCGGCGCGGTCTACGTGTTCGTGCGCAGCGGCACGACCTGGACCCAGCAGGCCAAGCTCGTGCCTCCCGACGGCGTCGCCGACGACCAGTTCGGCACCTCGATCGCGCTGTCGGGCGACACCGCCGTGATCGGTGCGGTCCACCACAGCGCCGGGGGGGACCGCTCCGGCGCGGCCTACGTGTTCGTGCGTAGCGGCGCGACCTGGGTCTTGCAGGCCCAGCTCACCGCCGCCGACGGCGCCGACAACGATCAACTCGGCATGTCGGTCGCGCTGGCGGGTGACACTGCCGTGATCGGCGCGGTCAACGCCGCCGGCCACACCGCCCAGGCCGGGGCGGCCTACGTGTTCGTCCGTAGCGGCACGACCTGGACCCAGCAGGCCAAGCTCACCGCCGCCGACGGCGCCGCGTTCGACCACTTCGGCACCTCGGTCGCGCTGTCGAGCGACACCGTGCTGGTCGGCGCGTCCGGCAGCGATGACGTGGATCACGATGCCGGGGCGGCCTACGTGTTCGTGCGCAGCGGCGCGACCTGGACCCAGCAGGCCGAGCTCACCGCCGCCGACGGCGAGGGGGGAAATGCGTTCGGCGCCGCGGTCGCGCTCGCCGGCGACACGGCGGTGATCGGGTCGCCGTTCGACAGCCCGCTCGGCGCGGCGTCCGGATCGAGCTACGTGTTCGCGCGCAGCGGCACGACCTGGACCCAGCAGACCAAGCTCACCGCCGCCGATGGCACCGCGGTCGACTTCTTCGGCACCTCGGTCGCGCTGTCGGGGAGCTCGGCGCTGAGCGGGGCACCCGGGCGCGATGATCTGGGCAGCTCGTCGGGCGCGGCCTACGTGTTCGCGCCGGCGCAGAGCGGCAACGGCGAGGCCTGCGCGACCGGCGCCACGTGCGCGAGCGGATTCTGCGCCGACGGCGTGTGCTGCGACACGGCGTGCGGTGGCGGCGATCCGGGCGATTGCCAGGCCTGCAGCGTGGCCGCCGGCGCGGCCGTCGACGGCACCTGCGCACCGCGCGCCGCGGGCACGGTCTGCCGTGGGGCGGCCGGCGCGTGCGACGTCGCCGAGGCGTGCACCGGCACCTCGCCGGCATGCCCGGCCGATGCGTTCGCGTCCCATGGCACCACGTGCCGGCCGGCAGCCGGCGCATGCGACGCCGCCGAGGCGTGCACCGGCAGCTCCGCCGCTTGCCCCGCCGACCAGCTCGCCTCCGCCGGCACGGTCTGCCGACCCGCCGCCGGCGCCTGCGACGCCGCCGAGACCTGCACCGGCGGCTCCCCGGCCTGCCCCGCCGACCAGCTCGCCGCCGCCGGCACGGTCTGCCGATCCGCCACCGGCGCATGCGACGCCGCCGAGGCCTGCACCGGCAGCTCCGCCGCCTGCCCCGCCGACCATCTCGCCCCGGCCGGCGCCGTGTGCCGTCCGGCGGTGGGGTCGTGCGACCTCGCCGAGCGCTGCAGCGGCTCCGTCGCCGGGTGCCCGCGCGACGCGTTCAAGCCCGATCTATCGCTGTGCTTCGATGGGTTGCTCGGATTGCCCGGCGTGTGCCTCGCGGGCCATTGCCTCCTGTAGCCCGCGCTTCTCGATCGGTCATCGCGATCGCGTAGCGAGACAATCAAGTGCTCCTGACACGATTGTGATCACTCCTCCGGCAAACTCGGATATGATGCGAGATCCAGTTTGCAAGTGGTTGTTCTGTAACAACCCAGGAGGAAGCGATGTCTGCTGGCTCCGCGATCGCGAATACGCTGCTCGTCCAGTTTCCTGCATTGGCTTTTGCAATGCTGATTCCAGCCTGCCAGTCGGGCGGCGACGATGCCCCGCAGCAGATCGAGGCACCTGCGGCTGCGCTGAGCCAAGCTCAGCCGTCGGCGCAGCAGGCCAAGCTGCTGGGGAGCGACAGCATCGACTTCGATACGTTCGGGTTCTCGGTCGCGCTGTCGGGGGACACCGCCGTGGTCGGCGCCAACCGCAACGACGAGCGGGGGACCGACGCCGGCGCGGCCTACGTGTTCGTGCGTAGCGCGGCGAGCTGGACCCAGCAGGCCAAGCTGACCGCCGCCGACGGCGCGACCAACGAGAACTTCGGCGTCTCGGTCGCGGTCTCGGGGGACACCGCGCTGGTCGGCGCGATCTTCGACTCGGACCCGGGCGGCTCGGATCTCGGGGCGGCCTACGTGTTCGTCCGCAGCGGCGCGACCTGGACCCAGCAGGCCAAGCTCGAGCCGCCCGACGGGATCTCCGACGACCAGTTCGGCACCTGGCTCGCGCTATCGGGCGACACCGCCGTGATCGGCGCGGTCCACCACTTCGTCGCCGGCGTGCGCACCGGCGCGGCCTACGTGTTCGTGCGCAGCGGCGCGACCTGGAGCCTGCAGGCCGAGCTCACCGTGGCCGACGGCGCCGCCGACGACCAGCTCGGCACCTCGGTCGCGCTGGCGGGCGACACCGCCGTGATCGGCGCGGTCAACGCCGGGCCGGCGCACGCCGGCGCGGCCTACGTGTTCGTGCGCAGCGGCACGACCTGGACCGAGCAGGCCCAGCTGACCACCGCCGACGGCGCCGCGCTCGACCACTTCGGCGCGTCGATCGCGGTCTCGGGCGACACCGCCGTGGTCGGCGCGTCCGGCAACGACGCGGTCGGGCAGGACGCCGGCGCGGCCTACGTGTTCGTGCGCAGCGGCACGACCTGGGCCCAGCAGGCCCGGCTGACCGCCACCGACGCCGCCGGCTCCGACGCGTTCGGCGCGGCGATCGCGCTCGGCGGCGACACGGCGCTGGTCGGGTCCCGGTTCAACAACGAGCGCGGCGCCTCGGCCGGCGCGGCCTACGTGTTCGCGCGCAGCGGCGCGAGCTGGGCCCAGCAGGCCAAGCTGACCGCCGCCGACGCCGCCGCGGTCGACTTCTTCGGTGCATCGGTCGCGCTGTCGGGGGACTCGGCGCTGATCGGGGCGCCCGGGCGCGACGACCAGGGCAGCTCGTCGGGCGCGGCCTACCTGTTCGGGCCGGCGCAGGGCCGCAACGGCGCGGCCTGCACGACCGGCGCGACCTGCGCGAGCGGGTTCTGCACCGACGGCGTGTGCTGCAACACGGCGTGCGGCGGTGGCACCCCGGGCGACTGCCAGGCGTGCAGCGTCGCCGCGGGCGCGGCCGCCGACGGCACCTGTGGACCGCGCGCCGCGGGCACGGTCTGCCGCGCGGCGGGCGGCGCGTGCGACGTCGCCGAGACCTGCACCGGCACTTCCACGGCCTGCCCGGCGGACCGCCTCGCCACGGCCGGCACGGTGTGCCGCGCGGCGGCCGGTATGTGCGATGCCGCCGAGACCTGCACCGGCAGCTCCGCCGCCTGCCCGGGCGACCGGCTCGAACCGGCCGGCCAGATGTGCCGGCCCGCCCGCGGCCCCTGCGATCTCGCCGAGGTCTGCACCGGCGGCGCGATCGCCTGCCCGGCGAACCGCTTCAAGCCCGATCTATCGCTGTGCTTCCCCGGGCTGTTCGGCCTGCCCGGCATCTGCTTCCGGGGCCACTGCATCCTGTAGCCGGCCGGGCGCCCCGGCTCGCTACGGCAGCGTCCACTGCTGCGCGCCGGTCAGGTTGCAGTCGAACAGCTGCAGCTGGGTGCCGTCGGTGGTCGAGCTCCCCGGGTCGTCGAGGCAGCGCTGCGACATGGGGTTGACCAGCGACTTGCTCGCCGAGTTCCAGTACCACTGCTGGGCGGCGGTGCCGTTGCAGTCGAACAGCTGGATCTTGGTGCTGTTGCCGGTGCCGCTGTTCGCGACGTTCATGCACTTGCCGGCGATCCGCAGCGTGCCGTCGCCGGGCGACTGCCAGCTCTGCGCCGCCGCGCCGTTGCAGGTCGACAGCGTGATCGCCGTGCCGTTGGCGGTGCCGCCGCCGGCATCGGTCAGGCACTTGCCGGCGATTCCCGAGGGGACCGCGCCGGTCCGGGTCGTGCCCGGCGACGCGTAAACCTCGAGCTCGTAGATCCGGGTCGCGGTGTTGCCGTTGTTGGTCGGCGTCAGGCTGCGCAGCCGGACGAACCGCGCCGAGCGCGGGGTGATCGTGTGGAACGAGCGGCTCGAGCGGTAGCCGCTGACGTTGACCACGGTGGTGAAGGTCGTGCCGTCGGTGCTGGTGTCGATCGCGAACGCGCCGGTGTTCCAGCCGGTGGTCTCGCCGCCCAGGCCGGCGTGCTTGACCACGAAGCTGCCGACGGTCTGCGCCGAGCCGAGGTCGACCTGCAGGCTGGCGCCCGAGGTCACCGAGCACCACTTGCTGTTGTTGGCCACGCTGCCGTCGACCGCGTTGGCCGCGCCCTCGGTGCTCGCGCACGCCGCCGACGCGGTGACGGTGCGGCCGAGCGCGAGGTTCGTGCCCAGCGCCGGGGCGGGGGTCGGCGGCAGCGCGCCCGCGGTGAAGCTCGGCGGCACATCGCCGGCGCCGGTGCCCCAGCTGCCCGGGCTGGCGGCCATCGTGTAGGTCAGCGTGCCGCCGGCCGCGATGTCCGGGTACCGGATGAAGCTGTGGGTGGTCGCGCCGCCGTTGACGGTCACGCCCTGGACGAACTGGTTGGTCGCGCTGACCCCGCTCGCCGAGATCGTGACGTTGCCTGCCGTGCGCTGGATCAGGATCGACGGGAACGACGGGCCATGCAGCGCGAGCGTGTCGGCGCCCGGGGTCGCCGGGTACATGCCGAGCGCGGCCCACACGTACCACGCCGAGGTCGCGCCGAGGTCGTCGTTGCCGGGCAGCCCGCCCGCGGTGGCGTTGAACCCGTCGGTCATGACCTTGTGCACCGCGCGCGCCGTGCCGGCCGGGTTGCGCGCGAAGTTGTAGGCCCACGGCACGCCGTGCTCGGGCTCGTTGCCGATGTAGAAGAACGGGGTGGTCAGCCCGCCGTTGACCTGGGTGAAGTGGTGGTCGAGCCGCTGGCTGGCGGTCGTCGGCCCGCCCATCAGGTCGATCAGGCCGGCGAAGTCGTAGGTGACCATCCAGGTGTACTGCGCGGCGTTGCCCTCGGTGTAGCCGGTGCTGCTCGCCGGATCGAGCCCCGCCATGACGGTGCCGTCGGTGTTGTGCCGGTTGATGTACGACGACTCGGAGTCCCACACGTTGCGCCAGAACTGCGCGCGCGTCATGTAGGTCGATGCCAGCGACGTGTTGCCGAGCGCGGCGGCGAACTGCGAGATCGCGAAGTCCGACGCCGAGTACTCGAGCGAGTCCGACGGGTCGTCGACGATGAAGTGCTTCGACAGGTAACCCGGCTCGCGGCCGCGGATCGGGCTGCCCTGGGTGGTCCCGCTGTTGGAGCTCCGGTCCATCAGCGACAGCGCGGTGGCGGTGTCGAAGCTCTTGACGCCGAACGCGAACGCCGACGCGACGATGATCGGGCCGGGATCGCCGGTCATCACGAAGTTCTCGGAGGTCTCCTGCGACCACTTGGGCAAAAGGCCGCCCTGCTGGCCGTCGAGCACCATCGACTTGACGATGTCGGTCATGATGTCGGGCGCGACCAGCCCCATCAGCGCCGCCCACGAGCGGTAGATGTCCCAGCCCGAGTAGTTCTGGTACACGGCGGTCATCCCGCTCGCGGTGTGGACAACGTTGTCAAACCCGCGGTACTGGCCGTTGACGTCGCTCGCGACGTTGGGGCTCGAGAACGCGTGGTACAGCGCGGTGTAGAACTTCTGGGTATCGGCGGTCGTGCCGCCGGTGGCCTGGATCCGGTTGAGCGCCGTGTTCCACGCGGTGTCCGCGGCGGTGCGGCGCGCGTCGAAGTTGAGGGTCGGGTTCTCGGTGGTGAGGTTCTGGCTCGCGTTGGCCGTGCTGACGTAGGACAGCGCGACCGCGAACTGGAGGACCCGGTTGGACGTCGTGTCGAACGTGACGAACCCGCCGGTGTTGGTCCCGCTGACCGAGCCCGAGCCGTTCGAGATCGTGCCGCCCGACCAGGTGCCCTGCGCGGTCGGCGCGCGGTCGAACTGGATCGCGAAGAAGATCGGGAACGTCTTGGACGAGCCGCAGAACCCGCCGGCCATGACCTGGCCGGTGATCGTCGAGCCCGAGATCGTCAGCGAGCCGCTGCGGCTGCCGGTCGCGCTCCGGCTGGTGTTGACCAGGATCCGGGCGGAGGTCGTCGACGGGTAGGTCACGCGGAACACGCCGGTGCGCGTCGTCGCGGTGAGCTCGACCGTGGCCGCGTACTTGTCGAGCACGGTGCGGTAGAACCCGGCGACCGCGGACTCGTTGGACTTGGTGTAGCCCGAGGCGTAGCTGGTCCACGACGTGCCGGGCGACGCGCCGAGTGCGCCGGTGATCGGCAGGATGTTGATGTCCTCGTTGTTGGGGCAGCCCGCGCCGTCGAAGTGGGTCAGGCTGAACTCCTCGATCGTGGTGTCGCTGCTGCGGTAGCCCGACGGTGACGCGGTCGGCGTGTCCGGGCTGAGCTGGACCATGCCGAACGGCATCAGCGGTCCGGGGTAGGTGCTGCCGCCGGCGCCGCCCGGCACCGGGTTGGGCGAGCTGCTGTCGTCGGTGCCGATCAACGGATTGACGAACTGGGTCAGGTTGAGCGTCGCGGCCTGCGCGACGGCGGCGAGCGCAGGCTCGGCCGGCTCGGACTGGTCCGGAACCGTGCTGCAGGCGCTGCCGCCCAGGACGAACGCGATCACCGCTTTGGATCGAAGCACACGCACAGGTCACCTCTCGAGGCGGGGGGATTGGCGCGCGCATGCGCCCGAGTACCAGGGCATGCGCCAGTCAGGCGGGCAGATCTTGGAGCGCAGATCGTGTGCATGGCAAGCGATCTCGTCGTTCGCCGCGCGACGCGTAAGCGTCATGACAACGTTGTCATCCTGGCCGGTGCGGAGCGCCCCGCCGGCCGTGTGGTCGGTCCGATCCCGCGATTGACACGACCGCGCCGCCGGGCGCATCGTGTGCGCCTGTAGGAGGAAGCTCCATGCCAAGACAGCTGCCTAGCCTGATCGCCGCGAGCCTCGCGACTGCCCTGATGGGAATGACGGGAATGATGTGTGTGGCCAGCGTGACCGGGTGCTCCAAGTCCAAGGAGCCCGCCAAGGAACCGCCCAAGGAGGCCATGAAGGAGTCGGTCAAGGAGCCGCCCAAGGAGCCTGCCCGGGACCAGGTCGAGGTGTTCTCGTGGTGGACCGGCGCCGGCGAGCAGGAGGGCCTCGACGCGATGATCGCCGACTTCAAGAAAAAGAACCCGACGATCGACGTCGTCAACGCCGCGGTCGCCGGCGGCGCGGGCACCAATGCCAAGGCGATCCTCGCCAACCGGCTGCAGGCGGGCAACCCGCCGGACTCCTACCAGCGCCACGCCGGGCTCGAGCTCGCCGACGACATCAAGGCCGGCAAGGTCGAGGACCTGACCAAGCTGTACGAGGCCCAGGGCTGGAAGGACAAGCTGCCCAAGGGCCTGCTCGCCGCGATCACGATCGACGGCAAGATCTACTCGGTGCCGGTCAACATCCACCGCGCCAACCTGATCTGGTTCGTGCCCAAGACCCTCAAGGATCTCGGCATCGCCGGTCCGCCCAAGACCTGGAAGGAGTTCCTGACCCAGGCCCAGACGATCAAGGCCAAGGGCAAGACCGCGCTGGCGATCGGCCCGGCGTGGACCCAGAAGCACCTGCTCGAGACCGTGCTGCTCGGCGAGCTCGGCCCCGACAAGTACACCGGGCTGTGGAACGGCACGACCGACTGGAAGGGCGCCGACGTCACCGCCGCGATCAACACGTTCAAGCAGGTGCTCGCGGCCTCGGACATCAAGTCGGCGGCGGCGGACTGGCAGCCGGCGGCCGACCGCGTCATCGACGGCGCCGCGGTCTACACCGTGATGGGCGACTGGCTCGACGGCTACCTCAAGGGCGCCAAGAAGCTGACGTTCCAGACCGGCTACGACGTCACCGCGTCGCCCGGCTCGGCCGGCGTGTACGACTTCCTGTCCGACTCGTTCACCCTGCCGGTCGGCGCCAAGCACCGCGCGGCCGCCGAGAAGTGGCTGATCGAGTGCGGCTCGGTCGAGGGCCAGGACCTGTTCAACCCGCAGAAGGGCTCGGTGCCGGCGCGGACCGACGCCGACAAGTCCAAGTACACCGGCTACCTCGCGACCGCGCTCAAGGACTGGCAGGACCCGGCGACCAAGATCGTCGGCTCGCTGACCCACGGCGTGGTCGCGAACAACGCGTTCAGCGCCGAGATCGACACCGCGCTCGGCATCTTCATCGAGAGCCGTGACACGGCGGGGTTCGAGGCGGCGGTGGCCAAGGCGTACGCGGCGACCAAGTAGCGCCGCCGGCCGCCGGAAGTAGATCGACGCCCGATCATGATGCGACGGATCCGCGCCTGGGGACCGGGGCTGGTGTTGATCCTGCCCTCGCTGATCGCGCTCGCGATCTTCGTCTACGGCTTCCTGGGCTGGAACCTCCGGGTCTCGGTGTCGAGCTGGCGCGGCCTGGCCCCGGCGCACGACTTCGTCGGGCTGGCCAACTACACGGCGCTGTGGGATGACCTGCGGTTCACCCGGTTCGACGTCCCCAACATCGCGCTGTTCACGGTCGTGTTCGTCGCCGGCGCGCTGGCGCTCGGCTTCGCGCTCGCTGCCCTGCTCGACCGCGGCCTGCCCGGCGAGCAGGTGTTCCGCAGCATCTACCTGTTCCCGATGGCGATCTCGTTCATCGCCACCGCGATCATCTGGCGCTGGCTGCTCGACAACGGCGAGGGCGAGTCGACCACCGGGATCAACAAGCTGTTCGCCGACGCGGGCCTGGCGTGGCACAGCGACTGGTTCAAGTCCGGGTCGCGGTGGGCGATCGCCGCGATCGCCCTGCCCGCCGGCTGGTCGCTGTCGGGCTACGTCATGTCGCTGTTCCTCGCCGGGATGCGCGGCGTGCCCGAGGACCTCCGCGAGGCCGCGCGGGTCGACGGCGCGAACGCGCCCCGGGTGTTCTGGCACGTCGTCCGGCCGATGCTCTTGCCGGTGCTGATGAGCGCGGTGGTGATCCTCGCCCACATCTCGCTCAAGACGTTCGATCTGTTCTACGCGATGGACCAGAAGAACATCAAGATCGACACGCCGGCGCTCTACATGTGGTTCACCACGTTCGACGGCGGGTTCTACGCGCGCGGCGCCGCGATCGCCGCGCTGCTCCTGCTCGGCGTCGCCACCGTGATCGTGCCGTACATCTGGTACTCCGTGCGCGCGGAGCGGCGGTGACGGCGCGCGGCGATCGCCGGATCCGCTCGCGGTGGGCGCCGTACGCGCTGACCGCGCGCTACCTGGCGCTGTTCACGCTGGCCTGCTTCTTCCTGATGCCGGTGTACGCGCTGCTGGTCACCGCGCTCAAGAGCCCCGTCGAGGTCAGCGTGGTGCGGATGTGGCAGTGGCCGCACGCGCTGTCGCTCGACAACTTCCGGATCGTGTGGCCCAAGCTGCGCGACGGGTTCGGCAACAGCGTGATGATGGCGCTGCCGGCGAGCGTGATCTCGTCGCTGCTCGGGGCCGCCAACGGCTTCGTGCTGGCGAAGTGGCGGTTCCCCGGCGCCGACTTCGTGTTCGCGCTGATCCTGTTCGGCATGTTCATCCCGTACCAGGCGGTGCTGATCCCGATGTTCCAGACCATGTCGTACACCGGGCTGCGCGGCGGCCTGGCCGGGCTGGTGCTGGTCCACGTGATCTACGGCCTGCCGATCACCACGCTGATCTTCCGCAGCTACTTCGCCGGGGTGTCCGAGGAGCTGATCGAGGCGGCCAAGGTCGACGGCGCCGGCATGCTGGCGAGCTTCGCGTTCATCGCGCTGCCGATCGCGCCGCCCGCGTTCGCGGTGTCGATGATCTGGCAGTTCACCTCGGCGTGGAACGACTTCCTGTTCGGCGTGCTGCTGACCACCAAGGACCGCTGGCCGATCACGGTCGCGCTCAACAACATCGCCGGCAGCCAGGCGGTGCCGTTCAACGAGGCGATGGCCAGCGCGCTGCTGGCCTGCCTGCCGACCCTGCTGGTGTACATCCTGCTCGGCCGGTTCTTCCTGCGCGGCCTGATGGCCGGTGCGCTCAAGGGATGATCGTGAAGCCATCCGGGATCCGGCTCGAGGGCGTCGGCAAGCGGTTCCGCGGCGGGGTCGACGCCGTGCGCGATCTCGACCTCGCGGTCGCGCCCGGCGAGTTCATCGTGCTGGTCGGCCCGTCGGGGTGCGGCAAGTCCACCGTGCTGCGGATGATCGCCGGCCTCGAGGAGGTCACCTCCGGCCGGATCTTGCTGGGCGACACCGACGTCACCCAGGAGCTGCCGCAGCGCCGCGACGTCGCGATGGTGTTCCAGAGCTACGCGCTGTACCCGCGGATGACGGTGCGCAAGAACATGGCGTTCGGCCTGCGGATGCGGGGCACGCCGCGCACCGAGCGCGACCGCCGGGTCGCCGAGGTCGCCCGCACGCTGGGCCTCGACCACCTGCTCGAGCGGCGCCCGGCGGCGCTGTCCGGCGGCCAGCGCCAGCGCGTCGCGATGGGCCGCGCGATCGTCCGCGAGCCCCGCGTGTTCCTGATGGACGAGCCGCTGTCGAACCTCGACGCCAAGCTCCGGGTCACGGTGCGCGCCCAGCTCACCCAGCTCCACCAGCGGCTCGGCGTCACCACGGTGTACGTCACCCACGATCAGATCGAGGCGATGACGCTCGGCCAGCGGGTCGCCGTGCTGCGCGACGGCCGGCTCCAGCAGTTCGACACCCCGCGCGCGCTGTTCCGGGCGCCGGTCAACCTGTTCGTCGCCGCGTTCATCGGCTCGCCGGCGATGAACTTCGTGCCCGCCCAGATCGCTGGCGGCGAGGTCCGGTTCGCCGGCCACGCCATCGCGCTGCCGCTGGGCTCGCCGCTCGCCGGCGCGGACCGCCGGGTGATCCTCGGTGTGCGGCCGACCGCGTTCGCACCCGCCGGGGTCGGCTGGGCCCAGCTCGCCGTGACGCCCGCGGTGGTCGAGGAGCTCGGCGACGAGCGCTACGTGCTGTTCGACCTCGACGCCCCGCGGGTCGACACCGACGCCACGCGCGCCGCGGTCTCGACCCGGACCGGCGACGACGCGCTGCTGTTGCCCGACGAGACCCGCGCCCGGTTCACGGCCCGCCTGCCGGCCGACCTCGCGCTGCCGGCGAGCGGGCCGCTGACCGTCAGCATGGACCCGTCCCGGCTGCACTTCTTCGATCCCGACACCGGCGCGGCGCTGCCCGGAGGCCCGGAATCGCCGGCCGCCGGAGGGCCATGACCCAGGCCCGTCGGACCCGGCGGCGGCCCGGCGGCCGCCCGACCATGGTCGACGTCGCGCGCCGCGCGCGGGTCAGCCTCAAGACCGTGTCGCGGGTGGTCAACCGCGAATCCGGGGTCGCCCCGCGCACGACCGAGCGGGTCCGCGCCGCGATCGAGGCGCTCAGCTTCCGCCGCCATGACGGCGCCGCCCACCTGCGCAGCGGGTCGACCACCGCGAGCCTGGGCATCGTCCTGATGGACGTCGCCGACCCGTTCTACTCGCTGCTCACCCGCGCGGTCGAGGAGGTCGCGATCGGCCACGGCTTCCTGGTGTTCGCCGGCTCGTCCGACGAGGACCCCGGCCGCGAGCGCCAGCTCGCCCTCGCGCTGTGCGCACGCCGCGTCGACGGCCTGATCGTCGTGCCGGCGGGCACCGATCAGCGCTACCTGCGCAGCGAGATCGCAGCCGGCACCCCGGTGGTGTTCGTCGACCGCCCCGGCGTCGGGGTCTCGGCCGACGCGGTGCTGGTCGACAACGCCGGCGGCGTGCGCGCCGCGGTCGCCCACCTCGCGGCGCACGGCCACCGCCGGATCGGCTTTCTCGGCGACAACCCGGCAATCTACACCGCGCGCGAGCGCCTGCGCGGCTTCACCCAGGGCGTCGCCGCGCTGCGCGGCGCCGCACCGGACCGGCTGATCGAGATGGGCCCCCACACCGCGCAGTCGGTCCGCGCGGCGCTGGTCCGGTTCCGCGCCGAGCGCCAGCCGGCGACCGCGCTGGTCACCGGCAACAACCGGATCACCGTGCTCGTGCTCCGCGCGCTCGCCGCGCTACGCGGCTGGCACCCGGCGCTGATCGGGTTCGACGACCTCGAGCTCGCCGACCTGCTCCGCCCGTCGCTCACCGTGATCGAGCAGGACGCCTCGGCGCTGGGCCGGATCGCCGCCGAGCTCTTGTTCGCGCGGATCTCCGGCGACCGCCGGCCGAACCAGCGCGTGGTCCTGCCGACCCGGATCGTCGCCCGCGGCTCGGGCGAGCGAACACCGTGATCGATCGTCTTCGAGCGGTTGCCGAAGCGCTCCGCGATCCCCAAGACCGTGGCGAAGCCCTCGTTCGCAAAGGGGGACTCGAACCCCATGAGGACCGCCTGACCCTACCTTGGGTATCGCGGCTTTGCAACGGTTCTCGGGGGTTGTGTCGCCCACCGTGTCGGCTATGTCCGGCCTGATCCGCCTGTGTCCCGTTCGTCGTGGCACATCTGTGCCACGGCTGGAGGACCACAGATCTTCGTCGGGAATGACTGGCCGCTTGGTGTCGAATTTCGCGCCAGCTGCGCGCCGAGTGCCACCATACGCGCGCCAGACCCGCCCCATGCGGGGCCGCCCGCCAGCGCGCCGCCTGGGAACGCGCGCCAGGCTGACCGGGAGTGCGCCGCGGGGCTACGCATGTCTCCCCGTCGGCCCAGCGATCGACCTGCGCTCTGCCGACTGACAGCGCCCACGGCGACCGGCAGTGCCTAGATTCGGAAAGTCTCTAGCCATGATTGCGCAACAGTACCTTCCAGCCGCGGTCGAAGGTCTTGCGCGAGCCCTGGGCGCGCAAACACTCGGACTTGCAGTGGCGCCAGATCCTCGCTTTGCCCGCCGTACGCGTCGTAGATAGGTGACTGAGCAACTCGAAGTCCAAGAAGCCAGCCCTTCTGAGCGTCGATACGTTTGACGCGCTTCCAGGTTGTTGCAGACCCTATGTCATTGTCGAGAACTCGAAGCTCTGCCTGCGTTCGCATCGTCTTGGGTATCGCAACGTCAACCAGCAAGCTCGGCAATCCATTGTCATCAATCGTTATCATACTTTCACCGGATGACAGATATCCCTTCAATGCAATCTTTAAATGATCAAGCAGGCGCAACCACTCTGTAGCTTCAAGTGCACCTTCATAACCCTTACGGCTCTTGGTAAATGCCGTCTTTAGGAATGTCGGGACGTCAGCCGCCGAGAACAGAAGCACTTCCTTGTACAGATTTCTCGCAATGAGGCACTCAGCCATTTGCTTCGCGACCGTGTCATTTGATACCGCCGCCATCCAACGGACAACACTGGCATCCATGTAGCCGAGGTTGTCCGTTGGTCTAGGCACAAGCTCAGCCGCGAGCGTCGAACGAGTTGGCTCAAAAAGATTGGCAGCGTCACCGCGACGAGGTCCGAGACCCGATGCAAAGCCGAATAGCGCGCTGGCTTGTTGATCGCGGCGTAACCGGTCACCACGGATCGCGGCGAAGGTCACCAGGGAGCGCGACGAGCTGA